>JBDHDM010000193.1:0-12291 GCA_039591515.1 Gemmatimonadota bacterium | reverse complement strand
CTGGGATCCGTCCGGGGATTCGCTGATCACGGCCTTCCAGGCCGCCGCGCCCATCGATGCCATTGGATTCGACGGCGATGTGGTTGCCACCGAGTACGGTACGGGTGAGGTGGTGCGGTTTTCGACGGCGGACCCCGAGGGCCGGACGACGCTGGCCTCGGGGATCGACGGCCCTGCGGGTCTCGCGACCGATGGTGACGAGCTCTACGTATCGGAGAACCACACCGGCCGGATTCTGAGGCTCCTGCCGGACCGAACCACGGAGACTCTGGCCGAGGGCCTCTCCAGCCCGGAGGGCCTCGCGATCGCCGATCGCCTGCTCTATGTGGTCGAGGCTGGCGCCGGCCGGTTGATGTCGATCGACCTGGACACGGGGGACACGGTGCTGATCGGCGAGGGACTCGAGACCAACGTGCCAGCGACCGGGGTGTTCCCCCGGACGATGATCTTCAACGGGATCGCCGTGGGGGACGGGCGCGCGTACGTCTCAGGGGACAAGATCAGCGCGATCTACACCGTCGACCTGAACTAGGTCGCTGGCGCGGGAGTTGCGCGCCAGTGGGGTCGCACGTAGCCTGCGCACGCACGCTGGTCTGCCCACGGCATTTCCGCAGCCGTGTGAAAGGGACAGCGGGAGGTCCCCACTACAGGAGGTGCTCGATGTCCGTTCCGCGCTCCATCAAGATGGGCGCCGTGGTCGTCATGGCCGCGTTGACCGCCGACGTCGCCGAGGCTCAGGAGCCGGCGGCCATGCTCGCTGTTCGCCAATGCGACATCCCTCCGGGCGAGGGCCCGGCTCTGCGCGCGGCGTTCAGAGAGTTCGTGGAATACGCTACGGCCAACACGCCCGACCTACCAGGCAACGTCTATGGCTCGTTCCGGCAGCGAATCTGGGGAGACGCCCACTTCACCACGATCTACGAGGTCGCGAGCCTGGCCGAGTATGGAGAGATGGTTCAGGCGCGGGGCGAAGTGATGGCAAACGACGCGAGGTGGCGGGAGCTGTGGAGGGAGTGGAACTCACATCTGGAGCCACAGTCGTGCCAGGTGTCGTTTCACCAACGCTGGCCCGGGTAGCGGACGAAGAGGCGAAGGGGGGCGGTCTCGTCCACGCGGTGGCGCGGCCGCCCTCCCTTTTCTTGGGATCACGGCCCGGGGGGCTCGCCCTCCGCCGCTATGGCTCTCGGTCGTGGGGAGGAGGGGCGGACGTGCCTCCGGCGAGCAGCTTCTCACTGAACTCCACGCGCTCGCTCAGTCTACGCACCTCGTCCTCGAGGTCGCGGATTTGTTCAAGAGTGTAGTCGGGGTCGCCCTCGGACCTCTCGAGGCGCGCCCATTCGATCTTGGCGGCGAGCTTCGCCTTGTAGGCGCGAAGCATGATGAACCCGACGCCCACCGCGCCGGTGCTGATGAACAGCGCGAACGTACCGAGTCCGTCCCAATCCACTTTGATTCTCCAAGAGGCGGCTCGGCATCGTGAGACCGAGCCATCCGTTGCGGTGCAGTGACCTCACCGTACGGGGAGGCCGGGACGATGGGTTCGCCCGAGTTGTCACCGGGCAAGCGGGGCAGTAGAACTCGGATCCGTTCCGCAGCCCCTGACCGTGCCCGAGGTGACAGGATTTGACGAAGCCTGGTGGTGGCCGCGACCCGATGTCCGCACCGCGGTACATGGACATCCCGACGTTCATGCGGACGCCGCTGATCGATGATCCGACGGACTTCGACATCGCCTTGGTCGGCGTTCCGTACGACGGAGCCGTAACGAATCGCCCGGGGGCCCGACATGGCCCGCGAGGTGTCCGCGACGCCTCGAGCATGATGCGCTCCATTCACCCGATCACCCGCGAGAGCCCGTACGAACTGTGCCGCATCGGCGACGGTGGAGACGTTCCTTTCACGCAGCTGTACGATCCCGAATCGGCTCACCGTGACGTCGAGCGGTTCGTATCCGGCTTCAGTGCCGCTGGTGTGGCCACCCTGGCCGTCGGCGGCGACCACTCCGTCACCCTACCGATCCTCAGAGGGCTGGGCGTCAGTGAGCCCGTCGGACTCATCCACGTCGACGCGCATACGGACACTTGGGACGAGTTCATGGGGTCGCGATACAACCACGGCACTCCGTTCCGACGAGCCGTCGAAGAAGGCCTGATCGACCCGGCGAGGACCATACAGATCGGTATCCGCGGCGCCCAGAATTCTACCGAAGGCTGGGACTATTCGGCCGAGTGCGGAATGCGGGTCGTGTTCATGGAGGAGGTCTCACGCGCGGGTGTCGAGGCGGTCTCGAATGAGGCGATGCGCATCGTCGGTGACCGACCGACCTATGTGTCCTTCGACATCGACAGCATCGATCCTGCGTTTGCGCCGGGAACCGGTACGCCCGAGACAGGGGGGCTCACCTCGGTCGAGAGTCTCACACTCGTCCGGTCGCTGCGGGGGGTCTCGCTGATCGGAGCGGACGTCGTCGAGGTGGCCCCTCCATTCGACCCGACCGGCAACACGTCCTTGATGGCAGCCACGGTCATGTACGAGCTGCTGTGTCTGATGGCCCACTCCCGCCGGTCGCGTTCCGCGCCTGCCGTGCGGGAGCGCTCCGACTCCGATCGGCGAGGCTAGCCGATGGTATCGAGACGTGCTTGGCTACGTATGGCGATCGGTGTCGGTGTAGCACCGAAGCTTCGCCCCGAGGCCCTCCAGGAGCTCCAGAGTCAGCCGCTCGTTCAGCGTGCGATTCCGAGCACGGGCGAGCTCCTTCCCGTCGTCGGCTTGGGGGGCGCCCACTCGTTTGCGGATGCGGCTCTCACCGAGTCGCGGACGGAGCAATACGACAGGATCGGCGGAGTCCTTCAGGCACTCGTCGATGGGGGCGGGAGGGTGTTCGACACGGCCTACGCCTACGGTGCGAGCGAGCAGGTCGCCGGTCAGGTGGCACAGGACCGGGAGATCGCCGATCGGATCTGGTGGGCGACGAAGGTGAACGCGGCTCCCATGAGTGGTGGAACCAGCGGTTCTGCCGACCCAGCGGAGACACGATACCAGATCCGACGCTCCTTTCTTCGGCTGCGCCTCCCGAGGATCGACCTGTTCCAGGTGCACAACATGGGTGACCCACCCACGCAGCTCCCGCTATTGCACGAGCTGAAAGCCGCCGGGTACGTCCGCTACATCGGTATCACGACCACCTTTGAGACGCAGTACGAGGGCCTCGTCGACGTCATGCGGAACGAGCCGATCGACTTCATCGGCATCGACTACGCAGTCGACAACCGTTCGGCCGAAGAGGTCATCCTCCCGCTCGCTCTCGAGCGTGGCATCGGCGTATTGGTCTACGTGCCCTTCGGGAGGGGCCGCATGTGGGCACGCATCGGCGACCGTCCGCTCCCGGACTGGGCGGCCGAGTTCGACGCGTACACCTGGGCGCAGCTGATGCTCAAATACGTGATCGCGCACCCGGCGGTGACGGTGGCCTGCCCGGGCACCAGCGACCCGACACACATGGCCGACAATCTCGGTGCCGGGCGGGGGCGAATGCCCGACGCGGGGCAACTCGAGCGGATCGCCCAACTCGTGGAGACCCTTGGGGGGAGGAGAACGCCATGATCGCCGAGATTGAAGCGCTGGTTTCCGCCTTCGAGTCGGGGGCGCTGAGTAGGAGGGACTTCCTTCAGGGCGTGGTGCTCGCGGCCGCGTCGCCGCGAGATGCGAAGGAGTTGCGGGCCGTCTCCCTGAACCACGTCAGCCTAGCCGTGAGCGACGTGGATGCGTCGCAGGCCTTCCACGAACGAATCCTGGGCGTCGAAGACTTCGACCTCGAGGGCTGAGGGGGCATGGTGTGGAGCCCTTCATTCGTCAGGACCGCCCCGAGCTCTACTTCTCCGACCCGGATGGGGTTCTGGTGCAGCTGTCCGGGGCCGACTACCGGGGTTGATGCAGGCAGGATGAGTCACGCCCGTGTGCGCCGCTGGCTCCTGGCGTGTGTCCTGCTCTTCGCCGGTCTGGGAGTCCTGCTCGCGACCGCGCGCGGGATCAGCGTCCTGGAACGCCGCGCCCTCTCGGGAGGCGATACCGCAGGGCCTGCTCGTCTCGAGCGTGAGGGCACGTTCGCCGTCGCAAAGCTGACGGGGATCGAGGGAGGCACGGCCGAATACGGACTTCTAGAGGCCGAGCTCCGTGACTTCTTCGAGAAGTTCGACCGACTTCCAGTCGTGACACTGCTTCACGTGCTGCCGGCCGCCCTGTTCATGTTGCTGGCACCGCTCCAGTTTTCGAGGCGCGTTCGACGACGGGCCATCGCATGGCATCGATGGTCCGGTCGGCTCATCGTCGTCCTGGCCCTTCCGATCGGAGTTTCCGGCCTGTTCTTTGGAGTCTTCGAGCCCTATGCGGGAGCGCTGGAGAGGTCGGCGATCGCACTCTTTGGCGCCTGGTTCCTGGTCGCGCTGGTCCGGGCCGTCATCGCCGTTCGCCGGAGGGCCTTCACGAAGCACCGCGAATGGATGATCCGTATGTTCGCCGTCGCTCTCGGGGTGCTCCTGGTGAGGCTCGTCGCGCTCCCTCTCGCCGCGGTGACGGGTGCAGGGCCGTCGGTGTGGTTCGGTCAGGCGGTGTGGCTCGGATTCAGTTCGTCCGTGGCGCTGGCCGAGCTGTGGATTCGTGGATCTCGGCGGGCCGCCGCGCCGAGCCATTCGGTCGCGGTTTCTTGACGAGTTGATGCGACCGACTCCGATGCCCATCATCGCAGAAGGGTTCAACCGGCGAGTACGTAGCCCATCGGCGTCCAACGGTTCGAGGACACCGTGCCCCGGCCTTCGTTTCAGCCCGAGTGAGAGCAATTGAGTCGCAAGTACACGGAAGCCGAAGTCCGGGCCATCCTCGCGAAGGCGGTTCAGGACGGGGCGTCCGGGCCGCCTTCGGAGACCGGGGACCTTTCCCTGGACGAGCTCAAGGAGATCGGCGCCGAGGTCGGTATCGATCCGGTGAGCCTGGAGCGTGCGGCGCGGTCCCTGTCTGTAGGCCAATCGGACCGGCGTGCCCTGTTGGCCGGAGCCCCCACGTCAGTCACGGTCGAACGCCGAGTGGGGGGGGACCTCGATTCGGTCCAGACGAATGAGATCCTGTCCGTCATACGCAAAGAGATGGGGAGCCCTGGCCGCCTGTCGGAGCTGACGGATCTGCTCGAATGGCGGAGTGAAGGAGAGTTGGGGCAGCGAGTGATCACACTCTCGTCCAGCGACGGTGGTACGGCCGTCGACGGGATGGCCGATCTCACCCAGGCGGCGGTGATCACGCACTTGCCGGCGACGCTTCTCGGCATCATCGGCTCGGCCATCGGGTTCATGGTGTCGGCCGACGCCGGCAACGAGATCGGGATGGTGCTTTTCATTGCCCTGCTCCCGATGGTGCTATTGGCGACGCGCACGGTCTTCGGGCGACTGGCTCGATCGGAGGCCGGCAAGCTCGAGCGGGCCGTCGAGGAGCTCGCCACGCTCGTCGGGGAATCCGATCCGGAGGGTGTGAGCCGGTAGGAGCGAGGACCGCTACCGTGGCGAGGGCGTTCGCTCTCTTCGCCGACCGGTGCTTGCTGCTGACCGCGGAAGCTGGTCGTATAGTTGCCGTGTGCTCGGGCTCGATCTGTTCGCCGTCCGGCAGCAGACCTGCGAGCCGTCGAGAAACAGATCGGTCGGGAGGGACCTTGGCCCGAAGAGGCAGCTTCGACTTCACCGCCAGGTTGGGCATGGAGTTGGTGATCGTACTCCTCGGCGTCCTGATGGACTCGGCTGGGCGCAGACCTCGATGAAAGGAGCGGTCCCATGCGGAGCTGCCTGAAGACGAAGCGATGCACGATCGCTCGAAGCACCGTCTACCTCGCCGCTCTCCTGGCGGGCCCGTGGCCGGCTGCATCGGTGCGCGCGCAGACGGATGTGTACCCGGGGAGCTCCTGGGAGCCGGTCGAGGACCCGGCGGCGTTCGGCTGGTCGATCGACGGGCTGGCGGAGGCGAGAGCCTATGCCGAGGGCATCAACACGGCCGCCGTGATGATCGTGCAGGGCGGCCAGCTCATCACGGCCTGGGGCGAGACGAACACGAAGTTCAACGTCCACTCCGTCAGAAAGAGCCTCCTTTCGGCGATGGTCGGGATGTACGAAGCGGACGGGGTCCTGAGCCTGGAGAGCACGCTCGCTGAGCTCGGGATCGACGACCGACTCGGCCTCACCGAGTCCGAGCGTCGGGCCACCGTGGCCGACCTCCTCGGGTCTCGGTCGGGCATCTACCATCCGGCGAATCTCGTGGGCCACGCCGCGTCCGAGACGTGGCCCGCCCGAGGGAGCCATGCTCCCGGGACCTTCTGGCACTACAGCAATTGGGACTTCAACGCGATGGGAGGGATCTTCGAACAAGAGACGGGGCGCGGGCTCTTCGAGGCGTTCGAAGCGCTGATCGCGGAGCCGATCGGGATGGAGGATTACGTGGCCAGCGATGGCCTCTACGAGCCGAGGAGCGGGTGGGGTGGGGCCCAAGGTCGAAGTGTGTCCGACCATCCCGCCTACGTGTTCCGCATGACCGCGAGGGATATGGCGCGGTTCGGACTCCTCTACCTTCGGATGGGCCGGTGGGGTGATCGACAGGTCGTACCTCGGAGTTGGGTCGATCGCACGACGCGGACCGAGCGAGCGATCAGCGATTACGGCGGCCACGAATTCTATTGGTGGATCGGTATCGAGGGCCGACTCTACCCGGGGGTGGACGTGGGCGAGGGAGCGTACGCAGCACACGGGGCCGGGGGGCACTACATCACCATCATTCCGCAGCAAGACATGGTGGTGGTGCACCGCGTGAACACGAACGGCCGCACGATCCCGATCGGTGGCACGGATCCGGGCACGAGCGTGTCGGCCCGCGAATATGGTGAGTTGCTGGCGCTGATACTCGCGGCCCGCGAGTGAGGCGACGCCGAGGCTGCGCGGTTCGGGGACGCACTGGTGAGGAGGTGAAGCATGAGGTCCGTGGTTGCGGCGTTGCTTGCCCTTGGCCTTTCAGCGCCGGGCGCGGTGGCCCAGACGGAGGTCCCCCTCACGGGGATCAGCGATTCCTTCGTCGCAGTCCGGGTCGCTGACGTCGCGGCGTCAGCCAGCTGGTACGCCACCGTCTTCGATCTCGTGGAGGTGCATCGTATCGACGAGCCGACCTACTCGATCCGCATCCTGCGCGGGGAGGGCCTGAACGTCGAGCTCATCGAGCAGCAGGGGGTCGCGCGTCCACCGGCTCGTCACCTGGGCTTGTTCAAGGCTGGCTTCTTCGTGCGTGACATCGACACATTCTTCTCTGCGATGCAGCAACGCGGCGTTGATACGGACGCCGCCACCTTCGTCGATGACGCGCTCTCAGTACGCAGCTTCGTGATGCGTGACCTAGAGGGGAATCGTTTGCAGGTCTTCGAGCGATGTGCCGAACGGTGCTGAAGTCCGGCCTCCTTCTAGCCCTGATCGCGGGTGCCTCGGGGCTGGCGGGGGTACCTCACGCCGTCGTAGCGCAGGCGCACGAGTTCGCTCTTTTCGGAGACAATCCGTACCGCCCCGAGAGCGTCCCGAAGGTCGAGGCACTGATCGAGGACGTGAACCAAAGAGGGGAGGTGCGCTGGGTCATCCACGTGGGTGACACGAAGGGAGGGGGTCAGCCCTGCAGCGACAACTTCCTGCGCAGCCGATTCGAGCTCTACCAGAACTTCGCGGCGCCTTTCGTCTTCACGCCCGGCGACAACGATTGGTACGACTGCGTGAGGGACTCGGCCGGAGGTTGGGACGCGTACGAGCGCCTCGACTTCCTGCGTGGCCTGTACTTCCCACAGCCCGGTCTGACGACGGGGGGCCGGACGATGGAGGTGCGCCCGCAGAGCTCGGACCCCGAATACCCGGAGTTCGTCGAGAACGTGAGGTGGGAGCACGGCGGGGTCGTCTATGCCACGGTCCACCTGGTCGGGTTGACCCGTGCACCGGCAGACGGAGGCGCCTCGACCCGTCGCGTGGAAGCGGCCACCGCGTGGATCGCCAGGGCCTTCGAGATTGCTCGCGAACAGGGAAGCGCCGGGGTGTTCATCGCCACTCAGGTGGATCCGTGGGTCGTATGGGGCCTGCCTCCGCTCGTCCGCCAGATCTGCGCGCCTTGCCTCATGCCACGGCCCGGCCTGGAGCCCCTGTACGCGCTGCTCACGGACGAGTCTTCGGCATTTCCGGGGCAAGTCGTTCTGGCTGTCGGAGACACACATATCTTCCGTGTGGACAAGCCGCTTTACCGGACAGATGGGTCGCTGGTGCAGAACTTCACCCGGGTGGAGACCTTCGGTGACCCCCTCGTCCACTGGGTTCGGGTATCGGTCGACCCCGACACGCGCTCGGTGTTCACCTTCCACCAAGAGCTCGTTCCCGGGAATTGAAGCCATCCCACCGAGGACTTCGATGACGAGAGCGCCGATGTTGCTGGGCCTCGTGCTCCTGGCGTTCGGTGCCAGTGACACGCTGGCCTTCCAGGTGTGTCCGACGCGCGACCTCACACTCCAGGTCCTCGGATCAGGCGGGCCCTTCGCGCGGGATGATCGTGCGTCGGCCGGCTACCTGCTTTGGATCGGCGGTCGCGCCACGGTGATGATCGACGCCGGTGGAGGCACCTTCCAGCGGTTCGGCGCCTCGGGGGCCCGGATCGAGGACCTTCGCTTCCTGGGCGTGAGTCACCTTCACCCGGATCACTCGGCGGATCTGCCCGCTCTCTTCTGGGTGGGCAACGTTTTCCGCGAAGAGACGCTCCCGGTTGCCGGCCCCTCTGGAGACGACGTGTTTCCGAGCATGGACCGGTTTCTCGCTGGACTATTCGGGGAGTCCGGCGTGTTTCCCGTCTTGACCGGCGTCGTTGGAGGGGATGGCCTCGGCTTCAGGGTGGAGCCGACCGTGGTGGACGTTACCGCGTCCACCGTCTCGACGGTGTTCGTCGCCGAGGACCTCCGAGTCCTCGCTCATGCGGTTCCTCACAACGCACCCTCGGTCGCGTATCGGGTCGAGGCCGCGGGGCGGAGCGTGGTGTTCGGCGGAGACCAGAATGGATCAGACCCCGCCTTTGCAGACTTCGCTCGGGGAGCCGACGTTCTCGTCATGCACCTCGCGGTTGCCGAGTCGCGAGGAGGACCGGTCCACGCCAGCCCTGGTCGCGTCGGTGAGATCGCTGCAGAGGCCGCGCCCGGGACGCTCGTTCTGAGCCACCTGATGGGTGTCGATCGCCAGCACCCTCGGTACGCCGACTTCAGCCTGGCGGATCTCGAGCGCAACGTTGGCATTGTTCGGGAGAGCTTCAACGGCAGGGTCTTGGTAGCCGAAGACCTCGAGTGCATTCCGCTCGTCGGCGGTTGATCGATCGACGCGGCACAGGCGCGAGCCGTTGGGTGAGGACAGGGGAGGTGGGTCATGAAGCGAGTTCTTGAAAAGCTCAGGTCGATTCTGGGCACGAGCGCGATCGGTGGGCTTCTCGGCTCCATATGCGGAGGGGCGTTGCTGGGAGTCGGTGCGCTGGTGGCGTCCGGTGAAGTCACGGCCGGTATGTTCGCTTTGGGAGTGGCGTTCGCCGGCGGAGTCGGCGCATTCATCGGAGGTGTGTTCGGGACGCTTCTCGCGCTGTCGAAGCGCCGCGGTCTGGACGAGCTGAGCCTGGGGAGAAGCGCCACACTCGGTGCTCTGGCGGGTGCGATATTCCCGCTTGCTGCGGCTGTCCTCACCGGCGGCTGGCTGATTCCGCTGGTGCCGGTCCAAGTCGCCTTTCTCAGCGGCGTATCGGGCACGCTCGGTGCCGCGCTCTCGGCGGGGCTGGTGGCAGTCGCGAAGGACTTCGAGGATCCGGGCCTGGAGCCGGCCACGAAGCAACCGCTGCTGGAGGGTGGGGATGCGCGTAGGGCACGGCTGTCCGCCGAGAGGTGAGGTCAGCCGTGGTACTCGGAGGTCGCCCCCACCGGATGGCATTGGCCGCGGCTCTTGCTTCGTCGGCTTGCACCTACGGTCCCGCTCAGGACTCGGCCACGATCACGCAGGTCGTTCGACTGCCTGTCGGGGGCGAGGCCCTGGTCACGGTCCAACGAATGGTCGCGCGGTCACCCACGGGGCTGAGCGCGTTCCCGGACGGTGGACGGCTCCGCGTGCTGGAGCGAGAGGGGATCATCTATCGAGTCGATGGACAGGCCGGCGTGTCAACCAGAGTCGCCGCGCATCGACCGGCCGATACGCAGTGGGAGTCGTACACGCTGTGGGTGGCCGGCTTCTCGGCTGACGGATCGGTCTTCGTCCGTGCGAGTGGCTGCCCCCGAGGCGGCGAATGTCATCCGGAGCTGACCCACGCCACGCTCTACCTGCTGACGCCAGACGGGCAGCTGGAGCCCGTCGAGATGCTGCCGGAAGACGTTTCGCTGCTGGGCGAGTCGCTCGCTCCGGCCCCAAACGAGACGGACTACGTCCGCTACAGCCGCGATTCGGAAACGATCTCGGTGCGGACCCGTCCCGATGGCGACTTCCGGCCCGCGTTTCGGATTTCCCCAAGCGGGGCGCTGTCGCCCGAGGGTGGATAACCGATCAGTTCGGCAGCGCCTGCAGTGACACTCTCGTCGCGCCGGCCGCGTGAAGGGCATCCAACACGTCGATCATGGCGCCGTACCTCACTGCCTGCCCGGTCTTGACGGCAGCGATCAACCCTGGCGTGGCGGCCACGGCGGTGCGCCAGATGCTCTCCACTTCCGATACTTGTATGCGGCGCTGCTGCGGATTGTCTCCGTATTGGACGGCGATGGACTCCTCGGAATCGACGAGGAAGTGCAGCACGTTGGACTGACTCACCTGGACCTCGTCCTGAGGAAGAACGAGGGCCAGACCCTTGTCCTTCGGGAACACCGTGGTCACGAGAAAGAACACCAGGAGGAGGAAGGCGACGTCTGCCATGGAAGAGGTGGGAATGGAATCCTGGGGACGACGACGCATCGTAAGCATGGGGCACCTCCCTGTGGTCGGAGACTCTAACCGCACGTACGGCGATGCCGAGGCGTCCTTACGCACCTTATCGTGCGAGGCGGCTGCGGCTCCCGGGGTGTGACGGCCGACCAGCTCACGACGAGCCTCAGGGGCACGAGAGCGCTCGCCTTGCAGCTCGGCCTCTCGCTCGGCACTGTGGTCCGGCAGTCGAATCGCAATCCGCGCGACGGTGCCGCGCACGGCTACGAGGCGCCCGACCGCCAGGGGGCACATGGACCCGTTTTCTGCGATGGCGTGGGGTGCCTTGTTCTTCTTTGGCGGCGTATGGGGGACGATGACACTTCGCACAGTCCTCCGGCGCGTGGGCGGCCCGGGGTCCCGACCCGCGGACGACCCCCAGTTGGCTCAGGCAGCGGAGGAGCGGCGTTTGCTCGAGCTACGCTTGGAGCAGGTCGAGGAAGAACTCAGCTTCTTGCGAGAGCTCCGGTCACCGGCTGACCGCCCCTCACTTCCACCTTCCGGCGAAGGGAACGCCCCCGGGGGCGCCGTCTAGCGAGTGGCTCTCCGGCTGTGTGCCTTGGTCGTAGCCGGTGCGCTCGGCGCCTGCGGGACAGATGCACCGGCGCGTGGGTGGGTGACGACAGTGGACACCCTCGGGGGCACGACCGTTCGGGTCGTTCATCAGCCGCCTGGCGCGGTGGCTCCGGAGTGGTCGTTGGAGGAGGTTCTCCGCGTTGGCACGATCGACGGGGCCGGGCCCTCCTCGTTCAGCGGGATTCGCGGGCTCGTGGTGCTGGACGATGCGCGCTTTGCCGTGCTCGATGACGTTTCGCAGGAGATCAGGGTCTTCGCTCCGGACGGGACTCACATCGTCACCCACGGCCGGAAGGGTGGCGGGCCCGGAGAGTTCGAGGCGGCGTACGGACTGATGCGCGATTCCCGTGGTCAGCTTTGGGTCCCCGACTACCGCAATGCGCGTATGTCCGTTCTCGACCCGGACCTGGGGATGTTGTGGTCGGCCCCCCTGCAACTGTTGAGCCGAGGCTTCATATGGCGAGGGGCGATGCTGGACAGCGACCACGTGTGGAAGCCTTCGATCACGCTGGGGCCACCGCGCACGAACGTGATGAGGGTCTACGATCAAAAGAGTGTGCTCATCGACTCCCTCGCGTTGCCGCCGGACCCAGACGTCGACCCCGAGGATCCGCCTGGCGTGTTCGCCTGGCGCTCTCCGGATGGAAGGTCCGGCGGCTACCACGTTGTTCCGTTCTTTCCCCAAGGGGAGACGCTCATC
>JBDHDM010000192.1:0-11360 GCA_039591515.1 Gemmatimonadota bacterium | reverse complement strand
GGTCGAGCCCGACCGGATCGGAACAACTCCGACGTGGGTACTCCCCCCGTCAAGCCACACCAACGGTACCGAGCTCCCATGATCCCGTCGCGCCTCTCGACGCCGACCATCTCTCCGACACGGGCCTTGGCTTCGGCCGCGCTCCTCGTCGGCAGCACCGCCGCCTTCACCCTCCTCGCGGCCGGCGATGTCCGCGCCCAGAGCTCGAAGACGCAGGGGCTCGTGCTGGGCGGCCATCTGGAGGGCGCCTCGATGGTCGTCGAGGACTCGGATCGGAGCAACGGCGGGGGAGGCGGGTTTCTGGTCGGGTGGGCCTTCGAGAACGGACTCGGCCTCTTCGCGCAGCTCGACGCGTCGAACGTCGACGTGCGCAACCAACCCGACGTTTCGGGGTCGTGGCGCATCGCGCACCTCGATCTCGGTACCCGCTATCACTTCCGCCGTCCGGACAGGACCGTGGTGCCCTACCTGCAGGCGGCGTTCACCTTTCAGGACGTGCGCGTGTCGGACATCGCCATCGTGAGTCCGACACCGACGGACGAGCTCGACCTGACCGGGACGGGACTCACCGGTGGGGGAGGGGTGATGCTCCACGTCACACCGTCGGTCGCGTTCGAGTTCGGGCTGCTCTTCAGCTGGGGAACGCTCGACGAGGCGGTGCTCGACGGCGAAACGATCGCGGACTTCGGCGAGTTCGACCTCCAATCGTCCCGCTTGAACCTGGGCCTCGCGTGGTGGCCGACGGGCTGAGCACGGGGCATCCGCGGGCGACGGGATCCGACAGGGCGTCGACTCCGGCACATTGCCCAGCCGACGGGCGGCGCATACCCTGAATCGACGCACGCCAATCGGAGGGATCGTCGGTGCAAGACGAAGGGTTCAAGACCACCGTTCTCCTTCCCGATAGCAACTCGAGCTGGTCGCGCCGGGACTTCATCAAGGGTGTGATCGCCTCGAGCGTGACGGTCTCCGGGCTCTCGTATTTCGGAGCAGGGTGCGCGCAGCCGTTGCCGGCGCAGGCCGGCGGGGTGGAACGCCTTCTCTCGCTATCCGTGAACGGCCAGGTCCGCCGCGTGGACGTCGCCCCGCACGAGACGCTCACCCAGACGCTCCGATACAAGCTCGGCCTCACCGGGACGAAGGTCGGATGTGATCGCGCCGAGTGTGGGGCGTGCACGGTCCTCGTCGACGGTGTGCCCCTCTACGCCTGCTCGACCCTGACCCACCGCGTGCGTGCGCGCGAGATCACAACGATCGAGGGAATCGCTCCACCCGACGGCTCGCTCCATCCCGTGCAGCGAGCGTTCGTCGACGAGCTCGCTCCGCAGTGCGGCTTCTGTACACCGGGCCAGGTCATGACCGCCGTGGCGCTCCTCCGCACCAACCCCGCCCCGACCCGGGACGAGGCCCGCGCCGCCCTCGCAGGCAACCTGTGCCGGTGCGGCGCCTACGATCACTACCTCAACGGCGTGATGCGCGCCGCGCAGGAGGCCTGAGGCATGGCCGAGCTGCTGGGGAAGGACTTCACGCCTCCCGACGTCCGGGCCAAGGTGACGGGTGAAGCCAAGTACGCGGAGGACTTCCGGATGGACGGCATGCTCTTCTGCCGGCTGCTGAAGAGCCCGATGCCCCACGCGCGCGTCCGGACCATCGACGCCCGACGGGCCCTGGAGATGCCCGGGGTCGTCGCGATTCTCACGGCCGACGAAGTACCCGAGCAGCCCGCACCGTCCAACAACATTCTCACGAACGAGCCGCACTTCGTGGGAGAGCCGATCCTCGCCGTCGCCGCGGTCGACGAGGAGTCCGCGGAGGCCGCCATCGAGGCGATCGACCTCGATCTCGAGCCGCTGCCCTTCTGCACCGACCCTCTCGAGAGTCTGCACCCGTCGGGACCCAACGCGCGGACTCCGGGCAACACGTTTTCTCGAGATGAAGGGGTCTTCGAGCACAAGTGGAGCGAGGCCGACTTCGCAGCCGCGTCGGAGGGCACGATGCCGACGGGCGCTCCTGGCGACGAATGGTCCTACGGAGACCTCGACGCCGGTTTCGACGCCGCAGACGTGATCCTCGACGAGAGCTTCGTGACGGCGAGCACCGCCCACCACTCGATGGAGCCACGCACCGCGCTCGCCTACTGGCAAAACGGCAAGTGCTACGTGCACGGCTCCACGCAGAGCCAGTCGGTCATTCATCCCGGCTTGGCGCGGTACATCGGGATTGCGCCCGAGGAGCTGGTGTTCGTGGCGGAATTCTGCGGCGGCGGCTTCGGTTCGAAGGCCGGCGCCTATCCGCTGATGTCGATCCCCGCCCACATGTCGAAGAAGACCGGGCGTCCGGTCATGATGCGCATCAACCGGGCCGAGGAGTACTTCCTGGGCTCGGCCCGATGTGGCTTCCAGGGGCGGGTCAGGATGGGCTTCCGCGCCGACGGGCGGGTAACCGCCTGCGACCTGTACATCGTACAGGAAAACGGCCCCAACACGGGCTTCGGTGACATGGGCAGCGCCGCCAGCGCGGTCTCGCTCGTCTACACGCCGATGGCCATGCGCTACCGCGGTCTGTCGGTCCTCACCAACACGCCGCCGCGTGGCGCGCAGCGCGGTCCGGGCCAAAACCAGATCGCCTGCGCGATCGAGCCGATCCTGGACAAAGCGGCCCGGGCACTCTCGCTCGACCCGGTGGCCATCCGTCGCGTCAACGCACCCGACAGCGGTGCGCGGTACGGAGGCAGCCAGGGACCGGTGACGAGCGCCCACCTTGGTGAGGCCCTGGAGCGCGGGGCACAGCGCTTCGGCTGGGCAGAGCGCCGGGCGCGAAGCGGCACCCGGAACGGATCCCTTCCACTCGGCGGGATCGAGCGGCTTCGACGGGCTCGTACGGATCGACCCCGACGGGATCCTCCACATCCACACCGGAGTCGGGAATCTCGGCACCTACTCGTACGCAGCGACGTCTCGCGTGGCCGCCGAGGTGCTCGGCTACGATTGGGAACGCTGCGTGATCCATCGCGGCGACTCGAGTCGCCACCTCCCGTGGAACAACGGCCAGTTCGGAAGCAACACGTCGTTCACCATGACGCGCACGAACTACGTCGCGGCCATGGACGCCCTGACCAAGCTCAAGCAGATCGCTGCCATCCGCTTCGGCGGACGAGCGGACGACTACGACGTCGGGAACGAGACGGTCTTCCACCACGACATCTCCGGCTGGAGGATGACCTACGCTCGCGCGGCCCAATGGGCGATCGAGATGGGTGGCCCGTACAGCGGTCAGAATCTGCCAGACGATCTGAACGAGATGACGCGGCGGTCCGCCCAGGCGCTCGCCGGAACGGGGCTGATCGGCGTCGCGCGCGACGCCGATCGCCACACCGGGACCGTGCCCGCGCTCGCGGCGGGCTTCGTCGAGATCGAGCTCGATGTCGAGACCGGGCGGGTCGAGATCCTCGACTACCTCGGCGTGGCTGACTGCGGAACCGTCCTGCATCCGCAGAGCCTCGCCACACAGGTTCGTGGAGGAGCGGTCATGGGCTTCGGAATGGCGCTCGCCGAGCGTCACGTCTACGACCCCAGATGGGGCCTCCCGGCCGCGGTCGGGCTCCACCAGGCGAAGCCGCCCACGTACCTGGACGTCCCGAGCTCGATGGACTGGGACGCCCTCGACGTCGCCGACCCGCAAAACCCGGTGGGCGCGAAGGGGATCGGGGAGCCGCTCATGGGCTGCGCGGCCTCGGCTCTGCTGTGTGCCGTCTCGGACGCCTTGGGTGGGCACTTCTTCAATCGGACGCCGATCACGACGGACATGATCGTCAACGCCGCCGCGTCTCGGCCCCCGGCGCACCGCGCGCTCGCGGTGAACACGCAGTAGGAGGCGACGATGCTGGGCGACGCGATGACCGGCTTCGAGCTCTTCCAGCCGACGGAGCTCGACGACGCGATGCAGCTCCTCGACCGCTTCGGGGCAGACGCCTGGATCCTGGCCGGCGGGTACGACAGCCTGGACTGGTTCAAGGATCGACACCGGCGACCGGTCGCCGTGATCGACCTGCAGGGAGTCGCAGCCCTCCACGGGATCCGTTCATCGGCCGAGGGCGTCGAGATCGGGGCCATGACGACTCTCGCCGAGATCGAGCGCGATTCCACGATCCGGGAGCGATTCGGTCTTCTGGCCGACTCGGCGTCCCGGGTGGCGAGCCCACAGATCCGGAACGCGGCGACGCTGGGTGGCAACGTCTGCCAGGACACGCGGTGCTGGTACTACCGATACGGTGTGAGCTGCTACCGGGCCGGAGGGAATACCTGCTACGCCGCCGCGCCCGAGGCGATGAACCGGGAGCACGCGATTTTCGGCGCCAGCCGGTGCGTGGCGGTGTCGCCCTCCGACGTCGCGCCGGCGCTCGTAGCGCTCGATGCGACGATGCTCGTTCGGAGTGCGCGCGGCGAGCGAACGGTTCCCGCCGGCGACTTCTTCATGCCACCCTCGGTCGACATCACCCGCATGACGGTCCTCGAGCCGGAAGATCTCCTGGTCTCGATTCGCCTACCCGCGAGCTGGGAGGGCGCCGACTTCTACTTCGAGAAGGTGGCCGACCGGGACAGCTGGGACTTCGCACTCGCCAGCGTCGCCGCGGCCTTCCGCATGCAAGGAAGTCTGGTCGAATCCGCACGCATCGTGTGCGGTGGGGTGGAGTGCGTCCCGCGGCGGCTCGAGAAGGTCGAGCGGGACCTGCGCGGGCAGTCGCGCACCGAGGCGATCGCCGTCGCTGCCGGTGCGCGCGCCGTCGAGGAGGCCGAGCCCCTCGGATTCAACGCCTACAAGGTTCCTCTCACGCAGAACCTGGTGAAACGGGCGGTTCTGGGGCAGTAGCCCCTCCTCGGACGACCCCTAGTGCCCGGACTCCCAGGGGCTCGTACGTTCAGGGCCTCCAGCGCCGGTTCAGCCGGCCCGAACGTCCGACCGTCCGACCATCGGAGAAGCCTCCATGAGCATCCCGAACGTCCGCCGTCTCGCCGTCATTCTGATCACGCTCGGCGCCGCGGCCCTCACGACCCGAGCGACGCCGACACAGGCGCAGTCGATCCCGACGATCGAAGACCGGACCTCCGGAATGGAGCGGCTGGAAGGGTTCTTCGACCTGTATTGGGACGAGGTCACGGGCTCGCTGTTCTGGGAGTTCGAGCGAATGAACGAGGAGTTCATCTACCAGGTCTCGATGGGGTCCGGACTCGGGAGCAACCCGGTGGGCATCGACCGTGGACAGCTCCGTGGGACGCATGTCCTGGAGGCCCAGCGCGTGGGGCCGAAGATCCTCCTCGTCGAGCCGAACTATCAGTACGTCGCCCGAAGCGACAACCCCACGGAGGCGCAAGCCGTCCGGGACGCCTTCGCACCCTCCGTGCACTGGGGCTTCGAGGTCGCAGCACAGACCGGAGACCGCGTCCTCGTCGACGCGACGCCCTTCTTCCTGCGCGACGCCCGCGGCGTGATCGACCAGATCGCCGCTCGCAACCAGGGGACCTTCTCGCTCGACGCGTCGCGCAGCGTGATCCACATGCCCGCCACCGAGGCGTTCCCGGAGAACACGGAGGTGGAGGCGGCACTCACCTTCACCAGTCGTGACCCCGGCAACCTCGTCAACGGCGTGGCTGCCACCGGAAACGCGATCACCCTCCGTCAGCACCACTCGCTCGTGAAGCTCCCGGAGCCCGGGTTCGAGGTTCGGGTCGCCGATCCGCGGGTCGGAATGAACGGACCGACGATCTACGACTATGCGACTCCGATCGATCAAGAAACGCGTGTGCGGCTGACGGCCCGGCACCGTCTCGAGCGTACGGACCCGAGCGCGGAACGCTCCCCGGCCGTCGAGCCGATCGTCTACTACGTCGATCCGGGCACGCCGGAACCGGTGCGGTCCGCGCTGATCGAGGGCGCCGCGTGGTGGAACCAGGCGTTCGAAGCGGCCGGCTACGTCGACGCCTTCCGCGTCGAGGTGCTGCCCGAAGGCGTCGACCCGAACGACGCCCGCTACAACATGATCCACTGGACGCACCGTCGGACCCGCGGGTACTCCTACGGCAACACCATCATCGATCCCCGCACGGGTGAGATCGTGCGCGGAGTGGTCAACCTCGGATCACTGCGGCTTCGCCAGGACTACCTGCACGGGCAGGGCGTGGTGCCGCCCTTCCCCACCGGCATTTCCGAGCAGCAGGACCCGGAGCTGGGCGAGTTCGCGGACGCGCCGGACTTCGCCTACCTCGCCCAGGTGGCGCCCAACTCGGACGCCGTCGAGATGGCGCTCGCGCGCGTCCGGCAGCTCTCCGCGCACGAGGTCGGGCACACGATCGGCTTCCCGCACAACTACATGGCCAGCTCGTACGGACGTGAGAGCGTGATGGACTATCCCGCTCCGCTGATGGAGATCGACTCCAACGGAGACATCGACCTTTCAAACGCCTACCTGCAGCGTATCGGCGCGTACGACGAGCTGAACGTGAACTGGGCGTATCGGGACTTCCCCGACGGCACCGACATCCCGGCCGCGCTCGCCCAGATCGCCGATCAGGGTGTGCGTGACGGTCTCATCTACATGGGACACACGAACAACAACTTCATCGGCGCGTCGCACCAATACGCGAGCGTGTGGGACAACGGATCGAACCTCGTCGACCACCTCAAGCTCGAGATCCGCGTCCGCGAGATCGGGCTCGAGCGCTTCGGAACGGACGTGCTGCGCGCCGGTCAGCCGATGTCCGATCTCGAGTTCGTGCTGCTCCCGCTCTACATGCACCACCGATTCCAGCTGAGGTCCGCGGTACAGAGCCTCGGCGGTGCCGACTACCGCTACGCGCTCAAAGGGGACGGCCAGACGCCGTTCACGGTCATCGACGGGGAAGAGCAGCGTGATGCCCTCGAGACGGTCCTCTCCACGCTCTCGGTGGAGTTCCTCACGCTGCCGCCCAGCATCGTCCAAATGATCCCACCGCCTGCGTATCGCCACAGTGAGGGCGAGACGTTCCCAGGACGCACCCAGCTCGTCTTCGATCCGCTCACGGTGGCCGAGGCCTCCGCCGCCTTCACGGTCGGAGAGGTCCTCAACCCTAATCGCATGGCTCGCCTGGTCCTGTACGGGAGCATGGGCGACTACCCGGACCTGGAAGAGGTCGTGGATCGGCTCATGGAGGTCACCTGGGGCGTCGCCGAGCCGGATGACCCGTACCGGCGGCAGATCCTCCACGCGGTCCAGCGTACGGCCATCGACCGGATGATGCAGCAGGCCTCGATGGACGGGAACTCCGGAGAGGTCCGCGCCATCCTGAACGATCGGCTCGAGCGTCTGGCCACGAGCATCGAGGCCGACGCTGCGCCGGGCCCGCACGACCGCCTCGCGGCGGCCGATATCCGCCGGTGGCAGTCGGGCATCGCGAACACGGTGCCCGGTCCCGCACCGCAGCTGCCGGCCGGCGACCCGATCGGGGGTAGCAGCCGAGGTGGTGGGCCGCTCTCGAACCGCTGATCGCGACCGGGAGGCTGGGCACGGCGGAGTGTCCAGCGAGAAACGGGAACCACCCCCGGGGGCCGAGCCTCCGGGGGTGATGTCCCGACGGGTCGAGCGCGCCGCTCAGGTCGTGTAGCGAAGCCTCGCGCCGACCCCCTCCCCTGCCTCCTCCAGACGAGTCGCGCCCGAGGACGAGAGCTCTTCGACGAGAGCACCTTGCTCGAAGGCGGTCCCCACGAAGTGGTCCACGAGGTCGCCTTCACGCTCCCGCAGCCCCCGGCTCAGTAGCAGAGCGTCCACGCGCCCTTCTCGAAGCGCTTCCTTGGTGGCCTGAATGCCCAGGCACCCTTTGCCACCGGAACGGGCCGCGTCCACGATCTGCGACAACAACGACTCCTGCACGGAGCGGCTCAGCTCCGATGCGGCGTTCTCCAGGTCGACCTTCACCTCCGCCTCGGTCATGCCGAGGTGCATCGACGGCCGCTCCACCATGCGACCCTCGAACGAGCTCGCCAGTCGAGTCACGGCCCGCACGGCCTCGGGTGTGCCGCCGATGACGAAGAAGCCGTCACCGCCGGCGAGCTCCGAGACGGCTTCGACCAGCCGCGCGTGCATCCGACCGGCGCTCACCTCCAGGGCCCGTCTGCCCGCGTCCGTCCCGGTCTCACCCCGCGACCCGGTCGACCCGACCTGGCCGCTCTCGCGGTGCGACGAGGTGGACTCCGAGAGATCACCGAAGTCGAGGTCTGCGATCAGGTCCTCGCGCTCCGAGATCACGCCGTTCTTGTATGCGAAGAGGCGGGCCTTCCGGCTGTCGACCAGCGTCGCGACGACCACGCGCTCTTGCTTCAGCGCTCGGACATAGGGAGCCGCACGGATCCCCGGCTCCCAACGGACGAGGTCCGGCATGGGGACGGGTACGCCTGCTGCGTAGTGGAGCTCCTGGGGGGTTGCGAATGCGACCCACGCGGGCCCCGGCATGAACTCCCTGTGCGCAGCCAACTCCTCTTCGATCAGCGACCTCGCCGCCGTGAATGCGTCGATCGCTTCCGGCGCTTCGGCTTCGAGCCTGCGCTTTTCCGCGGCGAGATTCCGATCGAGCGTGGTACGCCACGCGCGACGATGGGCGGGGTTCGACTCGTCCCCGTCCACATACACGCTGAGCACGTCCGTCTCACGCAGCTTCTTGTACAGACCCTCCAGCTGCTCACGGCTGAGCATCGCCTTCGTCCTTTCCCTAGGGTTGGATCGCTGCTCCCCAAGCTTACCCATACGCGCGCCCGCTACGACGCCGGGAATTCTCCTCGGGAGCCAGTCGGGCGCTGCCCGACGGTCCGAGCCGCCTCCGAGGGGTTCAGACCGAGCAGGTCATGTCCTGCCCACAGCACAGGGGCGACTTGATCATCCCGTGACCCTCGGGGCACTTGGAGACCTGCACCTCGATCCCGGTGTCCGTGGTGACCGTGTCGTTGACGAGCGGCGAGTCGCACGTGGCGCACGTCATGTTCACGCTCATTCCGCACTGGTCGCAGGTGTACGTAGCAGACATCGATCACTCCTGAAGATTCCGTTGTGATTTTGAGGGTTACGGAGACTAGCGGGTGGCGCGGGGTCCGTCACGGGGTCGGCGGGCGGCCGTGGCTACCGGACCCCGACCCAGCCCTTCACGGAGCCGAACAGCTTCTGTGAATCGAACCCCACGCCGTCCTTGAACACGAGGACCGTGTTCCGGAACGCGCCCACGTCCTCCGTGGGATCTCCCCTCAGCAGAACCAGGTCGGCCCGCATGCCCTCCACGATCGTGCCGATCTCGGAGTCCCGTTCGAGGTAGCGGGCCCCGTTGCGCGTCGCGACCTCCACGGCCTGCTCCGGGGTGAGCCCCATCTCGACTAGCAGCTGCAGTGCCCGCTGGTTGGCGTACCCGGGTACGACGTCACCGCCGCCCGTCGGGTCGGTCCCGACCACGAGCATGCCTCCCGCATCGTAGAAGGCCTTCTCCATCGCCATGTACTTCGCCAGCAGGGCTCCCCCTGTGTTGTCCGGGCGTCCGGCACGCGCCAAGCCGGCCATCACGCGCTCGTGCAGCTGAGGCAACATGGCCTCCTGCGCTCCGACGGGGGGTGCCTCCCGGTCTGGAGCACGCCGCTCCACCACCGTGAGCGTCGACGTGAGCGCCACTCCCTTCCCGACGAGGTGGTCGACCAGCTCGGTGAAGGCCGGGCTGGCGAGGTCCAGATCCAGATAGGTCCCGCCCGCGCCACGCGGGCACACGTCGGGCTCCTTGCCCGGCACCCAGTCCGTCGCCGCGAAGAAGCCGTGCTCGAGGTTGTCGATGCCCAGGTCGGCCGCCTCCCGGTAGGTGATGGAGCAGAGGTGGCCGGTCACCTTCGCGCCACGCGCATGAGCGGCCTCGATCGCTGTCCGCAGGGTGGCTCGGTCGATCAGATTGTATGCCTTGAACGACGTCACCCCCTGGTCCATCCAGAAGTTCACGTGCGCGCGGGCCTGCTCCGGGGTCGTGAGCTGCGGCATGGCCCGAACGAACCCGTTCGCTCCCTCCAGGTACGGCCCCGTCACGTCCAGGTGGGGCCCGGGAATACGCCCTTCCTCGATGTGCTGACGCACCCGGAGATCGGTGTAGGGATCGACGCTTCCACCGGTGCGCATGGTCGTCACGCCCCCGGCCAGATACAGGGGCGGGAAGGAATGTTCGTTCGTGTTGTACCGAGCCATTCCCGAGGGATAGAAGAGATGCTCGTGCAGCATGACCAGCCCCGGGATGAGCGTATGGCCCGCACCGTCGACGACCTCGGCGCCGGACGGTGTGCCCACCTCGTCCATCGGCCCGACACGGGCGATCCGGCCTTCACGAAGCTCGACGGACATCGCGTCCCGCGCGGGGGCGCCGGTCCCGTCGATCAGGCGTACACCCCGTACGACCACGTGGGGAGCCAAAACGGACACGAACTCGCGCACCGCCGGCGAGAGCCGCTGCACGGTCGCAGCCGGGACGAGCTCGGCCTGCGCGTTTCGCCAGTCGTCGAAGCGCCTTCGCACTTCCTCGATGGGGTTGGGTCCCTCGATGGGCGCGTGCTGCGAGATCGCAAGCCACGGGGCGCTCTCGGTCCCCTGATCGGTGACGTTGATGTCGGATGCCGCATACGGGGGGTCGCCAGCACGTGCCACGAGGATCATGGCCGTTGCCGCGGTCGAGGTGATTCCGTCTCGGTTGCAGCGTACGTCACCGCCGGCTCTCGATCCGGCCTCGAGCGCCCGCATGAGTCGATCGGCGAGCGTGTTGCGGCCTGTCGGGTCGTCCGCCACGAAGGCCTCGAGCGCGTCGCCGACCACCCGCTCCCCCATCAACGTGTTGCCTTGTGCAGAAACAGCCATCCCGAGATCGGCCACGACCCCGGCCCAATCCGAGGTCCCCTCCCCGGTGAAGCCCGCGACCTCGGGGATCCCGTCCTTCATCGTTACGGCGCCGTACTGTCGCCGCAGCGTCGACGTGTCCTCCGCGACGACGAGATCGACGGTTTCCTGGGCCCCGAGCCCTTCCCTCAACGCGGCGTATGCGCGGTTTCGATTCTCGAGATTCCACGCAGCCTGAGTCGCCACGACTCCGTGGCCTGGCACGAGCGCGCCCACCGCATCGCCGAAAGTGTTGGCCACACACGACGCCATCGAGATCCCCACGTCGCCGGTCTCTGGGTCCAGCGCGACGATGGACCAGGTCGTCATGTCCAGCTCCGAGGTGGCGGACGGGGCCTGACCCGTGGCCTCGCCGGGTGGGACGAGCACAATGGAGACGGCCGCAGCGAGGAGTGACGCGAGGCGGATCTGTTTCATCGTTCGGCGA
>JBDHDM010000191.1:0-8522 GCA_039591515.1 Gemmatimonadota bacterium | reverse complement strand
CGGTCTGTATCACGGTGTTCAGCAGCAGGCGGCCCTGTTCGGCCTTCGTACGACCCCGCAGCCCGACCCGACCGACGAGATCGTGCCGGGGGAGGCCATCCCGTTCGGCGCGAGTCACTTCGAGGTCCGGTTCGCGCCCGGGCACGCCCCGGGACACGTGGTATTCGTCTCCCCAGAGCACGATCTCGCGCTCGTCGGTGACGTGGTGTTCCAGGGCTCGATTGGACGGACCGACCTGCCGGGCGGGGACTTCCGGACGCTCATGGCTTCCATCCGCGACCAGATCCTGAGTCTTCCCGACTCGACCGTGCTCTATCCGGGCCACGGGCCGGCGACGAGTGTGGGCGCCGAACGAGTGGGCAATCCCTTCCTCATTCCGCAATACGGGGGCGAGCTGGCATGAGCGCCGGAGGCGCGGCCGAGGGAGGTGAAGCAGTTTCGCCCCAGGATGCGGCTCCCCTGAACGTCGCGGTTTTCGCTTCGGGCGGGGGCTCGAACTTCCAGGCTCTCCTCGACCACCAGGCACCCGGGGCACCCTGGCGCATCCGGGTTCTCGTGATGAACCGCGAGGCCGGGGCCGCTGCTCGGGCGGATGCGGCCGGTGTGCCCGTGCGGATCATCCCGACCCGTGACCGTGAGCCGGACGAAGTGGCGGCGCGGACGCTCGACGCGCTGGAGGAGTTCGACGTCGACGTCGTCTTGCTGTCGGGGTATCTGCGCCTGCTTCCTTCCGAAGTGGTCTCCCGGTACGCCGGTCGCATCCTGAACATCCACCCGGCGCTTCTTCCCGCTTTCGGCGGCCAGGGGATGTACGGCTCGAGGGTCCACGAGGCCGTGCTCGCGGCCGGGGCCCGCGAAAGCGGAGCCACGGTCCACTTCGTGTCCGAGGTCTACGACCAGGGTGCGATCCTCGGACAGTGGCGTGTACCCGTTCGGGCGAGCGACACGGCCCGGGAGCTGGCTGCCCGCGTGCTCCGCGCCGAGCATCGACTCTATCCCAGCGCCGTCGACCATCTGTGCCGGGCCCTCGGGGCGGGTGACGAGCCCAGGCGAATGAAGGACGTCTGGCTCGAAGAACCCCCGCCTCCCACGACAACTCCATCGCACGAAGCGACCCACGTGGCAGCCTCTGTGGCCGCCACCCCGACAACGGAACCCGAGGATCGACCGATGAAGCGCGCGTTGCTCAGCGTCTCAGACAAGACAGGAATCGTGGAGCTGGGCAAGGCGCTCACCGACCGCGGCTGGCAGATCCTGTCGACCGGGGGGACCGCCCGCGCGCTGCGAGAGGGCGGGGTGGATGTCGTGAGCGTGTCGGACGTCACGAAGCACCCGGAGATGATGGACGGCCGTGTGAAGACGCTTCACCCCGCGATTCACGCCGGGCTTCTTGCGCGGCGTGACCGCGACGACGACATGTCTGCGCTGGAGGAGCATGGATACGGCCCGATCGATCTCGTTGCCGTGAACCTCTACCCGTTCCGCGAGACGGTCGCCAAGGGCGACGTCCCGGTGGGGCAGGCGATGGAGAAGGTGGACATCGGCGGGCCGACCATGATCCGGGCTGCGGCGAAGAGCCACAGGGACGTGTGGGTGATCGTCGACCCCGGGGATTACGCTGCCGTCCTGGAGGAGATCGACGCGGGCGCCGATCCGGCGCTACGGGTCCGCCTCGCGGCCAAGGTCTTCCAGCACATCAGCGCGTATGACGCTGCCGTGGCCGAGTATCTGGTCGACCAGGCGGAGGGTTTTTCCGGAGATGGGCTCGGTGAGCGTCTGGAGACCTCGCTTCGTCGGATCCAGACGCTCCGCTACGGGGAGAACCCGGATCAGGCGGCAGCCTTCTACGGGCCAGAGACCCCAGCCGGGATCTCCGCGCTCGAGCAACATCACGGCAAGGAGCTCTCCTACAACAACATCCTCGACCTGGACGGGGCGCTGCTCACGCTCTCGTCCTTCGCCCATTCGCCCAGGCCCGCCGTTGTGATCATCAAGCACACCACGCCGTGCGGCCTCGGTGTGGGCGAGACGCTGGGCGAGGCGTACCAGCGCGCGCTCGCGACCGATCCGCTCAGCGCCTTCGGCTCCGTGATCGCGGTGAACCGTCCGGTGGATGCGCCGGCCGCCGAGCTCATGTCGCAGCTCTTCATCGAGTGTCTGGTCGCTCCTTCCTACTCGGACGAGGCGATGGCGACGCTCACAGAAAAGAAGAACATACGGATCCTCACCTATCCGGCAGGAGGCTCGACGGATGCGGCGACGTCCTCCTTTCTGGCGGACCATGGACGCGTGCCGGAGGCTCGCACCCTGAGGTCTGTCTACGGAGGCATGCTCGCGCAGACACCTCCCATTCCACCCTTCTTCGGCTCGGACGATGCCTCGTGGAAGGTGGTGACCGAACGCTCTCCCACCGAGGGGGAGTGGGATGACCTCCGCTTCGCCTGGGCGGCGATCTTCGGCGTGAAGTCCAACGCCATCCTGCTGGCCAGGGACGGCGGTGTGCTCGGCATCGGGGCGGGCCAGATGAGCCGCGTCGATTCCTCGAGGATCGCCGTGCGCAAGGCCGGAGACGCCGGGCACGCGCTCGACGGCTCCGTGTTGGCCTCCGACGCGTTCTTTCCGTTCCGTGACGGGGTCGATGCCGCCGCGGAGGCGGGTGTGCGGGCCGTCATCCAGCCCGGCGGGTCGAAGCGGGACGAGGAAGTGATCGCGGCGGCCGACGAGCACGGCGTCGCGATGGTCTTCACCGGTCGCCGGCTCTTTCGACACTAGGTCGACGGGGTCCCCGCGTCGGGGTCGGTCGGTTCGCTCAAGAGGCGACGGACGGCGGCAAGCATCGCTGGGGGCGCAAAGTACCCGACGACCTTGTGGCGAACCGTGCCCGTCCGGTCGATGACGAAAGTCGTCGGGATTCCGGGGATTCCGCCGAAAGCTCTCCGGTGCTCGTTCGTGGCCCGGCCCACGGGATAGGTGATCCCGCGCTCGGTCAGGAAGCTCTCCACCGCGGACCCGTCGCCCACGTCGGTCGACAACCCGAGGACGACGACGCCCTCGGCCGACGTGTCCTCGTGCAGAGTCTGAAGGCTCGGCATCTCGAGGCGGCACGGACCGCACCAAGTCGCCCAGAAGTTCAGCACGACCACCTGTCCCCGAAGCTCCTCGGATCGTACGTCGGTACCGTCGAGTGCCCGGAAGCCGTACTCGGGAGCACGACCCAGCTCCGGGCCGATCCCCGTGAGCGCGCCGAGCTGGGGGCCGAGACGGACCACGACGAAGGCGAGCAGCCCAATGGTCAGCAGGCGCTCCGCCCACACGAGGGCCGTGCGCCAGCCGGTCCGAGGCGTTGCGTCCTTCCTCATGGTGTGTGAGAGAGCCCTGCTTCAGGGCCCGATTGGGCCCTGAATCGGCTGAGCCCCTTCGGGCAGGTGGATCGTCCGGCTCTGCAGCACCACCCGTCCTCTGGACGGGATCGCGTAGGCTCGCCACGTGGGTTCCCCTCGTATGAGCACGTCCAGACGCGAAGGGTCGGCCAGGGCTTCGTATCCGACGCCCACTGCGTCGGTGCCGCCCGCGGGCCAGGGCATCGGGCCGGACCACTGTCCGGCGAAGAACGTCGCACCTTCGATCACGAGGACCGTGCGCATCGGTGTTGACTCCCTCTCGTGGCCGGTCTTGGCGATTCCAGGTTGCCGATTCCGCCGGCCGACGGCAAGATCCGGCCTCCGTGCTGCTCATTCCAGGAGGCTCCCTTGCGTATGATGCTCCGTTGGACCGTCCCCGTGGACAAAGGCAACGACTTGATCGAGGACGGTGCCATGGGCTCGGTGATCGAGGCAGTCATCGAGAAGACCCAGCCCGAGGCGGCCTACTTCCTCACGGAGGGAGGAGAACGGTGCGGGATGATCTTTTTCGACATGGCCGATTCGTCCGACATCCCTCGGATCGCAGAGATCCTCTTCCTGGGAGCCGACGCGGCCGTGGAGTTCGTCCCGGTCATGAACGGAGACGATCTGAAGGCCGCGCTGGGCTCTCTCTGAGCCCCGGGGGGGACCGCAGGCGAGGTGCCCTACGGTGCCCCGCGGGCAGTTTGGGTAGAGAGCGACACCGCCGTTGACGCTTCTCCGCAGGACAGAGTACTTTGCAGGACAAAGTATTTCTTCGGAGAGGTCGTTGATGCCCCGGTGGATGAGGGTCCTTCGCGGGATGATCGGTACGGGACTGACGTTCGCCGCGGGTGTTGGAGCCGTCGCCTCGGCAGTCGGCGGGATCACGTGGCTGCTCGAGGGGGGCGAAGGCGGCCGCGAGATGCTGGTGTTCGCTGTCAGATTGGCCATCTGGACATTCCCGATCGGGGTGGCCTTCGCCGGGTTCGTGGCGCTCGCCGCGCGAGGTCGTGCGTTCGACAAGCTGTCGCTCCCCGCCTTCGCGGCCCTCGGTGCCGGAGGCGGGTTGCTTCTCTACGGTGCGCTCGCCGCCAACGCGTGGCAGGCGTGGTCCCTCGCGACGGCGATCGCCAACGGGGTCCTCTTCGTCTTGTTGGGCGGCTGCTCGGCGGCGGCCAGCCTGCTGCTCGCCCGCCGGGCGGGGCCGGTGCTGGAGGCAGGAGATGAGCCGCGCACCTTGAGCGAGGGGTAGGCCGCGTCGCAGGGTAGGTCGCGACCCTTTCGGCGACGTGCCCCCCGTCCGCCGCGCCGTTATCATGGCGCTTCGGTCAGCCAACCCGGTCAAGAGGAGGAATCTGATGACTCGAAGCCGGTTTTCGACGTTCACGCCATGCGTCGCGACGCTCGTGGCGCTCGGTGCCCCTTCGTCCAGCAGCGCCCAGGGACGCGACTTCAGCAACGTCCAAGTCACGGCGCACCACGTCGCGGGCAGCGTCTACTACCTCGAAGGCTCGGGGGGTAACATCGGTCTCTCGGTCGGCGAGGACGGCGTCGTGATGATCGACGACCAATTCGCGCCGCTCACCGACAAGATCGTGGCTGCAATCCGGGAGCTTTCCGACGCGGAGATCCGATTCGTCATCAACACCCACGTTCACGGCGATCACACGGGCGGCAACGAGAACCTCGGTCGCATGGGCGTGCTCATCCTGGCGCGCGACGAGGTGCGTGTCCGCCTCGCCGAAACGCAGGCCCCCGAGGCACTTCCGGTGCTCACGTACTCCGACGCGATCACGCTTCACCTGAACGGCGACGAGGTACACGCGTTTCCGGTGCCCCCGGCGCACACCGACGGCGACAGCTACATCCACTTCCGCGAGGCCGACGTGCTGCACCTCGGCGACGTCTTTCGCACGACGGGCTTTCCGTACATCGACCTGGCCAATGGCGGCACCCTCGACGGCACGATCGCGGCGCTCGGTGCGGCGATCGGCTTGGCTGGGCCGGACACGAAGATCATCCCGGGTCACGGCGGCGTCTCGACGCGCGCGGACGTCATGGAATTCCGTGACATGATCATCGAAGTGAAGGCGCGGGTCGCCGCCCTGGTGGAGCAGGGGATGAACTTCGAACAGGTCGTGGCCGCGAGGCCGACCGCCGACTACGAAGCGAAGTGGGGCGACCCCGAGCGCTTCCTGACGGGGGTCTACGCCGGAGTCGGGGGCAGCAACTGAGCTGATCGAGAGGGCTGCCCCGCGCCACTTACCACGGCAACACGGCGCCACCCTCGATTCGAAGTGGAAGAGCTCCTCCTCGCCCGGCGCTACGGAGATCCACACCCGTGTAGCCCAGCTCGGCCTCGGTGGCCTGCCTAGCGCCTGGGTGTCGTGTCCTTCGGAAGGAGGCAGATCCCTGTTTCACACCGTACTCCGATCACTTCCCCGGCCCTCGAGGTATCTAGCAGGGACGGGCCGAGCGCCGGGCCGCCACCAGAAGCACTCTCTTGGACCAACACGTCATCGATGATCCAGCCTCTGAACCCGTTGTAGAGGGTATCGATGGTGTCGAATTCGTAGAGCACTCGGATCGTCAGCCCCGAGTACGCGGCGAGGTCCAGCGTAACTGGACTTACGATCGGACGGCGGTTGAACCCGCCGCTGGTGAAGGGAATCGCTTCCCGATTCTCCAGCTCGGGATCGACGTAGGGGTTGAGGCTCGCCAGCTCGAATACCTCTCCAGTCGACACATTCTCAACAGCCACGGTCATGATGTCGTACCCGGACTCCTCGTTGGGATTCACACTCTCGATTTCGAACCAGGTCTTGAAATCGAGAACGTAGGATCCGGTCGATGGCACTGAGATCTCCGGAGAGATCAGGCCGCCGAATTGCGCCTCCGTGGAGGTCCCGCCTGAAAGACTGGTGTCCGATGGGTCCTGTTCGCCCATGTAGTTCCCCTGTGCGGTACCGAACCAGGCGAACCAGTCTCCCGACGGCGCAGCGGGAAGCACGCCTCCGGTGTTGTCGTCCGGCGCCAAAGCCACGTAGGTCGGATAGGCTTGGTTGGGGATGCCGCCCTGAGTTCGACTCCAGGAACCAGTCGTCGACCACGCCATCCCCTCCTCGAACCCGTCCTCGAAGACCACCTGGTTTCCTGCCTGCAAGGCAAGCTGAAGGTCGATGTTGGTCACCGTCTCCCCGTCAGAGATCTCGATGCCACTCACCGTCTCGGAAACATATTCATCCGCGCTGGCGGTAACCGAGAACGAGTTGATCGGGAGGCCGTCGGCATCCACCAGCGTGATGCCTGAGAGCGTATAGGTCCCGTCGGCGGCCGTCGTTGTACTGCGGAAGACACCGTTCGTCTGGACACCGCCCGAGACTCCGACCCACGCCCCCTCGAGTGGAGAGCCGCTCTCATCCGTTACCCACCCCGATATCCCCCCGACGGGCTCGGGGAAGGTCTCGGGTGGAAGTGCGAAGTCGACGCGAACGACGTCGCCCGATTGGAGGATCCCGATCTGGACGGCATCGGCGAAGCCGGTCAGATACCCATCGGCGCGGGCTTCGAGCTCGTAGGTGCCAGGGGCGAGGTCCTGAATCCGGTATGAACCATCGACACCGGCGTTCGTGAGGCGGACGGTTTCGCCGTCGAGTGACAGGAGATCAAGCGTTGCGCCTGCCACGGGTGCGAGCGACAAGAGGTCGCTGACTACGCCGTAGATCTCGGCGTTCCCGGCAGAGACGACCGTCACCGAGGCCGTCGCCTCGATGCTCTCCACGGTGGCGGTAATCGTAGCGGCGCCCAAGCTGGCTGCGGTGACGAGCCCGTCCGCGTCCACACTCGCGACGGCCGGGGCGCTGCTGGTCCACACCACCGGGCGACCCGTGAGCACGTTGCCGCCGGCGTCACGCGCGGTAGCGGTCAGGGTCGCCGCTGTACCGATGATGATCTCTGCCGAAGCGGGCGTGATCTCGACATCGGTCACGGGGACCTGGACGACCGTGACAACGGCGGCTGCCTCGATGCCTTGGGAAGTGGCGGTGATCGTAGCGGTGCCCAAGGCGACAGCGGTGACGAGTCCGTTGGCGTCCACGCTCGCGATCGCGGGAGCGCTGCTCGTCCATGCCACCGGACGACCGGTCAGCACGTTGCTGTCGGCATCGTACGTCGTAGCGGTCAGGGTGGCTTCGCCACCGAGGACGATGTCCGCCGACTCGGGCGTGATTTCGACCCTCGCCACGGGGACCTCGATGACTGTGATCGACGCCGTCGCCTCTGCTTCGTCGACCGTCGCCGTGATCGTGGCGGCGCCCAAGCTGGCCGCGGTGACGAGTCCGTTCTCGTCCACACTCGCGACTGCCGGAGCGCTGCTCGTCCAGACCACCGGACGTCCAGTGAGCACGTTACCATCGGCGTCGCTGGCGGTAGCGGTCAGGGTCGCCGTGGAGCCGATGATGATCTCCGACTCCGCGGGCGTGATCACGACGGTCGCCGCGGGCACCGGGACGACCGTAACCGACGCCGTCCCTTCGATGCCTTGGACGTTGGCGGTGATCGTCGCGGCGCCCAAGCTGGCCGCGGTGACGAGTCCGTTCTCGTCTACACTCGCGACGGCCGGAGCGCTACTCGACCAGACCACGGGTCTACCCGTGAGCACGTTACCGTCGGTGTCACGGGCCGTGGCGGTCAGGGTCGCCGTCGTCCCGATGATGATCTCCGGTGACTCGGGCGTGATCGCTACATCGGTCACGGGGACCTCGATGACCGTGACGGCGGCCGTCCCTTCGATGCCTTCGACGGTGGCGGTGATCGTCGCAGAGCCCAGGCTGACGGCGCTGACGAGTCCGTTCTCGTCCACGCTCGCGACGGCCGGAGCGCTGCTTGTCCATGCCACCGGGCGACCCGTGAGCACGTTGCCGTCGGCGTCACTCGCCGTAGCGGTCAGGGTCGCCGCCGTCCCGATGATGATCTCCGCCGCCTCCGGGGTGATCGCGACATCCGTCACGGGCACCTCGACGACCGTGATCCCGGCCGTCGCTTCGATGCCTTGGACGTCGGCCGTGATCGTGGCGGCGCCCAAGGTGACAGCGGTGACGAGTCCGTTCGCGTCCACGCTCGCGATCGCCGGAGCGCTGC
>JBDHDM010000190.1:0-8549 GCA_039591515.1 Gemmatimonadota bacterium | reverse complement strand
GGCCACGCTCGAGTCGGGGGGGGAGATCGACGCCGCGTTCGTGGCGGCGAACGACGGTGTGCATCGGCGCTCCGCCGAGCCCGGCAAGAACGGCATGGGCACGACGCTCGTGGCTGCGCTCGTGTCGGACGGCGAGTACTTCGTCGCGAACGTCGGCGACAGCCGGGGCTACCTGCTCTCCGCCGACGGCATTCGTCAGCTCACGGACGATCATTCGTTCGTGGCCGAGGCCGTGAAGCGCGGACAGACGCGTGAACAGGCGATGGCGACGCCGTGGCGCGATGCCCTCACGCGTTCGATCGGCCCGGGAGACCAGGTCGACGTCGATGTCTTCGGTCCCTTTCCGGTGATGCCCGACACCGCTCTCCTGGTCTGCTCCGACGGGCTGTACAAGACGCTGTCCGACGCCGACTTGTGGGCGATCTTCGTGCATTCCGGGAGTGCCCGCGGAGCTGCGCGAACGCTCGTGGCGGCCGCGTTGGAGCGGGGCTCGGACGACAACATCTCGGTCGCCATCGCGGAATACGGCGAGGTGCCGCGAGTGGTCGAGTCCGCCGGAGGCCGCTGACCGGGGAGTCGGGCTCCCTCGGGAGGCGAAGTTACCCGAGGCCTGAAGGGGCCTCGGTCCCCGTGGGCTCAGACGACGTCGTCGAGGAAGGTCAGCCTCAGCCCGACAGCCTCCACGACGTCGCCGTTGCGGAGGCGCGCACGACGGACGGCTTGGCCGCGTACGTTCATCGACCCCAGCATCGCGAGGTACCGCACCTCGGTGGCCCCGTCGATGCTCATGATCAGAACGTGGTGTCTCGGCGCCCGGGGCACGCGAATGTCACAGAGGTCGTCGGTTCCGATGAGCACCGTGTTCTGGTCGCTCAGGTAGTGCGTCCCGGTCTGCCCTCCCGACTCCCACACGAAGTGTGCGCGTTTCTTTCGATCCGCGTCCTCGAGGAGCTCCTTCACCTCGTGCGGGTTGATGTGCATCGTACCCGTGGGCATCGGGGCGGGCGGCGGCTCGTTCCGATCGGCCATGGGGGAGGGCCGGTGGACCGGCGCCTCGCCGTTCCCCAGCGCCTTGCCGAAGACGATGGTGAACTTGCCGAAGCCGATCTCGTCCCCGAGACCGATGGAGCGCGCCGTGTCGATACGGCTTCCGTGGAGGAAGGTGCCGTTGGACGACCCCAGATCGTCTACGACCCATCCCTCGTCCGAGAGGCGAATTTCGGCGTGACGCCTGGAAACCGACGGATTGTCGATGAAGACGTCCGCCGCTTCGTCCCGGCCGATGATGATCGACTCCTGCTTGAAGTCGTAGGCCTGTAGCGTCCGGCGGCCAAGTAGGAGGGTGAGTTTCGGCATCGTTCCAATGGCGAGGTGTCGCGAACATTATGCGCCGGCACACCGCGTGGGGTCCAGAATTTTGTGCCGGGCGCGGTCCCCGGCTCAGGACATGGTCGCCGAGACGCCCACACAGCGGGGGTGGTCGTCCACCAGATCGAGGCACGCCTCCAGAAGCTCGCGCGCCACCTCCGGCTGCCCCTCCGCGAGCGCACTCTCGGCGTCCCACGCCATCCGCTCCGCCACCTTCCGGAGGAGTGCGGCCGCCTCGAGGCTCGTCGGCTCGAGCTCGAGCATCTGAAGCGCCAGGGCCCGGACGTCGTCGTCCTCGTCGTCGAAGTACCGGGCGCGGACTTGCGCGCTTGCGGCGAGGGCCATGAAGCGGTGGAGCTCCCACGAAACGTCGACCGCGACCCCCGCGTCCCGAAGCCGGCGGGTGAGCTCGCGCCGCTGAGCGACCGGGACCGGCACCTCGAAGGGAACGAGCAGGTCGGCCGCTGCCTCGACGGGTACCAGTCGAAGCCCACCTTCCAGCCCTGCCTCGTTGAACCACAGGGCGGAAACATTGCCCGCCTCGACCTGGGTCATGAGCCCGGTCGCGTCGAGGGTGCGTCCCCACGGCCGGGCCCACCCCGTCGCGCCCCCCGCTCCAACGAGAAGAAGCAAGAACAGGATGCGGCCGGCTCGACCGCGACGCCGCGGGCGCGCTCGGGGCTTGGGTGCGGTCGCTCGGGCCGTGTCTGCCCGGCCACTCGGGGCGCCTGGCCTCCTCGAAGCGTGCGGCCTGTCGCCGCCCGCACGCCGCACGGGGCCGTCCGGCTTCGTCGTGGAGGGCGGGGTGGGCGCCGTGGCAGACGTTACGGCGGGTTTCGCGGCTGCGGGTGCCGTCGCCGGTGCTTGCCCCGAAGCGATCCGAAGCAGGACGTCCCTCAGCTCCCGGGCCGACTGGAAACGATCAGCCGGCTCCCGACTCAGGAGACGCATCACCACCGCGGTAAGCGCCGGAGGAATCGGGGCGGGGGCCACCAGCGGGCGGACCTCGGCCCGATCGGTGGCGACCATGAGCTCGTAGATCTGGGTCGTCGACTCGTGCGCCAGGTTGCCGAGCCATGGGTCCCGTCCGGAGAGGAGGGCGTAGAGGATGACCCCGAACGCGAAGAGGTCCGTGCGCGCATCGACCGGCTCGGCCCGCAGCTGCTCCGGCGCGGCGTACCCGGGCGTCCCGAGCGTGCCGACCGTGGTGAGGCGGCTGTCGGCGTCGCGCTCCGCGATCTTCGCGATTCCGAAGTCGAGGACCTTCACGATCTCCTCGCCCGCCCCCGCCCTCGTGAGCATGAGGTTCTCGAGTTTCAGGTCACGGTGTACGACCGGTTCCGGCCCCTCGTGGGCGACGATCAGGGCCTCACAGACCTGCGTGGCCAATCGGACGACCCGGTCGGGCGGGAAGGGCCCTTCGGCTCCGAGGGCGTCGCCGAGACTGCGCCCTTCGACGAACTCCATGAGGAAGTAGACGAGTCCCGACTCGAAGTCCTCGTCGTACGTCGAGAGCCCGACGATGTGCCTGGAGTCCTTGCCCAGGCGCTTCATGATCTGCGCCTCGCGGAGGAAGCGCGCACGCATCTGGTCGGCCTCGGCACCGGTGAGGCGATCGACACCCAGGATCTTGAGTGCCTCGATCCAGCCTCCCGTCACGTCCTGGACCTTGTACACGGTGCCGAAGGAGCCAGCCCCGAGGCGCTCGAGCACGCGCCACTTGTCGCGAATGAGCGTCCCGATGAGAGGGTCCTCACCGGCCGGGGCCGTTCGGGCAGCGGCCGACGCGGTCCGGAGCCGCTCGACCTCCTCCGGCGTGAGGATCACCGTCGCGCCCGGGTCGGGCGGAGGGGGTGACGGTTTATCGGGATCGTCGGTGTTCGACACGGTGACATGTCCTCGGGAGGATCACGCGCTCTTCGAACGTATCCGAGTCCGGGAAGCGGGGTCAATCGGCACGCAGCCTTGCTCCTCGATGGAACTCGCTCTTGATTTGAAACATGCTGCTTCGCCGCACCGCCGCGATCGCGGGCCTGATCGGGCTCGGGGGATGCTACTCACCGCCCGATGGGCCGCCCGAGGTGCCCATCGGCGGATTGGAGTCGACCTCGCTCGTGCTCCAGGCCGTCGACGCCGGGACGGGCGCGGCCCTCGCCGATTCGACGATGGTCGTCCGCTACCTGGTTCGGACGCCGATCGTGTTCGATGCGTCTGCGGTCGACCGGGTTCCGTCCGTCGAGCCGTACCGGGTCGAGCTCCCCGTCGCCGAGGACAGCCTCGTGGTCGAGGTTCGACTCGAGGCAGCCTCGTACCACCGACTCGACACGGTCTTCTCCGTGGCGAGGGGGTCGGAAGCCGGACCCCTCACCCTTCGCCTCGCTCCCCGCCTCGACCGTGTGGGCGGGGAGCCGGTCGCTCCGGAACCCGCGCCGACCGTGGTCGCGACCGGCCCCGATCGATCGGCGATGAACGAGGGCGACCGGGCGTTCCGGCGCGGCTCGTGGCTGGAAGCCACCGAGGCGTACCAACGTATGCCCGCGCCCCGCAACGAGTTGAGCGAGTACGGCAGGGCGTATTTGGCGGCGAAGGTCCGTCATGGCGTGGCCCACCTCAACCGGAACGAGTACGCGAGGGCCCTCGAGATCTTCGAGGAAGCGGTCGACATGAGCGCGCCGACGCCGGATGCGTTCCTGCGCCTCGCGCAGGCCCAATGCGCGGTCGGCCGCAGTGCCGAGGGGCGGGGCACGCTTGCTCAGGTCGAGCGGATGAGGGCTTCTCTCGGTCCCCTCCAGCAGTCGACCGTCAGTGCGCTCATCGCCTACCAGACGGGCGTGTGCACGCACGTTGAGTTCGAGCGCGCCGAGACGACTCGCGAGCGCGTGCGTGCGGGTGCCCAGGCGAGCCAGGAGCTGAACGCGTTCATCGAAGGAGCGCGCGCCATGTCCCCGGTGCCGGCGGAGGTGTACAACGCGGTGCAGGATGCGGAGCGCCGGGTCCTGGAGATCCGGCGGGCGATGGGCGACTAGCAGCGCCAGGGCCCGTGGGGTCAGCTGCGCGGCGCGACGAACGGGAGTCACCCGGGAGAAACGCACGACGGGGCGTGACGGCTCGCGCCGCCACGCCCCGTGTGAGGCTTCTGAGGTGCCGAGTCTAGTTCAGACCCATCGGCCTGTAGACCCGGAAGCCCGGGATCTGCGTGTTGCCCTGCGCGCCGTTCCCGATGCTCAGCGTCAGGTAGAAGCCCACGTCCTGCGTTCCGGTCAGGCCGGCCACGTTGATGTCTTCGCCCGAGTCGTCGTTGAGCGGGTGTGACAGCTCGTAGATCGTGTACATGCCGTCGTTCTGCGGTCCTCCGCCACCGATCACGACGTTCACCACGTCGTCCGAATCGGCGTCTCCGCAGCCCGACTGGCTCCGTCTCGCGCACCTCCGGGTGAGGTACTCGTCGATCGGGCCGACGCCGTCCTCGAAGCCGATCGCGTCGTCGCCGTCGGTGGCCCCGTCTCCGGTGTTGTCGAAGTCGATGCGCAGGTTGTTCACCTGGCCGAGCGAAGCCTGCTCGATCAGCACCAGGAAGTAGATGTTGTCGGCGTCCTTCTGCCAGCGGACCTCGGCCGGCGTGTCCCCGCCGGAGATGTTCGCGAGGAACTGGATCGTGTCGCCAACGTCGACGGCGCAATCCCACTCGCCCGCACCCACGCTGCCGTCGACCGTGACCTGGCAGCCGGCGAACGCTGTCCACGTGTAGCTGGCCGTACCGGCCATGACTGTCAGCGTGTTGGTCGCCGGAGTGTTCGCGAGTGTCCAGTAGCCCGTCACCTGACCGTTGCTGTCCGTGGTCAGGTGTGACCCGTCGTCGTTGGCTGGGTTACCGTCGGTGTCGTTGCTCACGAAGCCGTCGCAATCGGACTGCTGCAACGCATCGCAGATCGCGGTCCACGAGACCGGATAGCCCATCACCGGGACCCCGTTCACGTCCGTGAACGTGAGCGTGAACGGCTGCGTCAGCGTCTCACCCGGCTGGCCGTCGAGATCGGTGTCCACCGGTGGTGAAACGGTGGCCGACGTCGGCTGACCGATGACGGTCGCCGTGAAGGTCACCGACTCTTCCTCGATCTCGACCAGGTTGGTGTGCGGGGGCACGTCACTCGAGAAGAGGCCGAGTGCGGTTGCGTCCATCATGTGCACGCCCGGGGCCGTTGGCACTGTCCACGTCGAGGTTGCCTCTCCGTCCGACCCGGTGACCACCTCCGCGGGGCTCGAGCCCGTGCCGAAGTTCACCGTGGCACCTTCGACGTCCGATGGTGACAGGCCCAAGGGGAACTCGTCGAGTCCTCCCGCCGCCTCACCACCCGCCGGGGTGCCCGCATCCACGACCTGGACGGTCACGTCCACATCGTAGTCGGTTCCGGACGGCAGCGTCTGAATCACCGCGTTGTCGCCGGCCACTTTCGTCATCTCTCCGAGCATGCCGAACGCGAACCGGCTGAACCCGGACGTGGAGCCCGACAGCTTGATGGAGCCGTGGGCGCCCAGTGGCTGGGGACCGAGGAAGCGGGCGACCGTGTTGGCAGCCAAGGCAGCCGTGCGGACGAAGCCCTCCTCCCTCGGGACCGGGAAGAAGCCCTGGGCGAAGCCGTCAGGCGGAGGACACGTCGTCGCCTCGACGTTGGGAAGGCCCTGGGTGCCGGTTCCGGTGTACCGGATGATCTGGAGCCGCGTGTCCTGCTCCTCGTTGAACTTGATGATGTCGAACGAGGTGTCGCCCAGGTCGATACAGATGTCGATGAACGCGTTCGACTCCAGCTCGACGGGCAGCACCGGATCGGTCGTCACCCGTAGGCAGTCGCCGAAGAGCGGAGCGTCGAACTCGCCTGCGAATCCGATCCCCGGGATGCACTCCTCGCCCGTCAGGTCGAGGAACAGCTCCCGGTCGATCCGCTCCATCGTGAGGACGACCGTCTCGTACCCCGGCGGGAGCGCGCCCGGCGGGACCACCGTCGAGATCGTGGTCCGCGTGCGGCCCTCCGGGTCCTCGAATTCCTCGAGCTGGACCACGCCACCGTTGGCATCGACCACACCGGACGCCGTGCACTGGATCACGTAGGGGTCCAATGCTTCCGTCGTGCAGCGTACCTGTGCGTTGAAGAAGAGCTTCACCGGGAGGGTCTCGCCGAGGCGGAACGCGTACAGGTCGTCGAAATCTTCGCCCGGGGTCTGACCGGACGGGTTCTGGGGGTTGATGTCGAGGTAGCCGACGAGGAGCAGGTCGCCGCTACTGGTCGGAAGGAAGACGCGGATGCGATAGAACAAGTCGGGGTCCATCCCCCGTCCGATGTTCTCGGGCCCGTCGCCCGTATCCCACGAGAACTGGTAGTTCGCACCCTCGTTCACCGTGGCGCTTCCCTGCTCGAACTCGGCGACAATCTTGGGCCCCTGGCCCTGGATTCTGCAGTCGACCGACTCCCAATCCGGGTTCACCTCGACCGACGGGTTCCCGGTCAGCTCGCAGACGTCCATGCTCGGCTGCAGGCCGGGGTCGAAGACTCCCTCGGTCATCACCTGCTTGGCAAGCGGCGGGAGAAACCAGAAACCGTCGAGCGGGCCGTTATTCCCGGCGTCGACGATGGCGGTCGACGGACCGGAGTCGAGCTCGTCGGCTGCCGGTGTGATCAGGTTGGAATCCGAGCAGGCTGCTACGGATCCGACCGCCACGAGGGCGATCAATCGGGTCAGGCGGGTACGCATGGGGGGATCTCTAAGAGTCTTTTGGGGGGGTGATGAGGGACCGCGACGACGTCGGCCGGGCCCTATACACGCGCTCACGTTCGGCGTCAAGGAAAACGTTCGGCTATAATCCACGCAGAATGCCGAAAGCGCAAGGGGCGCCTGAATTTGGCGAGGATCGGCGCCGTAACGCCTACGTGACGCTTGGGCGTCAGCGCACGGTGCGCAGACGAGCGAAGCGGGGGTCCTGCTCGACGTTACGCCACCACCAGTGCTCACCCACCCAATGCCCCGGGTTCGCGAGGATGAAGCGCTCGAGCCGCTCGATCGACCCATCCAGGTCCCCCATGACCGAGCGCATGGCTGCCTCCATCGAGACCTGCTCGTCGGACAAGTCCACATCCGAGCCGAGGCGGGCGCGTGTCATGACCGCGTTGGCGCTGTCGGGGAGACCTGCGCGCCCGATCACGGCTCCGACGAAGGTCTGCGTGTTGCCTTGAATCCGCTGCGACTGCTCACTTTCCGGCATCGCGGCCGCCATGTCGTCGAAGAGCGACCACGCGGCCGCGACGTCGGGCTCGGCTTCCTCCATCGTCATGGCGTAGATCTGGCAGCGCAGGAATCGGAAGTCGTCCGGAAAGCGATCCTGGCCCGCGAGGCACCACTCCAGCGCCTCACCGTACTGATTCAGGTCGTACGAAGCCTCGAAGAGCCGGTAGAGAATGTCGTCGGCCACGGAGAGGAAGGCGTCCTGCGAATACGCCGTGCGAGCCGCGACGACGGCCTCGAAGGGCTCATCGACCTGATGATACAGGTGGCTGAGGGTGCTGTTGACGCTCGCGCGGTCACTTTCCAGCCGAAGGGCGCGCTCCAGGTCGGCGCGGGCGGAGGCGAGCAGCTGCTCGTGCTCCTGCTCGTCATCGACCTCCAGGAGCCAACGGGCGTACCGCGCCGTGCCCCGCTGCTCCAGCGCCGCGGCGTGGTCGGGCTCGATGGACAGCGCCTCGTTGGCCAGCTCCACGGCGCGGTCGAGCGCCTGAAGCCGCTCCTCGCCTCCGAGGAATCGCCAGGGTCCGTAAGCGACCTGTGCACGCAGAACCAACGGCTCCACCCACTCGGGCGCCGCCTCCTGGGCCGCAAGGAGCGCCGCGTCGGCTGCGTCCCAGGCGTTGAAGTACGCTTCGCCGTCACCCTCGGCCAGCGCTTCGTCGGCCGTCTTGATCGCTCGCTCCGCCCGGGCCACCTCGAGCCACGCCGCCGAGTTCGGGGCCGCGGCCTGGCTCGCTCTGAGACGGACCTCGACGCCGAGCTGCTCGCGCAGGGCCGTGCCGACCTCTGCAGCCAGCTCGCTGCTCACCAGCGCGAGTTGGTCGGCTGGCCACGAGTACGATTCGCGCGCCAGCTGGATTCCGTCCTGACCCTCCAGCAGCTGCACGGTCACACGGATCTCCCCG
>JBDHDM010000189.1:0-8587 GCA_039591515.1 Gemmatimonadota bacterium | reverse complement strand
GATCGCGTCGGTGACGGGCAGGCGACAGGTGTACCCGGCGCACACGTAGGCGGCCGGCCGTCCCTCGACTCGGCCTCGGTTCTCGAGGAGTGGGATCGGTGCCGGCTCCTCGTCGTCGAGCCACCCCGCCACGACGAGTCCGGGAACCGTCTGGCCGTGCGCGGCGCGGACGAGCTCGGCGGTGGCGTCGTCGCGCCCCCCGACCACGACCACCTCCACCGGGGTCGCTTCCAGGCGATCCACCACCGAGAGCATGCGCCCGAACGCGGGACCGTAGCGCGCGAGTGCGTCCGCCTCGCGATCCACGATGCCCCGGGCCGCCACTCTGTACCTGTCCGACTCGGCGAGATGCCCGGCTCGGGCGAGCAGCTCTGCAGCCAGAGACGGACCCGACGGCGTCGCGTTGTCCATGGGGTCCCGCGGCCGTACCACCAATGTCTCGGCCTGCGCATGTGTGTCGAACACCGTTCCCGCCCCGTCGTCCCAGAAGTCGTCGAGGATCCGGTCGCAGAGCCCGAGGGCCGCCTCGAGCCACCGGCGTTCCAGCGTTGCGCCGTGCAGACTGAGAAGCGCGTTGCCCAATGCGCCGACATCGTCGAGGAACGCCGGGATCGGCACGTCTCCGACCGAGCTCGGGGATCCGGCGATCCACGAGTGCAGCAGACGACCGTCTTGCACGAGCTGCTCGAGGATGAACTCGGCGCCGCCCGCCGCGGTCGAGATGTAGTCCTGACGCCCGAAGGCTGCGCCGGCCTCGGCGAACGCCCGGATCGCGAGGCCGTTCCAGCAGACGATCACCTTGTCGTCCCGGAAGGGAGGCTCACGCTCGGCGCGCCGGGTGAGCAGCGCTCGCCGCACGCGCGCGAGACTGCTCTCGAGCGCCTCGTCCGTGAGCCCCTCGGCGGCTGCCACGGCCGCAAGCGCGTGGGGAACATGCAGGATCGAGCGGCCCTCGAAGTTGCCCGCGTCCGACACGTCGTACACGCGACTGAAGAGCCGGGCGTCTTCGTCCGTCGCCTCGGTCGAGACGATGGATGCCCGCACTTCGTCCGGCGTCCAGACGTAGAATCGACCTTCCTCTCCTTCCGAGTCCGCGTCTCGGGCGGCGAAGAACCCGCCCTCGGGGCTCCGGAGGTCGCCCGCCACGTAGTCGAGCGTCTCTTCTGCCACCCGGCGGAGGTCGTCCGCTCCGGTGAGGCGCCACGCGTCCGTGTATGCCGTCGCCAGCAGCGCGTTGTCGTACAGCATCTTCTCGAAGTGAGGGACGAGCCACCTCTCGTCGACCGAATACCGGTGAAAGCCGCCTCCGAGATGGTCTCGAATGCCCCCTGCGGCCATGCGCCGCAGCGTGTGCAGTACCATCTCGAGCGCTGCCGACTCTCCGGTACGGACATGGTGCCGGAGCATGAACTCCAGCGTAACCGGTGAGGGGAACTTCGGCGCCCCGCCAAAGCCCCCATGCACCGAGTCGTACCGGGAGGTGCATCCGCGCGCGGCTCGATCGAGGACGTCCGCGTCCGCGACCCGTCCTCGGGCCCCGAACGAGGCGTCGGCGAGCGCCTGGACGAGCCGCTCTCCGCCGGCCTCCAGCTGCTCCCGCCGGTTGTCCCATGCGTCCTGCACGGCCTCGAGCACCTGGGGAAACGACGGCATGCCCGGCCTGGGCTCCGGTGGGAAGTAGGTGCCTCCGAAGAACGGGACCCCGGCGGGGGTCAGGAAAACGGTCATCGGCCAGCCCCCCTGCCCGGTCATCGCCTGCACCGCCTTCATGTACACCTGGTCCAGATCCGGGCGCTCCTCACGATCCACCTTGACGTTGACGAAGCGCTCGTTCATGAACGCGGCGATGGAGGGGTCCTCGAACGATTCCCGCTCCATCACGTGACACCAATGACAGGACGAGTAGCCGATGGACAGGAGAATCGGACGATCCTCTTCGGCGGCACGTTCGAGCGCCTCCGGCGCCCACGGGTACCAGTCGACAGGGTTTCGAGCGTGCTGGCGGAGGTAGGGACTGGACTCGCTCGCGAGCCGGTTGGGCATGTGGGCTCCCAAGGCGGGTGGTTATCTTCCGGTCGACCTTCCCGGAACGCGGTACTCCCGGGTCGGTCATTCGATCCGAAGGAGACCGCCGCTGTACTGGAACATCGCCAAGAAGGCGATCCGTCGCCCTCGCCTGGTCCCGTACCTCATCCGCGCAGGGTGGGCGTTCCGCGCCCGTGACTGGTATCGCCGACCGCCATTCCTCCCCCTTCCGCCTCGCTCCTATCTGGCCTGGCGGCTGGAGACGGCGTATGGGGACCCGGCGGCCGAGCCGCCGATCGACCACCTCGAGCGCTACCTCGTGTGGACGGCTCGCATGCGTGGTCTCATGAGACGCCCCCGGTCGTGACCCGTCTGGTTCTGCTCGTCGTACTCGCGCTTTGCGTCTGGGTGTACTTCCCGGAGACGCGGTCGATGCTCATCGAGGCGGCGTCCCCCTTGATCGATCCGGTGCGGAAGTGGAGTGCCGAGGAGCAGATGGCCCAGATCGCTCGGAACGTGGTGGAGCACGAGCGGCTGACGGGAGAGATGCCGGAGGGTGGGGCTTGGCTGCCCTGGCTCGAGTATCGGTACTCGAACCCCGATATGCGCCGCGACCCGTGGGGTGCCCACTACCAGCTGGATCCTCGCGAGGACTCCGTGGCGATCCTCTCGGTCGGGCCCGACGGGCTCCGCGGCACGGAAGACGACTTCGAGGTCCTTTCGGCGCGCCGGCGGTGAAGAAGAAGAGGCGCGTCGTCTTCGCCCTGATCACCGCGGGCGTCGCCATCGCGCTCGTATCCACGACGCTCGGGCGGGAGATCTACGCCGGCCGCACGCCGGGGCTCGTCTCCTTCGGGCTGATCCACTTCGCGGGATACCTCTTCTTCCTGCTGATGCCCGTCGAGGCGCTGGTACCGATCTACCAGGCGGAGGGCCACGTCGATGCGGTGCTGGTAACCATCGCCGTGTCGACGGCGATCGTGGCTCAAGGCATCGACTACGGAATCGGTCGGGCGTTCAGCGATCGGGTCATCGACGAGGTCATCGGGGTCGACCGCTTCGAGCGCTTTCGTGCCCGGATCGAGCGATGGGGGGGATGGGCCATCCTCGTGTTCAACCTGTTTCCGCTCTCTTCGCCGAACATGCTCCTCGTGGCGGGCATCGTACGGTACAGCGCGCGCAAGGCCTTCCTGTTCAGCCTGGTGGGGCTGACGGCGAAGTACGTGGGCATCGTCTATCTCTTCGACGCGGTTACCTGGTGGACGTCGCGCGGATCGTGAGGCCCCGCGGCGTGTCCGACCACGTGGAGGCTCTGCCGTGCTGTCGGTAGCACTGACGGGCAATGTGGCGGCCGGGAAGTCGACGGTGGCTGCTCTCTGGAGGGAGGCCGGTGTGCCCGTGGTCAGCGCGGACGATCTGGCCAGGGAGGCGGTCCTTCCGGGCAGCCCGGGGCTCGCGGCGGTGGTCGAGGCGTTCGGCCCCGCGGTGCTGGGCGCGGACGGTGCCCTCGATCGCGGCCGGCTACGTGAGGTCGTGTTCGCCGACGAGGGGAGGCGCCGGGAGCTCGAGGCGATCCTGCACCCGCGGATCTGGCGGCTCCGTTCGTCGTGGCTGGAGGCCCGACGGTCCGAGGGAGCGCCGCTGGTGGTGTCCGAGATCCCTCTCCTCTTCGAGACCGGCACGGAAGGCTCGTTCGACGTCGTGGTGTTCGTCGATGCGCCGGAGGAGGTGCGCGTCGGCCGAATCGTCGAGGAGCGTGACATTGAGGAGCGGGAGGCTCGTCGGATCGTCGCCGCCCAGATCGGTGCAGCGACCAAGCGCGCCCGTTCTGACTTCGTGATCGACAACGCGGGAGACCGAGAGGCCCTCGCGCGCGAGACGGCAGGGGTGCTCGACGAGCTGCGCAAGCGTGCAGGAGCCAGTCGGCGCATCAAGATGGACATGCATCTGCACACGCTCGGCTCGTGGGACTGTCTCTCGGATCCCGAGGCGGTGCTCGACGCCGCGCGCTCGCGGGGGTACGGCCGCATCGCGATCACGGATCACAACCGCCTTCATGTGGCGCTCCGCATGGCGGAGCGTCACCCGGAGCAGATCATCCCCGGTGAGGAGATCAAGACGGCTGAAGGGGTCGATGTCATCGGTCTCTACGTGGTCGACGAGATTCCCAAGGGCACGCCCGGCGAGGAGGCGATCGCTCGGATCCGCGAGCAGGGCGGCGTGCCGTACCTGCCTCACCCGTACGCCGGAGGCAAGGGCGGCGGTGGTGCGCACGCGGAACGGCTCGGGGCGCTGTGCGACGTGATCGAGACGTTCAACGCCCGACTCCATTCGGCGGTGCTGAACGATCGCGCTCGAGCGCTCGCGGACCGGTTGGGAAAGCTCCGTGGCGCCGGGTCGGATGCCCATACGGTCGGCGAGGTGGGCAACGCGTTCGTCGAGGTGCCCGACCACCCGAACCGACCCGACGCACTGCGAGCTGCGCTCTCCGAGGCGACCCTCGGAGGTTGGGAGGCGTCACGAGGGGTACATCTCGCGTCGACGTGGGCGAAGGTGCGCAAGAAGCTCCCCGGCGCTCGGTGAGCCGGTAGCGAGTGCCCGGGGGCGGCGGTAGCTTTCATGACCCGGCGACGTCGGGCGTCGTTTTCACCCCAGGGTCAGGATCAGCCTTGAGCTACCGGACGCCCGCGCATCGAGCGGCGGCGGTTACCCAAGCCAAGAACGCGTTGCTCGCGAGCCGACGAGCCGTATTGACGACCCACCTCAATGCGGACGGAGATGGAGCCGGGTCACAGGCCGCCCTGGCGTCGTGGCTCCGGGCCAACGGCACCGAGGCATGGATCATCAATCCGACCGCCTTCCCCAGGGTGTTCCGCTTTCTGCTCGAGGACGAGGACTGGAACGTTCCCTCCGGCTCCCGCCGAGCCCGTGAGCTCTGCGACTCCGCGGACGTGGCCGTCGTCCTCGATACCGGCGAGGTGTCACGCGTGGGGAGGGTCTGGGAGATGATCAGGGAGCTGCCCACGGTCGTGATCGATCATCACCCCGTCGGCGATCGCGCGATCGGAGGAACGTCGCTCCGGGACGCCACCGCGTGCGCGACGGGGGAGTTGGTATACGATGTCGTGCACTCGGCGGACGGGCCTTGGCCGCGTCAGGTGGCGGAGGGTGTGTACGTCGCGATCCTGACGGACACGGGCGGCTTCCGCTTCGAGAACGCCACGGAGGGCTGTCACCGGGTGGCGGCCGAGGTCGTGGCGCAGGGCGTAAACCCCGAGCGGATGCACGAGCTGGTCTACGGCTCCGCGCCGATGAGGAAGTACCGGTTGCTTCGGCACGCGCTCGACACGCTCGAGCACGAGCCGGAATCGGCGATCTCCTGGATGGTGATTCCCCACGACGTGTACGGCGAGCTGGGGGCGACATCGGAAGACCTCGAGGGGATCGTCGACATCCCGAGGTCGATCGAAGGCACGGAGGTGGGGCTTCTCTTCCGCCAGACCACGACCGGCGCGGTCAAGGTCTCGTTCCGATCCAACGGTCGGGTGGACGTCAACGCGTTGGCCCGCAGCTTCGACGGCGGCGGTCACGTGAAGGCCTCCGGTGCGGTCGTCCCGGGGCCGATGGACCGTGCGATCGAGCGGGTGCTCGGCGCGACCCGCTCGGCCGTTTCGCGGACAGCGGAGGTCGGAGGATGAGCGCACCGGCGCAACGGCGGGAGGGGGCGAAGGACAACGACCCGGGCGTGCCCGAGGCACTCCCTCGCATCCTGATACGGCTTCGGGATCAGGTCGGGGTGGAGAACATCGATCGACTGTGGATCTTCCCCCCCGTGAAGCGGGGACGGCGGGAGCAGGGGCTCGTCGCGGTGAGCCTCTTCCAGCCTGGGCTGGAGCGGCGGGAGGTGGTGACCGTCTCATATCAGGCGGAGCACACCGGGAAAGGGATCAGCGTAGAGCCGTCCTTCCTCCAGGTCGGGGAAGCCGAGCCGGACCGGTTCCCGCCCGTGATGGAGGGTGTCGTCCGACGGTCGGGGGAGGGGGCAGGAGAGCCGCGGGAGGTCGAGATCGAAGGGGAAGGCAGGAGCTTCGAGGAGCTGATGGAAGAGTACGACGACGTGTTCATCGAGGTGGTCGACCCGTGAGCGCCGAGCAGGGGTCGTCACCGTTCCTTCGCCTATTCGGCCGCTACCTGCGCGATCGGGGCCTCCCGGTGACGCATCAGAGAGCGGTCGTCGCCGAGGTCGTGTTCGGCTCTGACGAGCACCTCTCCGTCGACGACATCGAGACCGCGCTCCGCGAACGGGGTGAGCGGATCGGGAAAGCGACGATCTACCGGACCCTCGACTTGCTCGTGCGCAGCCGACTCGTCGAGGAGCACGACTTCGGCGAGGGCTTCAAGCGCTACGAACATCGCCTGTCGGGTCGGTCGGTGAACGAACACATGATCTGCGTCGAATGTGGGACGGTGACCAAGTTCGAGAGCAGTGAGTTGTATCACATCGAGAGTCGCGTCCGCGCCGAGCACGGCTTCATTCCCGTGCGCCGGCGCCTGGAGATCTTCGGGCTGTGCAAGGCGTGTCAGGAGGCCGGCGTCGAGCTCACCACGGAAGGTCTCATCTGTCCCATCGAAATCGTCGGCTGATGCCCAACCGGCGAGACGAAGGGGCCGCCGGTCGAGGCCTCGAAGCCGCCTCACCCCGCGGCGTCCCACCGGCCCTCGGAGACCTGCCGTGGGAGGTCTCGCAGGGGTTTCTCGGTCTCGACGATCCCAGCGGCTCCTTCGAGCGCTCCGCGGCGGTGATCCTGCCGGTTCCCTACGAATCGACCACGTCATTCGGGGGCGGGACCCGCTGGGGACCCAGGGCGATTCTCCTCGCCTCACGGTACATCGAGCTCTACGACCAGGAGTTCGGCTCGGAGCCCGGGGCCCTGCTCGGCGTCCACACCCTGCCGGCGCTGGAGTTGACCCGCGGGGGTGCCGGGCCGGCGATGAGCGAGCTCGGCTCTTCCTACGCGAGGGTGGCCGAGGCGTGCGGAGACCGCTTCCTGCTCATGCTCGGAGGAGAGCACTCCGTCTCCTCACCCGCGATCGTCGCCCAGGTGGACGCACTTCAGGCGTCCGACCCCGGGGCACGACTCAGTGTCCTCCAGATGGATGCTCACGCGGATCTTCGCGCCGAGTACGAGGGGACGGCCCACTCGCACGCCTCCGCGATGGCGCGGGTACTGGACCGGGCCGACGTCGTGGCCGTGGGCGTGCGGGGCGTGAGCCGTGAAGAGGTAGACGTCTCGGAAGCGCACACGGGATCGACGCTCGTCTGGGCGGACGAGATGTGGGAAGACGACACGTGGATGGACCGTGCGCTCGCCGCGCTCGGGCCCAAGGTCTACCTCACCTTCGATGTCGACTACTTCGACCCCTCTCTCGTCCCGTCGACCGGTACGCCGGAGCCGGGGGGAGGGGATTGGTATCGGACGCTGCGGTTTCTCCGCCGCGTGTTCGCGGAGCGGGAGGTGGTGGCCGCGGACATCGTCGAGCTGGCTCCCGTGAACGGACTGACGGCGCCCGACTTCCTCGTGGCCAAGCTCGCCTACAAGCTGATAACGTACCGGTTCCAGGATCGCCTCGGCTCCGGAACCCGTTGACCGCCCAAGCAGGCCCCTCCCGCCACCCTCTCGCTTCCCGCGCACCGTCTGCCGGTGAGGTGGAGCGGCGTTTTCCGTGGACGGAGCTCGCCCGAGCGACGGGTGGAGACACGATCAAGGGCAACGAGCTCACCCTGCAATTCGAGGGCCCCGAGACGTTTTCCGCGTGGCTCGAGTCCATCGAGTCCGCGCAGAAGTTCGTCTACTTCGAGAACTACCTCGTTCGGGACGACGTCGTGGGGCGCCAGTTCCGGGAGGTGCTCATCGCAAAGGCCCGAGAGGGTGTTCCGGTGCACCTCATCCACGACTGGGTCGGGTGCTGGGCGACGCCGTCGGCGTTCTGGAGGCCCTTGCGAGCGGCGGGCGTGAAGCTGGTCGCGTTCAACCCCCCATCGAAGGCCATCCGGCATCCGTTCGGAGCCATGCAACGCGACCATCGCAAGCTCGTCGTGGTCGACGGCGAGGTGGCCCACCTCGGCGGCCTCTGTGTGGGCCACGAATGGGCCGGCACCGAGACGAAGGCGCCCTGGCGTGATACGGGGGTACAGGTCCGCGGACCCGCCGCCCTGGCGGCCGCGCGCGCGTTCGAGTCGTTCTGGGGTCGGATCGCCGACCCCGTCTTCCTCGCGGCCACGCTTCCGGAGCCGGAGACCGCCGCCGGGATCCCCGTGTGGCTCATCGAGGGAGAGCCGGGCCGGGCCCGCGTGTACCGCACGCTGCACCTCACGGCGAGCCGCGCGCGTCGATCCATTTGGATCACGGACGCGTACTTCGTGGCGCCGCGGCCTCTCGCCGAGGCACTGGCGGCGGCCGCGAAGCAAGGAGTGGACGTCCGGATTCTGACGCCGGCGCACAACAACTGGCCGATCGTCGGCTCCATGTCGCGGGGAGGGTACCGGTACCTGCTCGAGGCC
>JBDHDM010000188.1:0-8598 GCA_039591515.1 Gemmatimonadota bacterium | reverse complement strand
TGCTGTAGAGGCGGGTGACGAGGGTGGAGAGGGGAAGGACGGTCTCCTGCTGGGCGATGCCTTGCTGGCCGGGGCCCTCCAGCACGACCTGCAGGCGCCGCGCTCCGGCCTCCAGCTCGCGAGCTCGCTCGGTGAGCGTACCCGGGGCGTCGGGGAGTCCGGCCAGGGACTCCAGTACGGTCCCGGCCTGAGCAAGCACGGTGTCGACCGCCGATCCGGACAGCGCGACAGCGCCCACCAGGTCGGCCTGCAGCGCCAGAGCAGCGTCCAGGGCCCGTCGAGCCCCGTCGGCCACCGACAGCCCGGGATCCATCCGAACCTGCAACGGCCGAACATGTACCTGCTCAGCCACAGTCAGGCGCACCTGATACGAGCCCGGAAGCACGAACCGCCCCCGCAAGCGCCGGGAAGGTTGGCCGTCGGGCCCCGTCGGAGCTTCGTGGCGCAGGTCCCAGACGCTCCTGTGAACGCCTCGGGCAGCGGTGGAATCCTCCACGCGCCGCACCACACTTCCCGCTCCATCGAGGATCTCCAGTACCACGGGCTCGCCCACAGCCGCATCGCCGATCCAGTAGTCCAGTACGGCACCCCTGGGCGGATTCCGGGCGGTCCAGTAGTTGTCCCCTACGGAGCCCCGGCCCCGGTTCACGTCCCTGATCTGGGTCGCCGTCCGGAGAGTCGCCAGGTGGCTGTGGCCAGCCACGACCGCCGGCGTGAGATCCTCCAGAAGTGCAAGGTCGTCCAGGACCCAGAAGCCACGGCCATGTGTTCCAAGCACCAGATCGTTCTCCCGGGGGTGCACCACCATCCCGTGCACCGCCACCGTCGGGAGGCCGTCCCCCAGAGGGAGCCACGACCCGCCACCCGTGTTGGAGAAGAAGACGCCGAGCTCGGTGCCCACGAAGACCAGGTCACCGTTACGGGGGTGCACGACCACGCTCCGCGCGGAGCCAAAGGCAGGGAGGTCGCCGGTGACATCCCGCCAGGTCGCGCCGTAGTCGTCACTCCGAACCACGAAGGGCTGAAACGTGTTGTCTTTATGGCCGTCGAAGACGGTGAAGAGGGTTCCTTCGCTCACGGAGGACCAAGCCACCATGGCCACCTTCGTCATCTCCGGCACACCCGGAAAGGTGGAGGTGCGGAGCCAATCCTGCCCATCGTCCCGGGTCACCTGCACCAATCCGTCGTCAGTGCCCACCGCCACCAGTCCGGGACGCACGGACGAGGCCGCCAGAGTGCTGATGTTCCCGTACCGGGCCGTGCTGGCGTGGAGGTCGATCGCGTCAGGGGGTTGGATGCGCCCCTGCAAGGGGAGGGAATCCCGGCTGATTTGCCGGGTCAGGTCCGGACTGACCACTTCCCAGGAGTCCCCCCGGTCCCGACTCCGGAAGACCACGTTGGCGGCAAAGTAGAGCGTGCCGGGATCATGGGGTGAGATCACCAGAGGCGCACTCCAGTTCCAGCGGTACGCGGGAACCTCCTCGTCCTGCGGCTGCCAGGGCTGGATCCGCCGGCGCTCACCCGTCGTACGGTCCATACGATAGAGGACCCCGTACTGGGACTCGGCGTAGATGATGTTCGGGTCCGTGGGGTCTACCTGCGAGTAGAACCCGTCGCCGCCCGCCGTGTAGGTCCAGTCCTCATTCGAGACGCCCGACGAGAAGCGTGTCCCCACGGGTCCGCCCCATGACCCGTTGTCCTGGGTTCCACCGTAGACGTGGTAGAAGGGCTCCTGCATGTCCACGGAGACCGTGTAGAGCTGCATGACGGGCACGTTGGACTGCCAGAGCCAGCTCTCGCCGCGGTCCCGCGAGATGTAGATCCCCCCGTCGTTCCCCACCATGAGGTGCTCCGGGTCGCTCGGGTTCACCCAGAGCGTGTGATGATCCACGTGCACCGCGGCTCGTATCAGGTTTCGGAAGGTTCTGCCCCCGTCCTCGGATACATACATGGGCGTCATGGGCACGTAGACGCGGTCCGGGTCCTCGGGGTCGCAGATCAACTCACCGTAGTACCAGTGGCTCTGGATTTGGGAATTGCGCCTTTCCCAGCTGGCGCCGTCGTCGTCGGATCGGAAGATGCCGCCGTCGGGCCCCACGGCGCTGGCGTACATGATGTTCGGGGCGCCGGGGCAAAAGGTGATCCCGACGCGCCCAACCGGACCTGTGGGGAACCCTCTGCCAACCCGGCTCCAGCTCTCTCCACCGTCCTCGCTCCGGAAGAGGCCGGCCTCCGATCCTCCTCCAACCATGCTCCATTGGCGCCGCTCCCGCTGGAAGGCCGCGGCAAAGAGCACGTCGGGATTCCTGGGGTCCATGCGCACCTCCACGACCCCCGTCCGGTCGCTGATCTCCAGCACCTGCGTCCAGCTGGCTCCTCCATCGGTGGTGCGGAAGAGCCCCCGCTCCGGGTTGGGGCCCCAGAGAGAGCCCATGGCCGCTACGAAGACCACATCGGGGTCTTGGGGATGGACGAGGATCCGCCCCACATGGCGACTCCCCTCCAGGCCCATGTTGCGCCACGTCGTCCCTCCATCGTCGGATCGGTAGACGCCGTCACCGTAGGACGAACTCCGGACGCTGTTCTGCTCGCCGGTCCCTACCCAGACGATGTCCGGGTTGGACGGGGCCAGGGCGATGGCGCCCAGAGACACGCTCCCCTCGTTCTCGAACACGGGCCTCCAGGTCGTGCCGCCGTTCTCCGTCTTCCATGCGCCTCCCGAAGCCGACGCTGCGAAAATGACGCGGGTGTCCCGGGGGTCCACGGCGAAGGCGGCGATCCGTCCACTGGTGATGGCCGGACCCAGCTCGCGCCAGGCGAGGGCGCTCAGATCGGAGGACCGAAGGGACTCACTGGCATCCTGCGTCTGGGCCTGGGCCGGCTGCGATGGGAAGAGGAGCGCGGCCCAACAGGCGAGGCCTGCGAGGATCGCGCGAAGGTGAATGGGGCGGACCCCAGATGCCGGCTTCATCTAGAGCCCCGACTCCAATCGCGTATTGACCACCAGCTCCGGCACCGACGCGTTGTTCGGTAACCCGAGCAGGAACGCGACGATCTCCGCCAGGTCGGTGGGTTGGATCCGCTCGTCAACGGGGGTCACACCGGGAATCGACTGGATCATCGGGGTGTCGACCGCACCGGGGCAGAGCGCCGTGACGCGGACACCGTGCTCCCATCCGGCGGCCTTCGCGGCGTGGCTCATCGCCATGAGGGCGTGCTTGGACATGGCGTAGCCCACCGACACACCGGCCCGGTAACGCTTCGCGTCGGTCGAGCCGACGTTGATGATCCGGCCGCCACCGGTCTCGGACAGATGCGGCAACGCATGTCGGATGAGCCGGAACGGCGCCTTCACGTTGACGGTCCAAAGCTCGTCCAGGAGATCCTCGTCACCCTCGTCGAAGAAGACCTGCCGCAAGATGCCCGCGTTGTTGATCAGCGCGTCGATCTGCCCGAAGTGCGCGGCCGTCGCGTCGACCCACGCCTTCGCCGTGTCCGCCTCCCCGGCCTCGAACCGGCAGATGAGTCCGCCATCGGCCTCGAAACCCGGAAACGCCTCTCTAGCCGCGTCGATATTCCGCACGCCCAGCGACAAACGGAAGCCGTCTTCGGAGAGGCGCCGCTTGATGGCAGCTCCGATTCCTCCGGTCGCTCCGGAGAGCATCACGACCCGGCCGTGCGGATCGATCACTAGAACAACCCCTGATAGACGCCACCGTCGTTGATGATGTTCTGGCCGCTCATGAACCCGGACTGCGCGGCGCAGATGTACGCCACCAGATCACCGCACTCCGAGGGTTCGGCGAACCGCCCCGCCGGGCATCCTTGCATGCGGTCTTCGACGATCGCTTCGTAGGTCGTGTTCCCGCGCCTGGCGTGCGCGTGCAGGTTGGTGTGCAGCGCCTCGGTGCTGAAGAGCCCTGGGGCGACTGTGTTGATGGTGACGTTGTGCGGGATCAACTCACGCACCATAGAGGCGATCGCACCGCTCAACCCGAGGCGTGCCGCGTGGCTTGCGGCAAAGTTGACCTGCGGAAACTTGATGAAGCTGACGGACAGGCTGACGATCCGCCCGAAGCGCCGCTCGCACATTCCCGGAGCCACCGCCCGGATGAGGTCCAGAGTCGAATAGAAGTGGGCTTCCATCCAGAAGTCCCAATCTGCCCGGCTCATGGTCCGGAAGTCGTCCGGTGTCTGCTTCACACCCGGATTGGCGACTAGGATATCCGGTTCGGGGCAGGCTTCCAGAACCGCCGCCCGTCCTGAATCGGAAGTAATGTCGCCGGGAACGGCATGAACCGTCCCACCCGTGCTCTCCGCGATCTCTCGCGCCGTCTCTTCGAGCGTCTCTCTGGTGCGGGCGGTGATCCACACCTCCGCGCCCTCTCGAGCCAGAGACGTCGCGCACGCGCGTCCGAGTCCCTGGCTGGCCGCGGTCACGATGGCGCGGCGCCCCTGGATTCCGAGATCCATACCGTTATTCGCCCGCCTGGGGTGCGAAGGAGCCGGCCAGCAGATGCGGGGGCACACGGAAGCGGCCTGCCGCGTCCCGGAACTCCTCGCGGTCGGAGATCACATCGGCGGTATCACCGGTTACGAGCACCGTCGCCGGCAGGCGCTGCGCGTTGTAGCGCGCCGCGCTCGACTCGCAGTAACCCCCGGTGTCGAGGAAGGCCACCAGGTCACCCCTTTGCAGCGGCGGCATCTTCCGGTGCCGGCCCAGTTCATCCGAGTTACACAGCGGACCGACCAGGTCGACGGTCTCGCTTCCCTCGACACCGGCGTTCCGGACCGGGAGGGCGTGGTAGTACCAGTCGAGTATCGCCGCCCACGAAAGGTGGTTCGTCGATAGATCGAGATTGACCCACTTCTTTGTGTCACCGGTCTTCACGGCGCCCACGGTTCCGACGGCTACACCAGCGGGTCCGGACAGGGCACGTCCCGGTTCCAGGCGGAGCTTTGGGAGCGGGAAATCCAGACGTGCGGCCTCGTCCTTGATCGCCTTGGCGCACTCCCGGGCGTAGTCGTCCGCAGTAGGAGCGCTGTCGTCGTCGAGCTGTGAGTTGGGACCGGTTCCGTACCATTTCCCGAAGGTCCAGCCGCCACCAATGTCGATGGTGGGTGCCACCCAGCCGGTTTCATCACGTATGTACGCGCCCCAGGTGATCATCTCGCCGGCCATCACCGCGAAGTCGTGCGCGACGTTCGACATGCGACTCAGGTGGAAGTGGATCTCCACCAGGTTCATGTTCGACATGCCCTGCGCGCGCTTCACGATCTCGACCGTCTGCTCGCGGGTCATACCCCACTTGGTGGAGTCGCTCTGCTCCTTCATCGTGCCCGGTCCATGCATGGCGACCCCCGGGCGTTCGGCGAGGGGGTCGAGATCGAGGGCGAGGCGGATCCCGATGTCCACGTCCTTACCGAGCCGTTTGGCGACCGCGTCGATCCGGTCGAGCTCGTCCATCGCATCGATGTTGATGCACAGCCCGTTGGCGATCGCCATCTCCAACTCTTCGTCTTCTTTGTTCGAGCCGTTCAGGACGAGCGTCTTCGGGTCGGTTCCGGCCAGGAGAGCGAGATACATCTCGGTGTTCCCGAAGCAGTCCCCCCCCGCCCCTTCCTGATTCATGATGTGGCGGATGGCCAACCCGTTGTTGGACTTGTTCGCGAACAGGATCTCAGTACTGGGATAGTGCTCTCGGAAGGCGTCGCGGAACGATCGGTAGGTGTACCGAAGCTGATTCTCCGACATGATGAACAGCGGGCTTCCGAATCGCTCCACCAGCTCCGCGACATCACACCCGTCGACCCACAGGTTGCCGTTCGGGCCGATGCCGATGAACTCGCCGAAACTGGTCTCATACTCGCGCGGTTCCAGCTGCGGCGCGCGCCCTGCCCCTGGAAGAGTGGGTGCAGTCATCGTTGAACTCCTACGTGCTTTGGTGGTGTGACTTGGTCGTGTGATTTCATAGAAGGCCGTGGGCGGCCAGGCCTCGCTCCAGGCCCTTGAGCGGCTCGCCAGCCAACGGCTGCAACGGCGCCCGTGGACGCCCACCCCCGGGCAGTCCCTGCATGTCCATCGCGGCCTTTGTCGCGGGGTAGAGGCTCCTCCCTCCGGTCGTGCAGAGGTCGGTTAGCCTGCGACCGAGCGCCTGGACCTCGCCGGCCCTCTTCTGGTCGCCTCGGGCTGGCGCATGGAAGAGATCGAGCGCGTCTACCCACATGTTCGGGAAGCAGTCGATGACGCCGTCGGCTCCCATCTCCACGGCAGGCACGCCGAAGATCGAGGACGGACCGCAGAAAACCCGGAGTCTCTCGTGGACTTCCAGGTAGGTCGCGTAGTAGTTGTTCCAGTCGCCCGAGCTCTCCTTGATCGCCACCACGCGTTCCAGCTCCGCCAGCCGACCGGCCAGGGATGGAGACAGCGCGTTACCGGCATTTCCCGGGATGTTGTACAGAAGGATCGGAATCCCGACCGCGTCCGACACGGCCGCATAGTGCGCGAAGATCTCGTCGTCGGTCAATCGCACGAAATAGGGCGGCAGGATCAGGGCGCCATCGCAGCCCGCTTCTTCCGCTTCCCGGGTGAGCGCCACGGTTTCGTCTAGCGTTATCGCTCCGGTCCCCACGATCAGCGTCCCGGCACTCCCGACCGCCTCCTTGGCCAGGTGGGACAGACGTTTGCGCTCCTCATGGCTCAGCGCCCAGAACTCACCTGTGCAACCACCGACCAGGACTCCCGTCGCGCCGCTCCCCAGCAGGCGCTCGACGTTCGACTGAAACGACTTCTCATCGACGTCCCCGTCGGCTTGAAACGGGGTCGTGACAGCCGGCATCGGGCCGGTCCAATCGACACTCGTTCGATCCATGATCCTCTAACAGGCTTAGTACGTAGAAATGGTGTGCCCCTCACCCCGTCTGCAGGCCGCCCAACAAGAACCCTCCGTCAACGGGCAGCACGACGCCGGTGATGTAGTCGGCCTCTGCGGATACCAGAAATAGCACCGCGTGCGAAATGTCGAGAGGGGATCCGACCCTGCCCAGCGGAATTCCCTTCGCAATCCGTTCGGCCTGCTCCGGATCGGCGAGAGAATGATGCGTGCTGAGTCCGTTCTTTATGACGCCGGGGGCCACGGCATTCACCGTGATGTCGTGCGGCGCAAGCTCCAGAGCCATTTGTTTTGTCAGTACATGAACGGCTCCCTTGGATGCCGCATAGTGTGGCTCTTTTCTCGGTGGCATGATGCCCGCTATGGAGCCGATGTTCACCATCTTCCCGCCTCGCCCTTCAGCGATCATCGCGCGCGCCACGACCTGACTGCACAGGAACACCCCCTTGAGATTCGTGTCGAGCGTCCGGTCCCACTCCTCTTCGGGGATGTCGACTAGCGGCGTGATCTTCTCGACGCCCGCGTTGTTGATCAGGATGTCGATAGGACCAAGCTGCATCGCCTGTTCGACCAGAGCCTCGATTTCCGACTTTCGAGTGACGTCCGTTCGGACTGCCACAGCCCTGCCGCCGAGCGCCTGGATTTGGGCAGCGACGGCCTGTGCGGCGGTCTCCTTGGTATCCCCGATGACGACGTCGGCTCCTTCTTCCGCAAGCCGGTGCGCGATTGCCTTGCCAAGGCCCGCGCCTCCCCCCGTCACGATCGCTACTCTTCCCTGGAGCCTCATGTGTTCTCGGTATCCGCGTTCAGGCGGAGGCCCGTGGTCGAGTCGAATACGTGGAGCCGTTCGACCCTGAGCGAAAAACGGACCCTCTGACCTGATCCGATGGGCGTGTCTCCGGGTGCGCGAACCATCAACGGCGTGCCCTGGGCATCCAGCCGGACGATGCTCTCATGGCCCATCCGCTCCACGACCCCCACTGCCGCCGTATGGTCTCCACTCCCCAGGAGAATATCCTCTGGGCGGATACCGAGCGAAATCGGGCCCGGTGTAGCCGACCGCTTGAGCAGACCGGCCGGAAGCGCCACGTCCAGAGCGCCGAAGTGAACCCGGAACCGCCCTCCCCCATCGCCCCCGCCCGACCCCACCAGCTCACCCTCGAGGAGAGACATGGCCGGGGAACCGATGAACCCGGCAACGAATACGTTGGCTGGGCGGTGGAAGATGTCGGCGGGCGTGGCGAATTGCTGAAGCACGCCGGCGTTCATGACGGCAATTCGCGTGGACATCGTCATCGCTTCGAGCTGGTCGTGCGTGACGTAGATCATCGTGCGCCCGATGCGTCCGTGCAGTTCGATGAGCTCCGCACGCATGTGGGCTCGAAGCCGCGCATCGAGGTTGGACAGCGGCTCGTCCAACAGAAACACCTGGGGCTCCCGCACCATGGCGCGGCCGAGTGCCACACGTTGTTGCTGTCCTCCCGACAACTGCGCCGGTTTGCGGTCCAGCAGTGTCTCCAACTCCAGAAGACGGGCGGTGGCCATGACCCGCTCGGAGCGCTCCGGCTCACGAATGCCTCGTTTCTTCAGCGGATAGGCGATGTTCTTCCCGACCGTCATGTGCGGATACAGCGCATAGGACTGAAAGACCATCGCGATATCGCGCCGCGCTGGCGGGACGCTGTTCACCACGCGATCGCCGATG
>JBDHDM010000187.1:0-8615 GCA_039591515.1 Gemmatimonadota bacterium | reverse complement strand
ACGTCGAGCCGGAGAACCGCGAGCTGGGGGCCACGCTTTCCACGCCTCTCGACCGAGTGACTCGGCCGGACGGATCCCGACTCCTCGCCCCCTGCCCCCACCGCTCCGTCGAGGCGGGCAAGCGTTTCGGGCAGACCACGATAGCCGTCCGGGCCCATGACGAGGTCGACGTACGGCGCCTCCTCCAACAGCGTCTCGCCCATACGCTGTGCCATACAGCCGGTCACGCCGATGACCATCCCCGGACGGTCCCGCTTCAGCCCGTTGAGCTGTGACACACGGCCCAGCACCCGCTTCTCGGCGTGCTCGCGGATGGCACACGTGTTGACGAGAACCACGTCGGCCGCCTCGGGCGCCCTCACGATCTCGTATCCGCCCCGTTCGAGTATCCCCTCCATCAGCTCGCCGTCGCTGATGTTCATCTGGCAACCGTACGTCTCGACGTACGCTCGCTTGGGGCGCTTCTCGGTCATGCACGAATACGGGTAGAATCTCGGGGCGGGTCAATATACAGACGCTCCCCATCGGCGAGCAGGGTGCCCCGCACCCAGGGGCCCGCTGGGAGTCCGCCATCCGGCGCGGCGATGTCGACGCGCAGGTAGTCCTCCGTCAACCCGGTACCGCCCGCACCCTCGAGCACCACGGCAGCGGGCTGTCCGACCCGCCTGGCGCGGTAGGCACGTCCCTTCTTCTGCCCCAGCTCGCGCAGCTCGCGGGCCCGCTCTCCGGCGACCCGCTGCGGCACGGCGGCAGGCAACGATGTCGCGACCGTCCCCTCGCGGGGCGAGAAGGGGAAGACGTGGAGATAGGTGTACGGGAGTTGCTCGATCAGGGCTCGCGTCGCCTCGTGGTCGGCTGGCGTCTCTCCCGGGAAGCCCGTGATGACGTCGGCCCCCAAGCCGAGCGGCTCGACTCTCTCTGCAATCTCGAGGGCTCGAGCCCGGTACTGCTCTCGTGTGTGCCAGCGCCGCATCGCTCGAAGGACGGGGTCGGCGCCGCTCTGGAGAGGCATGTGCAGGTGCGGCGCGAGCCGTCCTCGGGAGTCCACGAGTAGCTCGAGGAGCGCCTCGTCGACCTCGGTGGCCTCCACGCTGCCGAGTCGAAAGCGAACGTCGGGGACCGAGTCCACGAGCAGAGCGCACAGACGGGCGAGGGTCCAGGTCGGATCCAGGTCGAGACCGTAGTGCCCGATGTGGATCCCCGTCACCACCAGCTCCGCATGCGACTCGGCGAGCAGCTGAGCCTCTCGAACGACTTCTTCAGGAGCGCGTGACCGGGAGGCACCGCGGGCCAGGCGGGTCGCGCAGAAGGAGCACTTTCGATCGCACCCGTCCTGGACCTTCAGCCAGCCTCGCGAGGCGCCGGCTCGGTGCCGCAGCAGCTCGCCACCAATCGGCTCGGAGTCGATTCGATCGAGTGGCGTCCGCAGCTCGAGCTGAGTCAGGGAGCGGGGCATGCCGACGGCGTCCTGCGCCACGCTCGACGCCACTCGCACGGCATCGTGGCCGGCGATGACGTCCGCCACACCCGGCATCGCTCGATAGTCCGCCTCGCGTAGCGCCGCCGAGCACCCCGCAACGACCACGCGCGCGCCCGGCCGTTCCCGCTGCACGCGTCGGATGAACCGGCGCGCGTCCGCATCCGCCTGGTTCGTCACCGTGCAGGTATTGACCACCACGACGTCGGCCTGCTCTCGGGTCGAAACGGTGCGGGCCCCGCGTGCCTCCGCTTCCTGACGCATCCGCTCGGTGTCGTACTGATTGGCTTTGCAGCCGAACGTGTGATAGTGGACGCGCATCGGACGCTCCGGAGCCATCCGGGCCGAGATCCCGCTCAGATACCGGCCGCGAGTAGGGAGATCGTGGCCCGCCAGAAGCTCTCCGTGATGCCTCCACCCGAGCGCCGTCCCCGCTCGATCGCGAGGTCCACACTGGCGAGGACCACATCCTCCAGGCGTGCGAGCTCCAGCCCGAGCCCGCCGGAAATCACCCTTTCGTCCGCGCCGCCCGCATCGAAGGAGAAAGGAAGCCCGGTTTGACGGTAGCCGAGTCGGACCGGCGCACTCTTGCCGAAGAAGCTGGCCCGGGTCAGCTCGACGCCGAGACCGAAGCCGTGCTGGTCACCTGCAATCGCCGCCCCCTCGAGGTCGGACTGGGTGTCACTCCAGTCGGCCAACAGCATGCTGCCGCTCACGACGAGCGCGGGACCGACCGTCACGCTGGTGCCGAGCCGAATCTGCATCGGGAGCGCATACGTCCGGTCCTCACCACGGCTCTCCTCCGACGCCTCCGCCTCGAGCTCCGTGGGCACGTGCACGCTCAGCGCGACACGCGCTCGGGAAAAGAGGTCCGCCGCCACACCCGCGGTCACGGCCCAGGCCTTGTACGACCACTCTCCCGCCTCGACGTACTGATCGACGTCCGTGGTCTGGTCGTCGCCGTACGTGCGCGTGAGCGACCGCACCATCGAGCCCGCGTATCGGCCCACCGTGACCCCACCCGACCAGTTCGGACCGAACATCCGGGCGTATCCCAGATTGAGGTTGGAGATCGAGCCATCCTGCTGGAAGTCGTCCGTCGCGGGAACGGGACCGCGGCCAAAATCGACCTCGATCTGCCGCTGGACCTGGTAGTTCTGGTCCAGGAACGAGCCGATCTGGACGGACATCATGCCCGCGAGCAACGGGTAGGCGATGCCCAACACCGGGAAGCGCGTGCCCTGGAACTTCCCGGTCGAGCCACCCTCCAGGGAGTAGTCGACCCAGCTCGGCTGCGCGGCCATGACCCCCGTCGAGGAGCTCAAGCGTCCGAGGGCTGCCGGGTCCGTCGGCATGAACGAGCCACCACGCAAGCCGATGCCGAGGTTACCGAGTGCCCGCGCCCGTCCGTCGACGGCCTCCACCGGCACACCGAGTCCGGCCGCATTGAACAACGACTGGCCGGCCGTCGGGGTCGCGAAGACGACGCAGAGGACGAGCGTCCCCCACACCGAGCGGTTCACGAGTACCGAGAGGTTCATGGCAGCTCCACGGGCGGCCCGATGGTGAGCACCAGCTTCAAGACCGGCTCAGCAGCACTTCCGGGACCCTCGAACGATGCGAACGAGATCGAGATGGGCTCGAACACGGATAGGAGCGCCAGCGTCCCGGGTGCCTCGTTCCCGTCCTCGTCCACGCCGCGCAGCAGGTCCCTGGCGAAGGTGGTGAAGGGAATCTCGATCGGCTGCCCGGGCGCGGTCCCGAATGCCTCCGGCGGCACGGAGCGGCCCAGGTCGTTCTCGATGAGAGAGGGCCCGAGCGGGGACTTCGGCATCGCGCCTCGGTCGAAGACAGGCCGGACGTCGAGTCGAATCGAATCCAGAGGCTGGAACGCCGGCTCCGTCGCCCGACTCGTGAGAAGGAGCGCGGCGAAGCTGATCTCACCCGGCGTCAGCGTATGCGGGCACTCGACGACGGCGCACAAGTCGGGATCGTTCAGCACATCCGGGATCGATACGTTGAGCAGCGTGCGCCACGCCGGTGCTCCTCCGATGCGTACCCCGTCGGGAGGCGGCGTGGGGAACGGCGTGTACAGGAACGTCGAGCCCCGCGTGAACGCGCTCACCTCGATGATCGTGTCCGGGTTGAGGCTGGGTCGAGCGTCGAGCCGCAGCGTGGCACCGGTCAGCGTCACGCGGTACCCCGGATCGAGAATCTCCAGTCGGGCGCCCGCGGACAGGTCGGTCGTATCGGCCCATGCGGCGACCGTGACGGAATCGAGCACGAACACGGCCGAGTCGCCGTCCGCCGGATCCCATTGCGCCGTGTCCACCGGTGTGACGGGCCCGCCGCCCGCCTCGGGCCACGGTCGCTGGTCGTTGATCGTGTCGATCGCGAAGGCCCAGGAAGCGGTCGTCCCGTCCCACTCGGTCTCGGTGCGGCCCAGCGCGATCCCGACCGGGGTCGCTCCGTTCGTGCTCTCGATCGTGTCGAAGTGGGCGACCAGTCGTCCGCCAATGAACGTCAGGTCCCCGTCTGGGCGATTGGTGCCCGTGGAGTCGCGGACCGTCGCCGTGTCCGGGTACTCTGCGAAGCGGATGAGCGTGCGCGCGTCCAGCGTGCCTTCGTACTGGACCGCCAGAATCCCCTGACCGAGGTCCTCAGGCGAGCCGTACCCACCGAAGACCTCCAGAGCCGATGCGAACTCGGACCATGGAATCGTGATCTCCACGGTCACCGGCTCGCCGGGCAGTGGACCGGGTCCGATCCCGACGGGTGACTGCTCCTCGCATGCGACGAAAACCGGCAGGCAGGAGCCGGCGACGGTGACGAGCACACGTCTCTTCAATGACCGAATGGAAATCAAGAAACCGGCTTCTTCCTTTCGTGTTCGCGGCCCCGCGACGGCCGAGGTCAGGTCCATACGCGTGGGAGCCTGCCCGTCAGGCCGGTCAGGACCTCGTAGCTAATCGTGCCGGCCTGCGCCGCCACTTCGTCGAGCGTGATGCGCTCACCTCCGCCTGACCCGATCAGGGTAGCCACCGCCCCCTCGCGCACGTTCGCAACGCCGGAGACATCTACCACCGTGACGTCCATTGAGATCCGCCCGATGATCGGCACCCTGACCCCCTCGACGATGGCCCAGCCGCGATTGGACAGGGCGCGCGGCAATCCGTCGCCGTACCCGATGGCCAAGGTGCCCCATCGCTCGGATCCACCGGCGGTGTACGTCGAACCGTACCCCAGCGTCGTTCCCTCGGACGCTTCTCGGACATGCACGACCCGGGCGTGGACGGATACGACCGGCTCCGGCTCGGGCTGCTCCTCGCCGACGGCACCTCCGTAGAGGAAGATCCCCGGCCGGGCGATCGCCTGGGCGTATTCGGGCGTACGAAACACTCCGGCGCTATTGAGCACGTGCACCACGAGGTCGGCGGGTGGCGACTCGATCCGGTCCATCACGCTCATGAACCGCGTCCACTGCTCCCGCACCGACTGCTCACCCTCGTCCGCCGAGTGCAGGTGTGTGTACGCGCCCGTCCAGCGAAGACCCTCCGTAGGTCGAACCACGTCGTCGAGCCACGAATCCGCGCAGCGCCAGTCGAAGCCGCTCCGACCCATCCCCGTGTCGACGTCCAGGTGCCACGCAGCAACATCACCCACGGCCTTCGCGGCGGCGGACAGGGAGTCCAGCGCATCGGAGCTCGAGATCGACAGCTGCAGCCGTGCCTCCACTGCGGCCTCCATCTCACCCGACGGACTTGGGCTGCATACCACGATCGGACGGTCGATCCCCCTGGCGCGGAGCGCGAGCCCCTCCGACACCGTGGCGACACCGTAGCCCCAGGGCTCGAGAGGCTCGAGACACGACACGACCTCGGTCACCCCGAGGCCGTACGCGTTCGCCTTCACCATCGGAAGCATGCGAGTACCAGGCCCCACGGCCTCTCCGATCCGGGCGTAATTGCTTCGCAGCGCGTCGGCTTCGATCTGCATCCAGGCCCGCGCCTTCGGATTCGTTGACATAGACCGGGAAAGATGCCAAGAACAGGAGCCCGAGACGACCCCCGAGGTCCGCCCCCTCGCGGATCCATAGCGCCCCTCCGCCCATGAGCCATTCCGGCGAGAGCCACCGGTTTCCCGGCCCGGGCACCCTCGACCGAGCCCTGGCGCTCGTGCGATTCCTGCGCCGTGCGTGCCCCTGGGATGCGAAACAGACCGCCGAGTCGCTGATCCCTCACCTCCTCGAGGAAACGCACGAGGTCGTCGACGCCATCCGTGAGGGCGACGCGAGCACGCTCGAGGGCGAGCTGGGCGATCTGCTCCTCAACCTCGCGTTTCAGATCGTCGTGGCGGAGGAGACCGATGAGATCGACGCCGAGTCGGTCTACGCGCGCCTCGAGGAGAAGATGGTCGCCCGGCATCCCCACCTGTTCGGGAACGGTGAGCGGCAAGACTGGGAGGCGCTCAAGGCCGCCGAGCGCGCGGCGCGCGGGGCAGCGGAGGGCACGCTCGACGGGCTGGCAGCGGGACTCGATCCACTCACGAAGGCGTACCGAATCCAGGAACGGGTGGCCGGCGTCGGCTTCGACTGGGACGATCACCGGGGCCCCGCGGAGAAGGTGGCCGAAGAGCTCGAGGAGGTGATGCGGGCCCTGGAGGCGGAGGGAGCCGTCGAAGCGGACGGAGCCGTGGGAGCAGAGGGAGCCCCCGGAACTGAGACAGCCGGGGGAGCGGATCCAAGCTCGAGTCCCGTGGCGGCGTACGGTGAGTCCGTCGCGGAGGAGATCGGCGACCTGTTGTTCGCGGTCGTCAACCTCGCGCGGCGCGCCGGAGCGCACCCGACCACGGCCCTTGCCCGTGCCAATGCGAAGTTCCGCCGTCGATTCGAGGAGCTCGAGCAGATGGCGCGGGACCGCGGGATCGACCTCACCGCGTCGGATCTCGAGGCCCTCGACAGGCTGTGGGACGAGGTGAAGCAGGGGGAGGCGGAGGGAGAGTAGCCTCCGGTTCCCGTTCGCCCATGGAAGCACCCGCGCGGGCGCGGAGCTTCATGAGATGGCGAACCGAGACACCCCCGATCGGGTGGGCCGTCTCCTCGAGCGGATGGACGAGGAGATGACGCTGAGGGGCTACACGAGGTAGACCCGTCGCCTCTATCGAGCGCACGTTCGCCGATTCCACGCCGCCCGCGGACCGAGGAGCGACGCCCCGGCAGCCGACGAGGTCCGGCCGACCTGATTCCGAGACTCCTCGACTCCGCGCATTGTGTCAGTACGCCGGGCCGGAGAGGAACGACGCCTAACGCCTGACTCACGCCGTCGGCTCAGAGCTCGTTGCGCTCCAACCGAGCGGCTCCTTCGGGATACCAACGCCTCGGCCCCTCCGGGGACACTGCGGCCGGCGCTCTAGCTCGCGGCTGCGGCTGAGATCACTGAGACCCGCAGGTCATTCGCGATCTCCGCCCCTACTCCGCTTTCACCGGCCTCCGCGTCTTGAGTCATTTGGGCCGTTATCGGACATGGATTCTCGGGATGGGGAAACAGTCTTCGCCCGCTAGATAGGGGCCCCGCTCGTTCGACAGCCCCATGGGCGTTCAACACCCAGTGCGCCGCGGTGGTCGTTAGAGCGGATCGGATCCCTTCGCGGATTCCGGCTTCAACCCCTGCTCGGTCACACTCCATGCCTCGGTCCTTCGCGCTCGGCACGGCCGTCCCTGAGTGGTTCCGGCTGCGCGCCGTAGCACCCTTCTGTCTGTTCGCCTTCGCATGGCTCGGGGGTTCTGCCCGATCCGCCGCATCACAAGATGTCGAGACCGAGATGCCGGCCCGGCTGGCCATCTTCCTTGACTGCGGCTTCTGCGACGAAACCTTCATCCGCCAAGAGCTGGCGTTCCTGGATCACGTTCGAGACCGCGAGGTCGCGCACGTCCACGTCCTCGTGACCCAGCAAGAGACGGGCGCCGGTGGCCAGGCGCAGACGTTCGACCTCATCGGCCTGGGTCCGTTCGAAGGGATGGACTATTCCATCGTCTACACCACGAATGTGGATGCGACCGAGGACGAAGAGCGCGAAGGATTCCTCCGCACACTGCGAGCGGCCCTCGTGCCCTACCTGATGCAAACGGGCACAGGGGACCGACTGCTCGTCGACATCGCTCCGGCGGAGGAGGAGCCCGCCGGGCAGCGGGACGACCGCTGGGATTTCTGGACTATCGAAATGTACGCGGACGGCAGCGCGGACTTCGAGTCCAGCCAGCGGTCGTTCGACACCCGATACGGCGTGTACGTCGACCGGGTGACCGAGCAGTGGAAGCTCCAGCTCCGGCCGTTCTTCAACTACAACTACGACCGTTTCGACCGGGAGGACGGAACGATCGTCAGCACCCAGCGACGGGATGGCTTCACCAGCTACGTCGTCCGAAGCGTGTCGCCACACTGGTCGGTCGGGGCGTTCGGAGACGTCTTCACGTCGACGTTCGCCAACGTCGACCTGCGCTTTCGTCTGATGCCCGCGGTCGAGTGGAGTCTGTATCCGTACGTGGAAGCGACGCGGCGACAGCTGACCGTCGCCTACAGGGTCGGCGCCTCGCACGTCGCCTACCGGGACACGACGATCTACGACAAGACCGAGCAGCTGCTCCCGGAACACCTCCTGAACGCGGGCTACATAGTGATCCAGCCGTGGGGTGAAATCGACATCGGCATCAACGCGGCGCAATACCTGCACGATCTGTCACGGTACAGCGTGCAGTTCAACGGAGCTGTTGACGTACGCGTCGCTCAGGGGCTCTCGATCGAGATCGGCGGCTCGCTGGCGCTCGTCCACAACCAGCTCAACCTGCCGAAGGGTGACGCGGATCTGGAAGAGGTCCTACTACGACGAAGACAACTCGAGACCAACTACGAGGCCGGTCTCAGCTTCGGGCTCCGCTATCGATTCGGATCGATCTTCAACAACGTCGTCAACACGCGCTTCGGCGGAGTCGGCAATCGGGATCGCTTCTAGATCGCGCCGGAGATGGCGCCGTCGGAGGTGGTTGGCCGCGTGATCCGAATGACGGTATCCACCCCCGACAACGCCTGACTCACGCGCTCGGCTCAGAGCACGCTTCGCTCCAACCGGGCAGCTCCTTCGG
>JBDHDM010000186.1:0-8619 GCA_039591515.1 Gemmatimonadota bacterium | reverse complement strand
TCGACGTCGTCGTCGCTCATCGGCTCGTCGGCCGTGTCCTCCTTGAGCTCGACTTCCTTCTCGTCGTCGGCCTCGACCATCTCCAGGAGGGGGTTCTCTGCGAGCTGCTCCTTCAGATGCTGCTCGAGGTCCAGCAGAGGCATGTAGAGCAACTCCATCGCCTGATAAAGGCGTGGGTTGATCCGCATCTCCTGACGGAGTTGCGCACTCTGGTAGAGCTTGGTGTTGAACTGACTCATTCGTCCTCGGTTGCGGGCCCCTGCAGGCCCGTCGGTGTTCGCCTCCCCCCTAGACCGCCCGGCGGCGGGTACCGCTCTCTCATCCGCTCAGTGAGCGCCGGTCCGAGGTAGATTGTGGCCACTTCGTCGTTCCAGACCAGCTCCGAGACCGTCCCCGCGACCCGGATCCTACCCTCATACATGATGTAGGCACGGTCGACGATATCCAATGTTTGTTCGACGTTGTGATCCGTGATCACCACGCCGATGTTTCGGGCCTTCAGCCCCTGCACGATCTCCTGGATGTCGTGGACCGCGATCGGGTCGATCCCGGCGAAGGGTTCGTCGAGGAGCATGAACTTGGGTCGCTGGACGAGGGCACGGGTGATCTCGAGCCGTCGCCGCTCACCGCCCGACAGCGAGTAGGCCTTGTTCTTCCGGAGGCTGGCCAGGCCCAGCTCCGCCAGGAGCTCCTCGAGACGCCGCTTCTCCTCCGCCCGAGGGAGGCCGATGGTCTCGAGAATGGCCAGGACGTTGTCTTCGACCGAGAGCTTTCGGAAGATCGACGGCTCCTGAGCGAGGTAGCCCATCCCGAGTCGCGCCCGTTGGAACATGGGCGTGCTGGTCAGGTCGCGATCGTCGAGGTGCACAATCCCGGCGTTGGGCGGGATGAGCCCGACGATCATGTAGAAGGTGGTGGTCTTCCCCGCCCCGTTCGGGCCCAGGAGGCCCACGATCTCGCCCTGAGAGACCTCGATGTGGACATCGTCCACGACCTTCCGCTTGCGGTACGCTTTGGTCAGCCCCTCGGCCCACAGTCGGCTGTCGCCCTCGACGCGCTCCGGGGCGGCGACCGCCACACCGGCCTGCGCCGTGGCGAAGGGCGCCGTCGAGTCCGTCGGCTCGGAACCCGCGGCATCGAGCGAATCGTGTCGGATCGCCCCGGCCTCCGTGGGGTCATCCGACTGCTGCTGCACTCCGTCGTCGTCGTGATTTCGGTCTATGGGCGTGTCCAAGGGACCTCCTCAGGAGAGCGATGTTCTCGATCTGGTACGTCTGAACCGGGCTCCGGCTGCCGACGCCGAGGCGGGCCCGCCGAATGTTCGGGCGGCGCCGGGAACGAACCGGTATCCGCAGCCGCCGACGCGGTGTCGATCCCGATCACGGCCGAGTCGGACACCACGGCGGTATCCGAGGGCGGACGCAGGGGCTCCAGGTGTACACCCTGGGTCTGCCCGCTCACGCGCATCTCACGGACCTGCCCGTCAATCAGCTCGATTCTGATCGAGTCTCCCATGACATAGTGCACCGCAGGGGGATCCGTTCCCGGCACTGCCGCCGAGTCGTTCGCGGGAAGCCGGTAGAGGCTGCGGGCCGTTCCGACCGCCGTGATCGCTTCGACCTGCACGTCGGACGGAGCTCCCGCGTCCGGCGGGCGCGTGAAGGCCACGACGATCGTGTCGCCCTCCAGCCAGTCCGTTCGTGCGATCTCCGGGAGGAGCTCGACGTTCAGGGAGTCACCGGAGGAGGAGGTGCTGTGCGCGTTGCCAGCCGCGAAGACCCGCTCGATCGCGTCTCCAGGAGCCAGGATCTCCAGGGAATCGGAGGTGAGGACGATGTCCTGAACGAAGGCGTTCGGTCTCTCGAGGTCTGCCGAGTCCGCGACCGCCTCTCCTGAGCTAGCGCGGATGATGGGGACCGCGACGAGGCGCTCGAGCGCGTCGTCACGGAGGAAGATCACGATTCGCGCCGAGGTCAGCTCGAAACCCTCGCCCACCAGCCGAGCATCTCTCGTGGCGCGGACCTCGCTGGCCGCCGCGTCAGGTGACACCATCTGCACCCTCCGGCCGACCAGCTCGTACCCGTCGCCTTCCACCCGGGCCGACCCTTCGAGCACGAGGTCACCGAGATCTCGGTCGTACACGGCCGAGTCCCCGAATGCGAACAGCGAGTCACGTACGATCTCGACCGTGCCCGCGGCCGTGAAGTACCCCTCACCGCGCAGGACCAACCGGTCGCCTACGACGGAGTACGGGGTGGGCGGTACCGTGTCGACCTCGGCCTCCGGCTCGATCTTGGCCACACGCTCCACATCGACCTCCGGCACGGAGTCCGCGGCGGCGGCTTCGGGAGCCTCCTCACGAGCCGGTGGCATCAGGAGCGCCCTCGGTCGAAGACCGTCGGCCCCTGTGGTGACCGTCATTGTCGCTTCGTCGCGGAAGTCGGTTTGAAGCAGGTAGACGAGGTCACCGTTCTCGATCGACGACCCCTGCTCGTCGTCCCTGACCAAGACGTTGCTCGCCGCCTGGAGACGACCCTCGTTTGTGAAGTAGCGTGCCTCGTCCGCCAGGAGCTCACGGCCTGCCTCGACGTACCGCACCGAGCCGAAGAGCTCCGAGTAGGCGCGGTCCTCGTAGGCCACGGCCGAGTCCGCGGTGATCCGGATCCCACCCTCACACGCCAGCCGAGCCCCGCTGATGTAGGTCACCCGCCCAATGCCGGGCAGGGTCTGGATGTTCAGTTGGTCGCAGCTCGGGGCGCACTCGCAGCCGCCCTGCGCCTCGACATGACCGGGCTGGGCCGCGAGCAGTGCGAGTCCGAGCACGAGCGGAGGGGGGGCACTCCAGAGGGCCCGAGCCACGGTTGAGGAGCCTCCGGCCGAGGGATACGAACGCACGGCCTTAGAAGATCCGTCGGGTTCCGCCCCGCATGTTCTCGATGCGAAGGTTCTCGAACGACATGTCGGATTCGAAGGCGGTGCCGCTCTGGACAGAGCCGTCCTGCATCGTGCGCACCGTGCTCGAGTCGCTCCAGACCCGGTCGATGTCGGGATCGTAGAAGATCTCAGGGCTCTCGATCGTGCTCGAGTCCGCGTGAATGAAGAGCACGACGTCGCCCCGGGCGACCATCCGGTTGCTCTCCTGGTTCCAGTCTCCCTCGATCCCCGTGACCGTCGCGCGCTCCTTCCCGAGCTCGTCGTAGAAGATCAGCTCCATCTGCTTGAGGGCCGCCGTCGATTCGTTCTCGTAGACGTACGCCGTATCCGCGGCGATGCGCGCCTCGCGCACGCCGTTCGCGGTCACGTAGGTCAGCATCCCGAACGCGACGTAGTCGGCATCCATGGACTGCAGCTCCTCCGTGGCCACGGGGGTGTCGAGCTGCGAGCCGCATCCCGCGAGCGCCAGCGCACCGGCTACGGTCGCAGCCACGCGCACGCCGCGCCCTGTGCCCTCATTCCAACGGTTGTTCCTCATCTCAAACGGCTCCGGCTCTCATCAAGTCATGGAGATGCACGACCCCTTCCAGTGTACCCTCGTCGCCGACCACGGGGAGGGCCATGACCCCGTGCGCCTCCATCCTACTCGCGGCGGCCGAGCCAAGTTCACTGGCGCTCGCGGTTTTTGGCATGTGGGTCATCACATCGGCCACCGGCCGGTCCAGGAAAGCCGGGTCCCGATCCATGAGCCGGGTAAGATCCCCTGCCGTGACGACGCCGACGACCCGCCTTCGCTCGTCCACGATCGGCACGGTGCCGCGCATCTCCGCGAGCGGGCCGATCGTATCACGCATGCGAGCGTCCCGACCGACCTCCGGATACTCCTCCGCCACCATCACGTCACGTACGCGCACGGTCAGCTTGCGCCCGAGCGCGCCACCGGGGTGCAGGGCCGCGAAGTCCTCGGGGAGGAAACCCTTGAGCTGGAGCACCGTGACCGCGAGCGCGTCCGCCATGGCCAGGGTGGCCGTGGTCGAGGAGGTCGGTGCCAGGTCCATGGGACAAGCCTCCTCGCTCACCGAGCAATCCAACACGACGTTGGCATGCTCTCCGAGCTGGCTACGCGCCGCGCCGACGAGCGCGATGATGGGGACGGAAAGCCGCGCCAGATATCCGATGAGACCCGCCAGCTCGTCGGAGGCGCCGGACTTGGAGATGACGATCGCGACGTCGTCGGCTCCCACGACGCCCAGATCGCCGTGCAGCGCCTCCACCGGGTGGAGGAAGATCGCTGGCGTCCCGGTCGAGGTGAGCGTGCCGGCGAGCTTGCGAGCGATGTGGCCGCTCTTGCCGATACCGCAGGTCACCACGCGCCCCCTGGCCTCCGCGACGAGTCTGCAAGCACGAGCGAAGTCCTCACCGATTCGACTCTCGAGCGCCCCCACGGCGGAGGCCTCGATGGCCACGACCCTTCGGCCTTCGGCGATCAGCTTCTCGTCGGTGCTCACGACTGGCTCCGTTCCTCCACGTAGCGCTCGATGACCTCATCGAGGACCCCGCGCGCCGAGAGGAGCGCGTCACAAAACTCCCGGGCGGCGCCCCGCCCACCTTCGCGCGTTGCCTGCCAGTCGGCGATGGCGACGAGCGGTGCCGTCGCATTCGCCACGGCCGCCCTCAGCCCGACCCGCCTCATCACCGCCAGGTCCGGGATGTCGTCACCGATCATCGCAACTTCATCCCAGGAGACACCTTTGTTCGCCAGCAAGCGCTCCACGACCTTCAGCTTGTGCGCGTCCGGCTCCTGGTGACACTCCTCGATGCCGAGCTCGCGAGCCCGGATCGTGGTTGCTTCCGAAACGCGGCCCGAGACCAGGGCGACGTCCAGGCCACCCCAGCCGAGCATCTTCAGCCCGACGCCGTCCTGGATGTCGAAGCGTTTGAGCTCGATCTCTTCCCCATCGCGCCCCCGCCCGATGTACACACCGGCGTCGGTCAACACACCGTCGACGTCGAAGATGACGAGCCGGATCTTGCGTGCCAACTCGGGCGATATCGGATCTGCGGGGCGGCTCATCGACGAGTCAACCAGTGGGGGTGGGGTCCGCCGGGCGGCGGGACAGGGCTGAGCGGATGTCCAGCACGTCTTGAACGAGGGTGGCGAGCCGGTCCAGCGGGAGCATGTTCGTGCCGTCCGACGGGGCGCGGGGCGGATCCGGATGCGTTTCGAGGAAGAGCCCGTCACATCCGGCCGCGACGGCCGCTCTCACGAGGGCCGGGATGTGCTCCGGGTCGCCCCCGCTCGATCCGTCCGCTCGGCCGGGCCGCTGAACCGAATGTGTACCGTCGAAGATGGCCGGAGCCCCCGTGGCCCTGCGCAGCCGGGAAAACGAGCGCATGTCGACCACGAGGTCTCCGTATCCGTGGATCGTACCCCGTTCGGTCACCGCGACGTCCGCGGCACCCGAGACGCGCACCTTCTCGACCGCAGCCGACATCTCCTCGGGCGCCATCCACTGCCCCTTCTTGACGTTGACCGCTTTCCCCGTCATGCCGGCGGCGACCAGCAGGTCCGTCTGTCTGCAGAGGAACGCGGGGATCTGAAGGACGTCGACGACCTCGCCCACGGGTGCGGCTTGCCCGGGCTCGTGAATATCCGTGAGCACGGGGAGCCCGCTCTCACGGTGCACGGTTTCGAGCAGTCGGAGCCCCTCATCCAGGCCGGGGCCTCGCGGTGAGGAGATCTTCGAGCGGTTGGCCTTGTCGAACGAGCCCTTGAAGACGACCTGGAGACCGGTTTCCTCGGCGAGCCCGGCCAGACGCCGGGCCACCTCCAGGTTCAGCGCGTCATCCTCGAGCGAGCAGGGGCCCGCAATGAGCAGGAATCGTTCGAACATCGGGCATCCCTTTCGAGCGTCGCTTCGCTCAGATTCCGACCGGGTGCGCCACGGGCGTCCGGCTGTCTCGAGCGGCGTGCTTCGCAGCGGCCTCGATGAAAGAAGCGAAGAGGGGGTGCGGACGGGTCGGGCGGCTCTTGAGCTCGGGATGGAACTGCCCGGCCACGAACCAGGGATGGTCCGTGATCTCGATCATCTCGACGAGGCCCCCGTCCGGTGCGGTCCCGCTAATGGTCAGCCCGTGAGCGGCCATGTTGTCACGATATGCGTTGTTGAACTCGAACCGGTGCCGATGACGCTCCGAGATCCGCGGGACACCATAGATCTCTCTCGATCGGCTCCCTTCTGCGAGCACGCAGGGGTAGGCGCCCAGCCGCATCGTCCCGCCCTTCTTGGTCACCCTGAGCTGCGAGTCGAGAAGCGCGATGACGGGGTCGGGGGTCTCTTCACGGAACTCCGTGGAGTTCGCCTCAGGGATGCCGCACACGTTGCGTGCGAACTCGATGACCGCGCATTGAAGCCCGAGGCAGATCCCGAAGAATGGGAGGTCGCGTTCCCTCGCCCACCGAATCGCCTCGAGCATGCCCTCGACACCCCGCGAGCCGAACCCGCCGGGAATGAGCAGGCCGTCGTAGTTTCGGAGTCGCTCCAGCCCTTCGCCTCCCTCGAACGTTTCGGAGAGGAGCCACTCGATGTTGACCTTCACGTCGTGGGCGATCCCGCCGTGGATCAGCGCCTCCTGAACCGACTTGTAGGAATCCACGAGCTCGGTGTACTTGCCGACCACGGCGATTCGCGCCTCGCCGGACGCGGGGTGCTGGACCCGACGGACCATGTCCGTCCACTTCGTCAGATCGGGCTGGGGGAGTCCGTGCAGGCCCAGTCGCTCCAGGATGACGTCGTCGGCTCTCTGTCGCTTCAGCGCCAGTGGGACCTCGTAGATGGTCGAGAGATCCGGTGACTCGAGGACGGCGTCCGTCTCGACGTTGGTGAAGAGCGCGATCTTCCGCTTGATCTCCTTGGAGAGCGGCTGCTCCGCGCGGCAGATGAGCACGTGCGGCTGGATTCCGATCTCCATCAGCTCCCGCACGGAGTGCTGCGTCGGCTTGGTCTTGAGCTCGCCGGCGGCCGCGAGGTAGGGTACCAGCGTGAGATGGACGAAGATGGCATTCTCGCGCCCGACGTCGGCGCGGAACTGCCGGATGGCCTCGAGGAACGGTAGAGACTCGATGTCGCCGACCGTGCCGCCGATCTCGGTGATCACCACATCGTTGCCGTCCGAAAGTCGGCTGACCGCCGCCTTGATCTCGTCGGTGATGTGCGGCACCACCTGCACCGTAGAGCCGAGGTAGTCCCCTCGCCGTTCTTTGTCGATGACGTTCTGGTAGATCCGCCCCGTGGTGATGTTGTTGTCCTGCGACAGGGACTCGTCGATGAAGCGCTCGTAGTGACCGAGGTCGAGGTCGGTCTCGGCGCCGTCGTCGGTCACGAAGACCTCGCCGTGCTGGTAAGGCGACAGCGTTCCCGGATCGACGTTGATGTAGGGGTCGAACTTCTGAAGCGTGACCCGCAGCCCCCGCTCCTTGAGAAGACGGCCGATCGCAGCTGCCGCGATCCCCTTGCCGAGAGAGGAGACGACTCCCCCGGTCACGAAGATGTACTTGGTCGGTCGTTCGTTCGAATCGGTCATCGTGTGTTCATGCGAAGGTGGGGGCACTGAGTTCTTCGAGTTTCGCTTCCATGCGGACGGCGTCCGCGGGTGTGTCCACGCCGGGGTCCGCGGCGCCGACCACGGCAACGCCGATGCGGAGGCCGGCTTCCAGGGGACGGAGCTGCTCGAGCATCTCCAGCTGCTCGAGGCGGGTCGGCGCGAGCGCCACCCAGTCGGCGAGGGCGTCCCGCGTGTACGAGTAGAGTCCGATGTGTCGTAGGTAGGGCTCGCGCTCCAACTCCTCCTGGGTCGGCTTCCCTTCCCGCTTGTACGGGATGGGAGCGCGGGAGAAGTAGAGCGCCCGGCCGCCCGAGGCACGGACCACCTTCACGACGGAAGAGTCCTTCCTGGCCTCTTCGTCGAGCAGCGGTGTCGCGCAGGTTCCGACCTGCCACCCCTGGTCTCGGACCAACCCAATGGCCGCGGCAAGGTGAGCCTCCTTGAGGAGAGGCTCGTCACCCTGCACGTTCGCGATGAGCTCGTAGTCCCGGTACGCCGGTCGATCGGCGACTTCCGCGACCCGGTCCGTACCGGAAGGGTGATCGGGCGACGTGAGCTCGACCGGGGCACCGAGGGACCGGCACACCTCGGCCACCTCCGGCGAATCCGTGGCGACCACCGCGTGGTCGAGGATGCGCATGCCCTGGACCCGCTTCCACACCCATTCGATCAGCGGTCTACCGAGGAGCGGGTAGAGCGGTTTGTTGGGGAGGCGGGTCGACGCCAGCCGGGCCGGGACGATGCCGAGGACCTGGCCGCTCAAGACGCGTTTCCGGGGCCGGAGAGGCGGAGCGAAGAGGCGGATTTCACGTGGGGTAAGCTACCGGAGGACTCGTGGGGGGGTCAACCGGGAACCGGCCGACGACGCCGACTCACGGGGACAAGGTCAGGAAGTTCGCCAAGAGACGCTCGCCGTGCTGGCTGAACAACGCTTCAGGGTGGAACTGGACGGCACGCAGGGGGAGTGAGCGGTGGCGCACGGCCTGGATCTCGGCCTCGTCCGCGGGGTCCGAGCTCCACGCGATCGCCTCCAGCTCCTCGGGGAGCGCCCGCTCGTCCGTCACGAGCGAGTGATACCGG
>JBDHDM010000185.1:0-8693 GCA_039591515.1 Gemmatimonadota bacterium | reverse complement strand
CACCTACACGAACTTCCCTGAGCTGTGCGAGATCATGGCCGCGTACGACGTGTCGTTCTCGCTCGGGGACGGGCTTCGACCGGGGTCCATCCGCGACGCCAACGACGAGGCGCAGTTCGCCGAGTTGAAGGTGCAGGGCGAGCTCACCAAGATCGCTTGGGAGCACGGGGTGCAGGTCATGAACGAGGGGCCGGGCCACGTCCCCATGCACATGATCAAGGAGAACATGGAGAAGCAGCTCGAGTGGTGCGACGAGGCGCCGTTCTACACGCTCGGGCCGCTCACCACGGACATCGCGCCCGCGTACGACCACATCACGTCGGCGATCGGTGCGGCCCAGATCGGGTGGTACGGCACGGCGATGCTCTGCTACGTCACACCCAAGGAGCACCTCGGCCTGCCGAACCGCGACGACGTGAAGCGCGGCGTCATCACCTACAAGATCGCGGCACACGCGGCAGACCTCGCGAAGGGGCACCCGGGGTCGCAGGCCTGGGACGACGCGATCTCCAAGGCACGCTTCGAGTTCCGCTGGCGGGACCAGTTCAACCTGGCGCTCGATCCGGTCACGGCCGAGGAGTACCACGACGAGACGCTTCCCGCGGAGGGAGCGAAGGTCGCTCACTTCTGCTCGATGTGCGGCCCGAAGTTCTGCTCGATGAAGATCACGGAGGACATCCGGCAGTTCGCTCGCGAGCAGGGTCTCGCGGAAGCCGCGGCCGTCGAGGCCGGCATGGAGCAGATGGCCGAGGAGTTCCGCGACAAGGGCGGTGAGATCTACGTGGAGGCGGGGGACGAGCGGTAGGCGTGGGCCACGGCGACCACGACGGCCCCCCCGGCGGGGCCTAGTTCACCCACACCAGGCTGAAGGAGATCCCCTCGGCTGGCGCGTCGACGAAGGCGAAGCTGGTCCGCAGGTCGAGCGATTCTCCGACTCTGAAGTCGATCCCGAACCCCAGGTTGAAGTCGAGATCGGTGTCGTTGCCGTCGCCGGTGTCGTAGGTGGTCAGGAAGAGCGTGGGCTGCCCGTACGCCACGAACTCGAAACCGTCGAGCTCGACCTGACGTCCGAGCGAGATCCCCGCGGACGGAATGATCCAGGCGTCGAACTCGGCCGTCCCCAACCCGACGACCAGCGCGCCATCGAGCGGAAAGTCGCCCTGCGTGTGATCCACGATTCCCAGCCGCCCCTCGACACCGATGACGAACTCCGTGCTCCCGTTGTCCACGACACCGCCGCGCAGGCCGAAATCCCACGCCCCGCTGCCGAAGCGGTACTCACCCTCGATGCCGAAGTCGGCACCGCTGGGGAAGCTGAGCACGACGCCGAACTCGGTGTCTGTGAAGGCCCGATAGGGCGCGCTGTAGACGGGCGTGAAGCTGGCCTGGCCCGCTGCGTCGATACTCCCGAAAGCCAGCCCGAGCAGGGCGATACCTACGCCCGCGACGTTTCTGTGCGACATCTCGTTCCCCCCGTGGAGACAATTCCAACGTCAGCCTCTATCGAGAAGATGTACCGAAACGCTCCCGCGCTGCCACGCTTATTTCGGGCCCGATTTGTGGGCCTCCTCCCTCAATCCTCCGAGATCGGAGCTCCGGACAGGTAGTCCACCGCGAGGCTGGCCAGCGCACGAACGCCGATGGGAAGAGCACGCTCGTCGGCGTAGAAGAAGGGGGAGTGGTTCGGATGTACGAGTGACGGGTCATCCGCGCCGACGCCGAGCCCGATGAAGAAGCCCGGCGCCTCCTCGGCGAAGTACGAGAAGTCCTCGGCGCCGAGCGCCGCCGGCATGACGGTGACCCCATCACCCGCGACGCGTCTGAGCGAGGGTGTCATGCGCTCGGTGAGCCCCGGATCGTTCACGGTCACCGGGTAACCGAGCCCGATCGTGACCTCAGCCTCGGCTCCATTCGCCGCCGCGATGTTCTCCGCGACGCGACGGACCCGCTCGTGTACGTCGGTCCTGGTGTCCGGGTTGAGCGTCCGGATGGTCCCGACCATGAGGACGGTGTCGGGAATGATGTTGCCTCGGTTGCCGCCCTCGATCTGACCGATCGTGACCACGGCCGGGGAGTCGGTGAGGTCGATCTGACGGCTGACGATCTGCTGGAGGCCCACGATGATCTGCGACGCCGTGGCGATCGGGTCGACGCCGCCCCAGGGCATAGCACCGTGCGTCTGGACACCTCGCACGACGATGCGCAGGCCGTCCGAGCTGGCGAGCATACCGCCGCTCCGGTAGGCGATCGTCCCGACGGGCATCGGGAATACGTGGAGTCCGAAGACCGCATCCACCGCCGGGTTCTCCATCACGCCGTCGGCGATCATCGGCTCTGCGCCGCCTGGTCCCTCCTCCGCCGGCTGGAAGAAGAACTTCACCGTGCCCGGCAGGTCGTCGCGCATCTCGGCGAGGACCGAGGCGACGCCCATGAGGATCGCCACGTGGTTGTCGTGCCCACACGCGTGCATGACCCCCACCTCTCGACCCTGCCACTGCGTCGTCACCTTCGACGCGAACGGCACGTCGGCCATCTCCGTCACCGGCAGCCCGTCCATGTCGGCGCGGAGCGCCACGACGGGACCCGGCCGCCCGCCCTCGAGAACGCCGAGGACACCGGTGCCGCCGACCTCGGTCGTCACCTCGATGCCGAGGGAGCGGAGGTGCTCCGCGACGAGCGCGGCGGTTCGGAACTCCTGCATTCCGAGCTCGGGGTTCGCATGGATGTCGCGTCGCCAGTCGACGACCTGATCGTTGATCGCCGCCGCGAGCTCGTCGACCTGTGCATGAAGGATCGAGGGCGACTGGGCCGAGACGGGCTGCACGCCGAGGGCGACGACCCCCGCCAGGAGGACGGACCGCTGAAGGGTTCGTTGCATCGTTTTGGACACGTCTGTGGTGGGTGCGAAACGAAGGAATGTGCCACCAGGACCGCCTTCTGTCGATCCAGCCGACTCCTGATACATTCCCGGCCGAATCCCGCGTGACTGCGACGGCGCGGGCCACACGGCCGACTTCCTCGAGCGCCAGGAGACGATCCCGACGTGAAGCGTATTCTCGTGACCGGAGCGGGTGGCCAGATCGGATCTTGGCTGGTGCCGCGACTTCGAGAGGAGTACGGCGCGTCGGCTGTCATGGCGACGGATATCCGGCACCCGGCGGGCGACGAGGCACACGCCGGCCCATTCCAGGTCCTCGATGCCACGGATGCGAAGGCGGTCGGCCAGGCGGTCATGCGCCACCGTGCGGACACGATCTACCACCTCGCCGCCATCCTGTCGGCGATCGGGGAAAAGGACCCCCGATTGGCGTGGCACGTGAACATGAGCAGCCTCGAGGCTGTGCTCGAGGTCGCCCGCGAGCAGCGATGCGGCGTGTTCACACCGAGCTCGATCGGCGCCTTCGGCCCCGACACGCCGAAGGACCCGACCCCGCAGGACACGATCATGCGACCCTCGACGATGTACGGCATCACGAAAGTCGCGGGCGAGCTGCTGTGCGATTACTACCACACGCGCTACGGGGTCGACACGCGTGGCGTGCGCTTCCCGGGTCTGATCTCGTACGGGGCACCCCCGGGTGGCGGGACCACCGACTGGGCCGTCGACATCTTCTATCAGGCTGTGGAGCACCGTCGCTACACGTGCTTCCTCGGACCCGACTCACAGCTCGACATGATGTACATGCCCGATGCGGTCGACGCGCTCGTGCGCATCATGGAAGCGGACTCGCAGCGGCTCGTGCACCGCAACGCGTTCAATGTGACGGCCATGCAGCTGACACCCGAAGGACTCGCGGCGGTCATCCGCGACCACATCCCGGACTTCACGATCGAGTACGACGTGGATCCGGTACGTCAGACGATCGCCGATTCGTGGCCGGACCGCATCGACGACTCGGCGGCCCGGGCCGAGTGGGACTGGAACCCGAAGTACGACGCCGCGGCAATGACCGCGGATATGCTATCGCATCTTCGCAACCGCGAGTGAGAGGAGTCTGACGCATGCCGATCGACCGGCTGACTACCGTCCTGCAGCAGCACGTTGCCGCCCTCGAGGAAGCCGGGACGGCCAAAGGCGCCGAAACGGTCGTCGTGGGCGTTCGGCGCGCGGAGGGCAGTCGCGGGCCGCGCTTCCTCCTCGACGGGGAGGGCGACAAGGAGTTCATCCGTATGAACTCGAACTCGTATCTGGGCATGGGTCTGCGCCCCGAGGTGATCGAGGCCGAGGAGCGGGCTACCGCCGAGTTCGGGGCCGGCCCCGGGGCCGTGCGGTTCATCTCCGGCAGCTACGCCTCGCATCTGGCGCTCGAGCGCGAGCTTGCCGAGTTCCACGGCCGTGATGCGGGGATGATCTTCTCGTCCGCGTACGCGACGATCGTCTCCACGATCACCCCCCTTGTGACCCCCGAGACGGTTCTCATCTCCGACGAGCTGAATCACAATTGCATCATCAACGCGATGCGGCTGTCGCGACCGCTCGGCAAAGCGATCTATGCGCACAACGACATGAAGGGGCTCGAGGCCGCCCTCGAGGAGTGGAAGGGCAAGGCCAAGAGGGCGCTGATCGTCACGGACGGCATCTTCTCGATGCGCGGAGATCACGCGCCGCTCGACGAGGTGATCGCACTGTCCAACGAGCACGACGACGGGTACGAGGAGAACGCCGTGAGCGTGGTCGACGACTCGCACGGTGTCGGCGCCTTCGGCCGTACGGGGCGCGGCGTGGAGGAGTACACGGGTTCGGGGCCTGCCGACGTGCTGGTCGGCACGCTGGGCAAGGCCTTCGGCGTGAACGGTGGCTACGTCGTGGGCAACGACGCGACGGTCCGGTTCCTGCGCGAATCGTCTCCCATGTACATCTATTCGAACCCGATCACGGTCGGCGAGGCGGAGGCCGCGCGGGCCGCGCTGCGCCTCGTCGCGAGCCCCGAGGGCGAGGCGCTTCTGGACCGTCTCCGTAGCCTCACCCGACGCTTCGAAGAGGGGCTCGGACGCATCGGCATCGAGACGATCCCGGGCGAGCATCCGGTCGTGCCGCTGATGATCCGGGACACGCAGAAGACGCACGATCTGGTGCGCCACCTGTACGACAACGGAATCCTGGTCACGGGTCTGGCCTTTCCGGTCGTTCCACGTGGCGACGAAGAAATCCGGGCGCAGGTCAACGCGGATCACACCGAGGCCGACATCGACCACGTGCTCGCAGTGCTCGAGGCCTATCCGGGGTAGTTCGGACGGGGCGTCGAGGTGACGGCTTTCAAACGGAGGTTCCCATGAACGCACCGGTCTCGCGGCGCTCCCTCCTGCGGACGGCGACCGCAGCCGTGACCGCGACGCTCGCGGCGCCGTACCTCAACCTCGGCCGGTATCGACTGTTCGCGTGGAGCGCTCAGGAGTACACGCAGCGTTGCGTGGATCTCGTCCAGGGCTCGCTCGTGATCGACATGCTGGGGCTGACCACGATCAACGGCGAGACCCAGGAGCGGTGGGGGGCGGGGTACGCCGGGCTCACGGCCGCGGACGTCGAGGACTTCCGCTCGTCGGAGATCGACGTCTTCCACATCGCAAGCGGGGTGGGCGGCCGAACGACCGAGCAGGCGTACCAGAACGTCCTCTCCTTCGTGGGTGCCTACAATTCGATCGTGGCGAATCGGCCCGACGTCTTCGTGCGTATCGACTCGGCCGAGGACCTCGCGATGGTGCACGGCTCGGGACGGACGGGGATCCTGATCGGAATCCAGAACTCGTCGCACTTCCGCTCGGTCGAGGACGTGAAGCACTTCCACGATTTGGGTCAGCGCGTGAGCCAGCTTACCTACAACAGCCGCAACATGATCGGCAACGGCTCGACGGAGCGCGTCGACGGCGGGATCAGCGATTTCGGCGTCGCGATCGTCGAGGAGATGAACCGGGTCGGCATGGCCGTGGACGTATCGCACTCGGGAGACCGTACCACGTTGGACGCGTGTGAGGTCTCGAGCGCCCCGGTGTTGTACACACATTCGAACGCCCGCGCCCTCAACCCGGGTCATCCTCGTTGCAAGACGGACGAGGCGATTCTCCGCATGGCCGAGACCGGCGGAGTGATGGGAATCACCGGCGTGCGCAACTTCGTTGCGGCGGCGGAGCCGACCACCGTCGAGCACTATCTCGACCACTTCGATCACGTACGCGACCTGGTCGGCGTCGAGCATCTCGGAGTCGGATCGGACATCGACCTGCATGGATACGACGACATGCCGGCCGAGCAGTACGAGCAGCTCAAGGCGAACTACAAGGGGTCGTACGCCTTCCGCGACAAGATCGACATCGACGAGATCGCCCACCCCAAGCGGATGTTCGACGTGACCGACGGCCTCATCCGCCGCGGGTATACGGATGACCACATCCGGGCGATCCTGGGCGCAAACTTCCAGCGTGTGCTGGGCGAGATATGGGAGATCTGACGATGCCACGACCGATTCCCCGACGCGGTGCGGCTGTGATCCTCGTGGGCTCGCTGGTTGCGGGCTGCGGATCGTCGGCGCCGGACTACGCCGCCGTATTCGACGGAACCGCCGGCCGGTGGGTCGATCTGACCCATACGTTCGGGCCCTCGACGATCTACTGGCCGACGGACACCGCCGGTTTCCGACTCGGTGAGCTGGCGTACGGCCAGACCGAGGGTGGGTGGTTCTACGCGTCGTACGAGCTGGCGACGGCCGAGCACGGGGGCACGCACTTGGATGCGCCGATCCACTTCGCCGAGGGTCGGCTGACCAACGACGAGATCCCGCTCTCGGGCTTGATGGGTCCGGCGGCTGTCGTCGACGTCACCTCTCGCGCGGATCCGGACTACCTCGTGACGGTCGACGATTTGCTCGCCTGGGAGTCGACCCACGGGGAGCTTCCCGTTGGAGGAATTCTGCTCCTGCGCACGGGATGGGGTCCACGCTGGAACGATCGCACGGCCTACCTGGGCACCGAGCTCGAGGGGCCGGACGCGGTTCCCGAGCTGCACTTCCCCGGCTTGGCGCCGGAGGCGGCGGAGTGGCTCGTGGGCAACCGGGACCTCGTCGCCGTGGGCATCGACACGCCGAGCATCGACTACGGCCAGTCCGCGGACTTCCGGGCGCACGTGACGCTCTATTCGGCCAACCTCTCCGGCTTCGAGAACGTGGCGAACCTGGAGCTGCTCCCGGAGAGCGGCGCCTACGTGGTCGCGCTCCCCATGAAGATCGAGGGCGGGAGCGGAGGGCCGCTCCGCATCGTCGCGTTCATTCCTTCGTCGGGGTAGCTCGCTTCGGGGTGTAGTCGGTTCCCAGGGTCAGTTCGCAGGGCCCCGGTACGTTTGGTGGCATCCCCGGCACGTACCCTGGACGCCGCTCATGGCGTTGCCGATCTCGTCGGCGTCACCCGAGCGCGCCGCGGTGACGAGTCGTGCGGACGCGGTCTGAATCGCGGTGACCTTGTTCATGAAGTCGTCGCGGTTCTCCCAGATCACCGCCAGAGCTCGCGAGCCTTCGCCCGCCGAGCCCTCCGGGAAGACGTTGGCGAGTGCCAGGGCCATGCGCTCGAACGCGACCGCGTGGTGCTCGGCATGACCCATGGGCGCCGCGTCTCCCATGGCCGCTCCGATGCCACCCATGTGCGTCCGGAACGCCTGCATGATGGATTGGCGATACTCGACCGCGGTCGGGCCGTCCTGAGCATACACGGTGGCCGGGGCGAAGGCCGCCGCCCCGAGCGACAGGGCCAGTGCGGCGACGATGTTCTTGGCTGGCTGATGCACGGCGTGCCTCCAGTTCGAGACCGATGGCGGTCGTCGGTTTCTTGAGATGGCGCGCCAGATTAACGAGCCGGGTCCGGAAGCGCGAGCGCGATCAGACGCCCCGACGTGTCTCGGTCGCCGATGGCCACCACGATGAACTGACGACCCTCCGACACGTACGTCATGGGGGCGCCCGATGTGCCCGCGTCGAGCATCGTCTCCCAAACGACGTCGCCCGTCTCCTTGTCCCAGGCCCGGAACGCCTTGCCTCCGGCGATGGGGAGGATCGAAAGCGCGTCCTCGGTGCCCTCGCCGAGGAAAAGCAGCGTCTTCGTGAGCAGCGGCGCGGGCCGTCCGCGCTGGCCGAGCCACGGAAGGTCGAGGTGCGCGATCGCCGGGTGCTCGCGGGGCCCGGGGCCGTTCGGCTTCATCCAGAGATGCTGGCCCGTGTTCATGTCGATCGCCGTGATCCGCCCGTACGGGGGCTTCATCAGCGGGAGCCCGCCCGGCATGGGCACCTCTCGGGGGAGGCCTCTGATGTACCGATGGTCCGAGCTGTCCGGAATCGGGGGCGGCACGAGCGCCGTCACGTTGGGAGAAGTGACCGAGGGGATGTACATGACCCCCGTCTCCGGATCGACCGCCGCTCCGCCCCAATTCGCCCCGCCAACCCAGCCCGGCATCAGGATCGTGCCCTGCTTCCCGTCGACACCCTTCACGGTCGGAGGGGTGAACATGGGTCCGTACACGAAGTCCTCCAGGATCGCCTCCGCCTCGGCCCGGAGCTCGGGGGTGAAATCGATCAGGTCGTCCGTCGTGATGCCCTGGTGGTCGAAGGGGAGGGGCCAGGTGGGGAAGGGCTGCGTCTCGGCCGCCACCTCTCCGGGCACGTTCGACGGGGGGACCGGCCGCTCTTCGATCGGCCACAGGGGCTCGCCGGTCT
>JBDHDM010000184.1:0-8719 GCA_039591515.1 Gemmatimonadota bacterium | reverse complement strand
GTCCAAGATGTAGACGCATACGTCTACAATGTGGACTGAAGAAGCGTGCCGGACGAACCAAGACCGGAGACGGGCGACGATACGATGGGGATCAACCACCTCGGCGAGTTCGAGCAGATGGTCCTGCTCGCCATCCTCCAACAGGACGACCAGGCATTCGCCCTCGAGGTCCGCAGGGAGATCGAGGCGAGCGCAGCGCGAACCGTCTCGCGTAGCGCTTTCTACACGACGCTCGAGCGACTCGAGCAGAAGGGGATGGTGTCGTGGGAGGAGGCGACGCCGGACGACTCGCGACGCTCGGCGCCGCTGCGGCGCTTCGAGGTGACCGAGTCGGGGCGCGAGGCCTTGGCGGCAGCCGGTCGCGCCTGGCGATCCCTCTGGCGGGGCCTCGACGGCCTCATGGAGGAGGCATGAGCTCGGACCGGCGTCGTGCGCGCCCGCGTTGGGCGGAGTGGCTGCTTTCCCACACGCTCCCGCAGGGTGTCCGAGGACTGAGCATCAAGGGAGATCTCGATCAGGAGCACGACGAGCTCCGAGCTCGCACGGGGCGATCGCACCGGCTCTGGTACGGATGGGAAGCAACCAAGCTCGCCGCGCGATTCGGCGCGCGAGCCGTGAGAGTGAAACGGGACAACAGGGAGCTGGGGACGATGGGACGACTGGGGCGGGACGCGAGGTACGCGGTGCGGCGGCTGATCAAGAATCCGGGGTTCTCCGCAGTCGCCGTGTTCACGGTTGCGGTCGGCATCGGAGCCAACACGGCCATCTTCTCGGTGGTGAATGCGGTACTCCTCAAGCCGTTGCCCTACGACCAGGGAGACCGACTCGTCGCCCTTTGGGAGCACCGTCTGGAATCCGACAACGATCGGAACGTGGCCAACCCGGGCAACGTTCGGGATTGGCGAGCCCGGGCAGCCTCGTTCGATGGGATCGCGGCGGCCTCGATGGCCTTCGGGCATGTGTTCGAGAGTTCGGACGGCGCCAAGGAGGTCCAGGCCATCGCCGCCGAGCACGACTTCCTTCGGGTGCTCGGCGTGCAGCCTCAGCTCGGCAACCACCTCCAGGCGGACGGCGGCCTTCAGATCCTCCTGACGCACGACTTCTGGTTGCGGGAGTTTGGGGGCGACCCGAGCGTGGTCGGCACCGCCATGGGCGTGGACGGCAACAGCGGTGAGATCGTCGGGGTGCTTCCCGACGAGTACCTCGTGTGGGGGGAAGAAGTCGACTTCTACTTCGGAAATTCGATCGAGCGTGCCGATCGAACCAACTCGGGGCGGTGGCTGACGGTGGTGGGGCGCCTGGCCGAGGGCGTGGGAATCGACGCGGCGCGTGAAGAAATGCTGGCCATCGCCGCGCAGCTGCGCGAAGAAGACCCCGGCTTCAACGGTGGCTGGTCGATCAACGTCCTCCCGCTCAAGGAGGAGGTAGTCGGCGACGCGCGTACCCTCATGCTCGTGCTCATGGGCGCCGTCGGGCTCCTGTTGCTCATCTCGTGCGCCAACGTCGCCAACCTCCTCCTCGCCCGAGCCACCGGTCGCCAGCAGGAGATGGCCGTCCGCCGCTCGATCGGCGCGACACGAGGCACCCTCGCTCGGCAGCTCCTGGTGGAGGCCGGCATACTCGCCGCCCTGGGTACGGCCGTCGGGCTGGTCCTGGCCCACTTCGGCTCGGCGGCCATCGTCCGGTCCTTGCCGGTCGCATTCGGACTTCCCCGAGCCGACACGGTGGCGCTGGACCTTCCTGTGCTCCTGTTCACGGCTGGTGCCGCGGTCGCGACGGCAGTGCTCTTCGGACTCCTTCCCGCCATCCAGGCATCAGGTACCGGGCCAGGCGCCGTCCTGGTGGGCGAGAGCCGCGGGCCGAGCCGCAGGAGTGGGCGGCTCCGCAACGGCCTCGTCGTCGCCGAGGTCGCGTTCTCGATGGTCCTTCTCGCCAGCGCCGCCCTCATGACACGCAGCTTCGCGAACCTCATGGCTGTCGATTCGGGACTCGACGTCGCGAACGTCGTGAGCGCCCGGGTGGCCATGACCGGGCCGGCATACGACGAGGAATCGGCGCGGATCGCCTTCGCGCGGGCGTTTCAGGACGAGATCGAAGCGATCCCCGGCGTCGAGGTCGCCGGCGGGGTGAGTTGGCTTCCCTTCAACGGCGTGCGAGCCGGCACGTCGTACTGGCGGACTGACCTTCCCATACCTCCGACGGAAGACCAACGTGCAGCGGACATCCTGAACACCACGGGTGACTACTTCGAGGCGATGGGGATCCAGGTCGTCCGCGGCAGGAGATTCGACGAACGCGATCGCGAGGACAGCCCTCGGGTCGCGATCGTGAATCAGACCCTCGCGGAAGCGATGTGGCCCGGAGAGGACCCGATCGGCCGTTCTCTGACCTATTCCTGGCGAGGCCACGAGACGGTCGAGGTCGTCGGGGTGATCGCGGACGTGAAAGCCGACGGACTCGGGGAGTCCGTCGACGAAGCCATCTACATGCCGATGTCACAGACCCCGTACTTCGGCTGGAACAACATCGTCGTGCGCACGTCGGTCGACCCGACGTCGATCGTTCCGGAGTTGAGAGCGAGGCTCGCCGACAGGGATGCGGCCGTCCCACTGTCGCGCGTGGCGGTGGTCGACGACCTCGTCCGACGGTCCATCGCCCGCCCGCGTGTCAGCGCTTTTCTCATGGGCGCCTTCGCGATCGCGGCGGCACTCCTGGCTGCGGTCGGACTCTACGGCGTCCTCTCGTACACCGTCGCGCGTCGCGTACGAGAAATCGGCGTACGTGTCGCTCTCGGCGCTCGCCCGGGCCGGGTGCTCGCGATGGTCGTTCGTCAGGGCACCGGCATGATCCTCGTTGGGCTCGCGCTCGGAGTCGTCGGAGCCCTGGCGACGACATCACTGCTGGAGAGCATGCTCTTCGGGGTGGACGCTGCGGACCCGCTCAGCCTTCTCACGGCGGGAAGCCTCCTGTTCGGGGTCGGCCTCATCGCATGCGCTGTCCCGGCTCTCCGCGCGACCAGGGTGGCACCCGCCCAGGCACTACAAGCGGAGTAGGCCGGGGCTCCAGCGTCGAACCCGACCTGCCGGAGGAGGGCCCTCGCGCCGCGAGGCTAGACCAGCGCCAGCACCCGAAGCGGGCTCCCACTACCATCCACGATCTTGAGGGGCGCGGCGATGACCAAAGCGCCGCGCGCCGGCAGCTGGTCCAGGTTGGTGAGGCTGGCGAGCCCGAACTTCCCGGCACCGTGCATCAATGTGTGGTTGGGAAAGGGCGGGTCGAAGGTCCCTGCCTGCCCCGCATCGGTCCCGACGGTTTCCACCCCGACCCCCAGGACGTCGCGCTCGATGAGGAGCTGGGTGGTGCTGGCGTGGAAGCCCGGTGAGTGCGGCCCATCCTCCGAAACGTTCAGAAAGGTCTCCGGGTCGGTGCGCTTGCTCCAATCCGTCCGCATGAGCACCCACGATCCCGCCGCAATGCGGCCGTGCTCCGCCTCCCACGCTTCGACGTGCTCCGGCATGAGGAGGAAGTCGTGGTCCTCAGCCACTTGCTCCGAAACGTCAATGACGCAGCCGGGGCCCACGAAGCGACCCGCCGGAATCGTATCGCATCGATTGTCGGAGAGGTCCTTCCCGGTCACCCAGTGGACGGGTGCGTCGAAGTGCGTTCCCGTGTGCTCCCCCAGGTGAAGTGTGTTCCAGTACCACCCCGGGCCCGCGTCGTCGTAACGGCTGATCTGCTCGACGGTGAGCCCCGGCGAGGGCGCGAACATGTCAGGCAGCCCGATGACCGGCGTGTCGGGCCCGAGTGGCTGTGTGAGATCGACGACGCGAACGGTGCCGGAGGCGAGGTCGGAGATCAACTGGGCGATGGATGACACGTTGGCTTCCTCTCGGGTGGATCGGGATCAGCGGTCCGCCGCGCCCTCGGACAGGTGGCGGGCGAACCGGAAGGCGTTCTCGGGCAGGTGGAGATCCATACCGTAGTGGTCCGGGCCCACCGCCCGGACTCTCGCGACGATGACGCTCGTTCCATCTCTCTCGAACGCGTCGAGGATGGCCTCGCCGAAGCCCATGATGTCGCTCGTGTCGGCCACGTGATCGATACCGGCAGCACGCGCGACCCCAGCCAGGTCGGTGACGCCGCTGGTGGTATGGGATTCGAACCCTCCCGTGGAGAGCAGGCTGCCGTTATCGAACACGATGTGTACGAGGTTGGGCGGAGCGTATCGGGCCATGGTGGCGAAGGTGCCGAGGTTCATCAGCACCGAGCCGTCACCGTCGAGCACGACGACCCTCTGCTCGGGGCGATGGATCGCGATCCCCAGCCCGATGGACGAGGCGAGCCCCATGGCATGCTGGAGGTAGAAGTAGTTCTCCCGGTGGCCGAGGTCGTAGAGCTCCTGGGCGCAAGCGCCCATGATCGTCACGACCACCTTGTCCTCGAGCTCCGGATGGATGAGCTCGATGCATTCCCGGCGCTCCACTATGGATACTCCTCCATGAGGTCCCGCGTGAGCAGGAGCGCCACGGGCCAGAGCGACGATCGTGACAGCGTGTATCCCTCACGTATCTGCTGCCCGACGCGATCCGGATCCCGTGCATGCTCGAACGGAATGGAAAGCGCACGTAGCACGTCCTCCGTGACGTTGCCGCCACGCGTGTGCCACGGATACGGCTCTCCCCAGTGGCCGCGCACCGCGATCAGCATGCAGAGCGGGACGTGGTAGAGCTGGGCGAGCGAGACGATGCCGTTGATGGCGGCCAGGAAACCGTGATTCTGCATGAGAAGGAGGTGCGGCTCGCCCGCGAAATAGGCGCCGGCCGCGATTCCGATGGCCTCCTCCTCCTTGGCCACCTGGATCAAGGTCATCTCGGGGTCGTCCTCGGCGCGCTGGAGCAGCAGGCCGAGCCATGTCTCCGGCAGCGCGGAGATGGATCGGATCCCGGCCGCCCGGATGCCCTCGTAGACAGTCTTGGAGTTGTCGTAGGAGACGGTCATGGGGCGAGGATAGAAGGCGACGGCGTATCGGGCCAGCCGACTCCTAGAGGTCGGCGACTCCGAGAACGTCGCTGAACAGCCACCAGCCGGAAGCCGCGACCACCGCAGCCGGCACGACCCACCGCAGCCAATGGACGAGCGCGCGATCCGCCAAGGAGCTGCGGCCTCCGCCAATCTCCTCCAGCAGCGTGGCTCGCCTCATGACCCAACCGACGGTCAGCACGGCGACCAGGGCTCCGAACGTCTGTCCGCCCGATCCGAAGGTCAGATCCCAAGGCACGAAGATCCTGAGGTTGATCATCGGAGGGAGCGCGAGGACCAGTGATCCGGCGTACACCGTCCAGACGGCCCGACGGCGCGACCACCCGAGTGCGTCCGTGAAGCCCGCCACGAGGACCTCGTAGGCCGCGATGCCCGAGAGGAGCGCCGCGCCGGAAAGCCCTCCGAAGAAGAGCACACCGAAGACCCAGCCGGCGGGGATCTCGGAGAAGATCCGCGGCAGCGTTTCGAAGAGCAGACCGGGCCCCGAGGCCGGCTCCAGTCCGAACGCAAAGACCGCAGGGAAGATCGCGAGCCCGGCCAGCAACCCGGCTCCCGTGTCTCCGATGACCGTCAGCGCGGCATTGGCCCGGATGTCGGCCTCGGGTGCGAGGTAGGACCCGTACACCAGCATGAGCGTGCCGCCCAGGCCGATCGAAAAGACCACCTGCCCGAGCGCCGCGATGGCCACGGTTGGCGTGACCTCACCCATCTCGAAGGCCAACAGCCAACGAATCCCTTCCGAGGCGCCCGGCAGCGTGACCGAGCGCACGATCACGATGAGCAGGGTCCCGAAGAGGATCGGCGTGAGGATCTTCGAGGCCCGTTCGATCCCGCCCCGGACACCGGCGAGCAGTACACGCGCCTCGGCGAGGAGCACGAGGCTCGTGAACAGGAGCTGGAGGCCCATCGCCGTCGCAGAGAACCCCGACTCGGGCGGGAGAATGATCGACGCGTCCACGGGTCGCCCGAGGGGAGCCCCCAGCTCCGCCACCGCGTGGAAAACGACCCACCCGATCGCGTTCGTATAGTAGGCGACCGCAAACCAGACGATGCCGAGAAGCACCCAGCTGACCACGGGAGCCCCCGGAAGGCCCACGCGGTCGAAAGCCCCGAGCGGGCCACGGCGTGTGTGCCGCCCCAGCGCCCACTCCCCCATGAGGGCGGGGACGCCCACCAGCGCCGCGATCGCCAGGTAGACGACGAGAAACGCGCCGCCACCGAACTGGCCGACCATGTACGGAAACCGCCACACATTCCCTAGACCGACCGCCAGGCCGATCATCGTCGCGAGCAGCCCCAGCCGCGAGCCGAACGTTTCGCGGGTGCTCATGCCTCTCGGGGGATCTCTGAGGCCAGGCTGTCCAGGGCTCGATCCACGTCTTCCACGGTGTTGTAGAAGTGAGGCGCGAGCCGGATCACGGGGCCTCTCGCCGAGGCGATGATCCCCCTTTCCCGGAGCGCCCGCTCCACGCGATGGCTGTCGGGACAGAGGATCGCCGTGGTCGGGGCCTTCTGCTCGGCAGCTGTGGGTCCGAGGACTTCGAGCCCACGCTCATGCGCCCCTTCCACGCACCTCTGGCCAAGGTGCGACGTCCAGGCACCGATCTCCTCCAGGCCGATCTCGCGCAGCCACCCCATCCCCGCTCGTGCGACGTACGCTTCCATGATGGGCGGAGTCCCGACGTCGAGCCGTCGAGCGCCCGAGCCCCAGTCGAGCCGGCTCACGTCGAACGCGAACGGGTCGCTGCGCCCGAACCACCCCGTGATCGCCGGTCGCAGACGCTCGGCCAATCCGGGTCGAACCCATACGAATGCGATCCCCGGGATACCCATGAGGAACTTCAGATTGCCCGAGGCGACGAAGTCGGCCCCGCTCCCAGGAGCGTCGAACGGCTCGGAGCCGAGCGTCTGGTACGCATCGACGTACAGCAGCGCGCCCTTCGCGTGCGCGAGCTCCGCGATCGCTTCGACGTCCTGCTTGAACCCGCTCTGGTAGTATCCACGACAGGCCGAGACCACGAGGGTCTCCTCGTCGATCGCACCCTCGTAGTCCTCGAGCTCGACCCTTCCGTCCCGCACGGGTACCCAGCGCACCTCGGCTCCGAATCGTTCCTGCGCGAGCCAGACGTGTCCCACGGTGGGGAACTCGGCGCCGCTCGCGACCACCCGGAATCGCTCCCCGCCGTAGTCGAGCCCACTCGCGATGCTGGCCGTCGCCTGAGAGACCGAGGTCGCCACGGCCACGTCGGTGGCCTCCGCGCCGACGAAAGCCGCGAACTCGACTCGAGCCGCCTCGGTCTCCCCGATCCATGCGTCCCAGTCCATGCCGACCTGGTCCCACGAGCTCAGGTAGGCCTCCGCCGCTGCACGCGTCCGCAGGCTCTGGGGAGCCTGCGAGCAGTTGTTGAGCGGGATGAGCGTCCGGAGCGCCGGAATCTGGGCTCGGACCGAGTCGAGGTCGTACGAGGGCAGGTGCATGACCGGGAGGATACGGGGCTCGAACGAGGCTCGCGAGCCACCGGCGAGCTCACGTCCCGCTTTTCCCCGATAGTTGTCAACATCGAATCATTTCGATATATATCGAAATGGAGATTGCCATGACCGACAACCAAGCGCTGCTTCAGTTCTTCAAGGCCCTCGCCGACGCCAACCGACTGCGGATCGTGGGCCTCTTGGCCCGACGTCCTCACTCGGTGGATGAGATCGCAACGGTGCTGGAGCTTCGACCTTCGACGGTGTCGCACCACCTGTCCAAGCTGTCCGGGGCCGCGCTGGTGCGGAGCGAGGCCCAAGGACACTACCACGTCTATTCACTCGACCTGTCGTCCCTCCACGAGAGGGCGCGTACCCTCGCGTCGAGCGAGGAGCTGCGGGAGCTGGCACCGATCGAGGGCGTGGAAGATCCCTTCGACCGCAAGGTGCTCGCGACCTTCCTGGACGAGTCGGGCCAGATTGCGCAGTTCCCGATCAAGCGGAAGAAGTTCGACGTGATCCTCCGGTATGCCCTCCGTCTGTTCGAAGATGAGGGTCCGTGGGACGAGCGCGAGGTGAATCGCCGACTCGAAACCCTCTCGGACGACACCGCGACGATCCGTCGAGGCCTCATCGACCACGGGCACATGACGAGGAGCGCCGGAGGTCGGGCCTACAACCGCGCGTAGGTCGTTCGGGGGCACGAGCGGCAATTGTTGACACAACAGTACAAAACCTCTACCGTGGGTGCATGGGCAGGCCACGAGAATTCGACGAAGACCTCGCGCTGGACCGCGCGATGAACGTCTTCTGGCGACGCGGTTATCAGGCGACCTCCACCGAGGAGCTGATGGAGGCGATGGGTATCGGGCGCGGGAGCTTCTACAACACCTTCGGCAGTAAGCGGGAGGTATATCTGCGAACGCTCGATCGGTACCTCCTCCTGCTCGAAGAGGGCGGCCCTTATCGTGTGCTCTTCGAACGCGAGCCGGGGGTCGACGCCATGGAGGCGCTCCTGGGGAGCTACATCGACAGCGTCGCCAGCGATGAGGGCGCCCACGGCTGTTACTTCGTGCACGTGGCCAAGGAGCATCGAGGGGACGATCCGGAAGTCACGGCGGCGATCCGGCGAGGCATCGCCCGGATGCGCGTCATCATCGCCGACCAGATGAGGGCCGCGCAGAAGGACGGAGCCCTTCCCGGCACC
>JBDHDM010000183.1:0-8737 GCA_039591515.1 Gemmatimonadota bacterium | reverse complement strand
CTTTACAGCTTACCGGAGAGACGCAGCGATCCAACCGAGCCGAGGCCTCGATGACGAAGGGACGGGAGATACGGACCTACGAGTACGTCAATCATCCGTACGACGAAGTACGGGACGCCATCCTGTCCGATCCGCTGGGGACCTTCCGGTCCGCGACCCACGCGGCGGCAGACCGGGCGAACGCGATCGCCGCCGCGCTGCGGATCAACGTAGGTGGCGTCGAAGTCGGCAAGGAGATCGACATCCGGGTCGGGGCGCCTCTCGAGTCCGCAGCGGAGCTCGGCCGGCAGCCGTCGACCCGGATTCCCATCGAGTGGGAAGCTGCCAGTCGCCCCGGGCTCTTTCCACTGATGCGCGCGGAGCTTGCGATCTATCCGATCACGGCGACGGAGACACAGCTCGACTTCGGAGGCGTCTACGAGCCGCCGATGGGGCCGTTGGGCGGGGCGCTGGACGCGGTCGTGGGCCGAAGAATCGCGGACGCGTCGATCCACCGTTTCATCGCGGACGTGGCACACTTCCTCCGGGGAACGCCGAGCACGCCGTAGCCGCGCAAGCCCGGCGGTTGCGACCAGGCGGGGGCCCCCTATTCTACCCCGACTCCAGGCTCCAGGCGGAGCCGAAGCGACTTCTCCCGCGCGGCCAACCGTGCCGCGGAAGGACGATGCATGGCGACACCACCCACGGCACTTCCCGTGCGGCGGTCATTCGGCCAGACGATGCGCAAGGACGCGTGGTGGATCCAACCACTGGTCGTCTTCACGGTCTTCACCGGGTTCGTGATCTACAGCACGTGGGCCGCGTTCCAGGGGACCTTCTACTGGCACGAGAACCTGCTCTCGCCCTTCTACTCACCCGAGATCTGGGGCGCTTCCGAGCACGCGCTCATGCAGCGGGCGGGCACGCCGGCGTGGTGGCCGGCCTTCCTCCCCTACTCCCCGGCATTCCTCATCCTCTGGGCTCCGGTGAGCTTCCGTCTCACGTGCTACTACTATCGGGGTGCGTACTACAAGGCGTACTGGCCTGGTCCCCCGTCGTGCTCCGTCGGCACGGCGAAGAAGTCGTACATCGGTGAGCGGCGGTTCCCACTGATCATTCAGAACCTGCACCGGTACGCCCTACCCTTCGCTCTCCTGTTGTTGGTGTTCCTCGCCTACGATGCGTGGAACTCCTACTGGTTCGCGACCGGGGACGGTGGCAAACAGTTCGGCATGAGCGTCGGAACGATCGTGCTCACCCTCAACGTGGTCTTCCTGTCGGGCTACACCTTCGGGTGCCACTCCCTGAGGCATCTCGTCGGCGGCGGGATCGACATTCTCTCCCGTCGTCCGATCCGGCGGACCGCGTACGACTGCGTCTCCTGCCTGAACGCCCGGCACATGGCCTGGGCTTGGACGAGCCTGCTCTGGGTCGCCTTCTCCGACGTGTACGTCCGACTTTGCGCCATGGATGTCTGGACCAACGTGAGGTTCTTCTGATGTCCGCGTTTCAGGAGTTCGAGCACGACGTCCTCGTCATCGGTGCCGGCGGGGCGGGCCTCAGGGCCGCGATCGAGGCAGCTGCGGCCGGGGTGAGCGTCGGCCTGGTCTGCAAATCGCTTCTCGGAAAAGCCCACACGGTGATGGCCGAAGGCGGAATGGCGGCGTCGATGGGGAATGTCGACGAGCGCGACGGTTGGCAGACCCACTTCGCCGACACGATGCGGGGAGGCCAGTACCTCAACAGCTGGCGTATGGCGGAGCTCCACGCCAAGGAATCGCCGGAACGAGCGAGGGAGCTCGAATCGTGGGGTGCGCTCTTCGACCGGACGCCCGACGGCAAGATCCTCCAGCGCAACTTCGGCGGGCACAAGTATCCGAGGCTCGCGCACGTCGGCGACCGCACCGGGCTGGAGATGATCCGCACGCTCCAGGACCACGGGATCCACCAGGGCATCGACGTCCACATGGAGGTCACGGTCACCCGGCTCCTCAAGGACGGAGACCGGTGCGTCGGCGCCTTCGGCTACGATCGGGAGCAGGGCCGCTTCCGGGTCTTCAAGGCCAAGGCCGTCGTGCTCGCCACGGGAGGACTGGGGCGGGCGTATCTGGTGACCAGCAACAGCTGGGAAGGCACGGGGGACGGGCACTCCCTCGGCTACCACGCGGGTGCCGAGCTTCGGGACATGGAGTTCATCCAGTTCCACCCGACCGGCATGATCTGGCCCCCGAGTGTCCGCGGCATCCTCGTGACCGAGGGAGTCCGCGGCGAGGGTGGAATCCTGAAGAACAACCAGGGCGAGCGGTTCATGTTCGACGACATCCCGCCCTTGTACATCGATCAGACGGCCGACACCCCGGAGGAAGGCTGGCGCTACGTCACCGGTGACCGAAACGCTCGACGCCCACCCGAGCTCCTCACTCGCGATCACGTGGCCCGGAAGATCGTCAAGGAGGTCCAGGAAGGCCGAGGGAGCCCTCACGGCGGCGCGTTTCTGGACATCGCGTGGATCAAGGAGCACATCAAGGACTCCGAGGCCCACATCAAGAAGAAGCTCCCCAGCATGTATCACCAGTTCAAGGAGCTGGCGGGCATCGACATCACGAAGGAGCCGATGGAAGTCGGGCCGACCACCCACTACGCCATGGGTGGAATCGCCGTGGACGCGGACACCCAGATGACGACCACCGTGCCGGGGCTCTTCGCCGCCGGGGAAGTGGCCGGCGGGCTTCACGGTGCGAACCGGCTCGGCGGCAACTCGCTCTCCGACCTGGTGGTCTTCGGGCAACGCGCCGGAGAATTCGCCGCCAAGTTCGCAAAGGAGAATCCGAGCTACTCGGTGTCGGAGGCCGAGATCGAAGCCGCGGCGACGGAGTCGCTCGCGCCGTTGGATCGGGGCGCGACGGAGGTGGGGCCGTTCCCCCTTCAGCTCGAGCTGCAGACGCTGATGCAGAACAAGGTGGGGATCGCCCGCGAGGAAGCGGGTCTGTCCGACGCGATCGACGAGATCCGCGTCATCCGTGACCAGCTCGGCCAGGTCGGCGCCGGCGGGAACCGCTGGTACAACCCGGGCTGGCACACCGCGCTCGACATGAAGCATCTGCTCACCGTTTCCGAGGCGATCGCGTTGTCGGCCCGGGAAAGGAAGGAGAGTCGCGGCGCTCACTCCAGACTCGATCACCCGGGCAAGGACGCCGCGTGGTCCACGTTCAACCACATCGTGCGAAAGGGGCCCGACGGAGACATGGTGATCGAGCGCAGAGACATCGAGGCCATCCGGCCGGAGCTTCAGGACATCATCGAGGAGCAGGGCTGATGCGCTTCGCGACGTTCAAGGTCTGGCGGGGCGACAAAGAGGGCGGTGACTTCCAGAGCTACGAAGTCGAGCTGGAGCCGGGCTACGTCGTCCTCGACGCCATTCACAAGATCCAGGCCGAACAGGCCAACGACCTCGCTTGTCGCTGGAACTGCAAGGCGGGCAAATGTGGCTCGTGCTCCGCAGAAGTGAATGGCTCTCCCCGGCTCATGTGCATGACGCGGGTCGAAGACGTGGCCGGTGACGGACCCATTACGGTCGAGCCCATGCGCACGTTCCCCGTGGTCAAGGACCTGGTGACGGACGTCTCGTGGAACTACGAGGTGAAGGCGTCCATCCAGCAGATGACACCCCGCGCGCCCGACTTCGAGGACGGGTCGTGGAAGATGCAGCAGTACGACGTGGAGCGGCCCCAGGAGTTCCGGAAGTGCATCGAGTGCTTCCTTTGTCAGGACGTCTGCCACGTGCTGCGCGACCATCAGATGCACGGAGAGTTCGCCGGCCCGAGACACTTCGTCTTTGCCGCCCAGGCGGAGATGAACCCGATCGACGTCGGAGATCGTGTCGCTCACCTCCGTGACGAGCTGGGGATCGGATACTGCAACATCACGAAGTGTTGCACGAAGGTCTGTCCGGAAGGAATCACCATCACGGACAACGCCATCATCCCGCTGAAGGAGCGGGTGGTCGACCAATCGTACGACCCGCTCGCCAAGCTGGTGCGAGGGATCTTCGGCGGATCGGCCGAGGAGTAGGGCGAAGAGGAGGCCATCGATGATCGAGCTGAAGAGACTGTCGCCGGACGCCGTTGATTCTGCGCGACAGCGTGCGCACCACTATCGGCTTCTCAATCATCCTTTCCTCGCCGAGAGCATCTGCCGCGACATTCTCGCCGTCAGGCCGGGCGACCCGGAGACCCTCGTGATGCTGTGCCTGGCGCTCTGCGATCAATTCGGAGCCGAGGGTGGATCGACGCCGAGGACGGCCATGGAGATCGTGAAGCAGTTCGAGGGGTCATACGATCGAGCCTACTACGCGGGCATCGTCTGCGAGCGCATGGCCTTCGCGAAGCTGCGCCGAGGCGGGATCGCCGCAGGCCATATCGCCTACGACTGGTTCGTGCGGGCCATGGACCACTTCGATACGGCCGCCGAGAATCGGCCCGCCGGGAACGACGACGCCGTCCTGCGCTGGAACACGTGCGCTCGGGTGCTGAAGACGCGGCCCGATGTCCGCGAGGGAGATCACGATCTCGGGCCGATGACGCTCGAGTAGACTCGCCCGGGACGCGTCAGCCCGGGCGCGCCGGGGGCCCGCCCGCTCGGGGAGGCTACGGCCTCTCCGCAGGGTCGCGGAGCTCTCGGAGTCTCCACCTCGCCCAGGTGGCGTGCTCACTCTTGGGTCGGGCCGCGACGAGCCGCTCGAGATCGCTACGAGCGAGGGAGGGGTCGCCAAGACGTGCGGCGCAGGTCTCGTAGATGCGCCGAGCGACGAAGGCGTGCTCGCCCTCGTCCAGGTCAGCTTGCTCGACCGCTTCCCGGAGGACGACGACGGCTCGCTCGGGTTGCCGCCGGTTCATCCAGAGTGCGCTCAACCGCAGGTACGGCGTGAGCCGGCGCCCGTCTCGAAGGATGGCGGCGCGGTAGAGCTCGACCGCTTCCGACACACGTCCCCGCCGGGCCAGTGACTCGGCGTAGGAGAAGTCGTCCCCCGGGCGTGCACCCGAGCCCGCCGCCGCGCCCTGCAGCAGCATCGACAGGTCCGAGCCCGCAGAGCCGCACAGCAGGTACTCGATGACCATCACGTAGGCGGCCCCGAGCCCCAGCGCCGTCCCGACGGCCGGAACCAACGGCGCTCCGAGCCCACGGGTGGCCGCGAAGAAGAGGGCGCCGACCGCGAGCGTCTCCCACGCGAGTCCCGCGAACCCCCCAGCCCACGGCCAGCGTCGATTCACGATGGAACCGACGGGCGCGATCAGGCGCTGTTGCACGTACATGAACAGCGTGAAGGACGCCGCTCCGACGACTGCCCAAAACGGCGCTCCGCCCACGAGCGAGGGTCCGGCAAACACCCCCCAGGCCACCCCGGCGATCCCGGCGAACGGCATGCCCAAGCACGCGCGGCACCTGCGCCTCGCGGCGACCTCCGTATCCTCGACCCAGAGGCGGCGCCGGAGTCCGCACCAGAGTCGCGAGAGCCAAGGCTCCGTCGGGGATGCGGATCGAGCCGCGTCCGGGTCTCGCGAACCCGTGTCCGCACGCGCCGCAGCCGTCCGATCCCGCGCGACTCCGTCCATGGCCCTTCGGTTCCGGAAGGCGTGTCCACCCTCCGAGCGCACCTCGGAAGGCCTGCCCCAATATGCGCCACCGACGCGCCCGAGGTCACAGGACTTTCATGTACTCCAGGAGGGCCCGCTTCTGCGGCTCGGACAGGGTTCGGAACTCGTGGCCGGAGTTGGAGCGGCCCGGCTCTCTCACGTCGTACAGCATGGCTCGCGACCAAGGGACGTAGCCCTTCGGGTACCGGTAGACGCCTTTTCCATCCTCCTCTCCCGCGATCCCGACCCGCTCGTAGTCGAGCGCGTGACCGCCGACCATGAACCGCTTCGGCCGCTCGTCGGCGTGAAGCAGGTGCCAGAGCGTCGGTACCGACCCGTTGTGCAGGTAGGGAGCCGTCGCCCAGACACCGGAGAGATCCGGAGCCACGTACCCTCCCCCGTTCAGCGGCTCGATGACTTCGCGATACCCGATGCGATCGAGAAGCGCGAGTGACTTCGGGTCCGCGGCGACCCAGCGGAGTGAGTCGGTGTGCATCCGCTCCTGAGCCACGAGCCGATTCGGGTGCTCCATCAGACGCGGGCGGTACGTGCCGGCCGAGTAGGAGCCGTGGCACGACGCGCACGCGGCTCGGTAGACCTCGGCGCCGCGGGCCGCGAGCTTGTGATCCACCTCGCCGGGGAAGGGCGGCGCCTCGAGCGTGTGAACGTAGCGCATGACCTCGTGGACCTCCGGGATCGCGGCTCTGGCCCGCGCGGGGTCGATGCCTTGTGTGCCCACGATGAACAGCGAGACGACGCCGGCGAGTCCGCTGAGGTGTTCATCCGTCACGGCGTCGACGGCGAGTGGGCCGTAGCGCTCGGCACGCGGCGGAGCATAGATCCCGTCGACAAGCACCGAACGTCGCAGTGTCGTGCCGACGAGGTCGGGCGCAGACGCCCACGATGCGCTGCGGTGCAACTCCGAGGTCTCCTCGGCGCCGTGGAGGAAACGAAGCGAGCCCGCTCCATTGTTGAGCCCGGGGCCTCCGTTTCGGAACGGCACCAGCCCCCCGTATTCCTCGTCACGTCGCGCGAGCTCCTCGCGGGCGTTCGGCACCACATGCTTCCTGAGCGTCGATATCTCGCTGGCGCGCACGGCGGGATAGAGATCCTCGACCGCGCCGAGGAGCTCATCGGGTGCCTCGAGCCCGGCCCGCAGCGCCTGGAAGACGTCCGCGGCGTAGGCCGTCACGTCGATCGACGCGTTGGGGCTCCCGAGCCATGCCTTGCCCGTAGGCTGCCCGTCCGGACCGTACAGCGGCCCGGCGTGACACGTGGCACAACCCAGGTTCCCGATCTCGATCTCGACTGCAGGGAAGCCGCGGCGGGCGGTCCCGGCCAAGAGTCCGAGGGGTCGGTCGAGATCGGGCTGTGGCCCAACCCAATTCGCGATCTCCGTCGGGCGCAAGAACCCGTATTCCTCCAACGCCCGGTTGAGCGTCTCGACTGTTCGAGGGGCTCCTTGGTGACGCTCCCGATCGAGCACGACGGCCGCCGCCGCGAGCTTCCAGGGGATCCCATACGTTTGTAGGCCATCGGTCGTGAGGCTCCCGAAGTCGTCGAAGACGAAGCGTACCTGCCCCCGGATCGAGTCTGGGGCGTGGGCGTATGGGCCCTCCAGGAGCTCCATGCCGTCGGGTTCGGCTTCGGCGTACCCTCTGAGCAACCGACCGGGCGCCGCACATGCGGTCGCCGCCGTCGCCAGAACCATCCAGGGGCCGAGGAGTCGCGGGAGGGTCATGTCCTGGTCCCGCTGCCCAAGTCTCTACGGAAGAGGGAAAGCCGGTGCCTCGGTCGTGCGCCGATCTTCTCCATCTGTCGGAGGCTCGGCGCATTCGAATCGGAGATCCATGTCACGCCGAGCTCTCGATAACCAGCGACCCGCATGGCCCGCACCGCGTGTCGGAGGAGAGTCCCGGCCATGCCACGGTTCTGCATCTCGGGCGCGACGCCGCCGAAAACGAGCGAGGCGCGGGTACGGCGGCGCCAGAAGCGCGCCCAGTGTACGGGCGTGCTCGGTTTGAACCGGGAGTCGGTCGAGCGCAGCAGCGGGTTCACGTCCGGAAGGCAGGCGATGACCCCGACTGGCTCGCCGTCGTACCGGGCCAGGAAGGAGATGCGGGGATCGAAGACCAGAAGCATCTGGTCCGCCTGAAAGAAGAACTCCTCACGCGTCAGCGGCACGAAGAGCGGGTTGTCATCGAAGGACTCGTTCAGAAGCCACCACGTCGCCTCCATCGAACGGCGGAAGGTCCTCCGGGAAATCGGCTCGACCCGCAGGCGAGGATCGGCCTCCAGCTCCTTCTGCCTCCTGCCGAAGAGGTCGCCCGCCAATGACTCCGTCAGCTGGACGCTCCAGCTCGTCATCGGAAAGAACGGCTCGAATCCGTGCCCAGCCAGGAGCGCCGGGATCCAGGCGGGGTTGTGATGCTGCGCCGTGAAGGGCGCCCGATCGTGCCCGTCCACCACGACCCCCATCTCCTGCATGGCCGTCAGATTGAAGTTGCCCGCGATCTCGTCGCAACCCCTTCGGGCGAGCCAGTCGCAGGCGGCATCCAGGAGGATCCCGGCGACGACGGGGTCGTCCGCACAGTCGAAGAACCCGAAGTGCCCCCGACGGAGCCCGTAGCGCTGATTGGAGGCCGGGTGAACGTGTGCCGTGATCCGGCCCACGGGACGTCCGTTCCGCACGACGGAGAAGAAGGTGATTCGATCGGGATCGCCGAAGACCGGGTTCCTCGCTCCATCGAGCATGCGAGCCAGGTCGCCGCGGAATGGAGAGACGTACACCTCGTCCTTTCCGTATTGGGCGAAAGGGACCTCGAAGAAGGTGCGGAAGTCACGCTCCAGGATGCGCTCGCCGCTCATGAGTCCTCCCATCCCGCCAGCCGGGCCAGCGCACGCAGCGCCCGCCGGCGCCGGACAGCCAGGAGAATCCCGTTTCCGGGCCGCTCGATCCGCCCCGTCCAGGGATCCAGGAAATACCCTCGATGCCCGGCGCCCGACGGTCGATCGAGTAGGGCGCCCATCGCTTCGTACGCCATCAGGTTGCCCGAGATGATGACCATCGGGGCGAACGAGGATCGTGGCCGCTCACCCCGGAGGATCTCACCGATGACGACGGG
>JBDHDM010000182.1:0-8988 GCA_039591515.1 Gemmatimonadota bacterium | reverse complement strand
CACGCCGGAGACCCGGGGCATGATCGACTCCGCGGCGTTCCGGCGCATGAAGCCGGGAGCGGTGCTCGTGAACGTGGCGCGAGGCAGCCTCGTCGACGAGCAGGCCCTCGTAGATGCGCTCCGCAACGGCGGGATCCGGGGCGCCGGGCTGGACGTCTTCTCGCGTGAGCCGCTCCCGTCCGATTCTCCCCTCTGGGGTCTGCCCAACGTGGTGATGACTCCACACGTGTCAGCCGTCACGCGTGGCTTTTGCCCAACGTGGTGATGACTCCACACGTGTCAGCCGTCACGCGTGGCTTTTGGGCCCGCGAAACGGACCTGATTCTCCGGAATCTCGAGCGATTCCTGACTGGCGTGGCCGTGCCAGAGTGGGAGAACGTCGTCGACAAGCAGGTGGGATACTAGAGAGCGAGCTCAGGGACGAGCGTCTGTCGCTGACCCGGGGTGGCCGGTGACGAGTGCCGAGACCAGGGCGTCGCGGATGTTCTGGACCCGGCCCCCGAAGAGATTCCAGCTGTTCACGACGGCAACGATGTCGCGGGCCGGGAGAACGAGGAGATACTGGCCGCCGAAGCCCTGGCCCGCCCAGACTTCCTCTCCGCCTGGATCGGGGCGCCACCACTGATACCCATACCCGGGCTGCTGCACGTGTGTCGTCGTCGCCGCGTCGACCCAGCCTTCGGGGAGTATCCGGTGGCCGTCCCAGACACCGTCTCGAAGATAGAGGTACCCGATCTTGGCCAAGTCCTCCGCTTCCAGGTAGAGGCCGCCCAGGGCATCGGGGAGGCCGGCAGGCGTGATCTTCCAGTGGTAGTCCTCGATACCGAGCGGGCTAAAGAGATGAGCCTCCGCGAAGCGGTCCATCCTCTGGCCTGTCGCCTTCTGTAGGATGGCCGCCATGAGTTGGCTTCCGCCGGAGTTGTAGACCCACTTCTCACCAGGTGCCGCCTCCATCGGCTGGTTCAGCGTGAATTGCACCCAATCCGGGCTCCGTTCGAGCTGGATCGTGGTGTTCGAGTCGTCCATCGGCCGATCCGTCTCGTGCCACTCGATTCCCGTGCGCATCGTCAGCACGTCTTCGAGCGTGGCCGTGCCGAGGCCCGACGCGACTCGTGACACGTCGTAGTCGGTGAGGTAGGGAAGCAGTGGCTCGTCGACGCCGGGAATCGCGCCCTGTTCGATCGCGGCGCCGATGAGGGTGGCCGAGATCGACTTGGTCACCGATTGCAGGGTGTGGACGTCGCGTCCTTGGTGATACGGGTGCCAGTCCGGGTGTAGATAGTTGAACTGGTGGTTCCACCCGGGATCGGAGCAGTCGAAGCCACAGCCGATCTGGGATCGGCGTCCCCGGCTGATCGATCGGTAGTCGTTGTCGTAGCGCTTGTCGAGGACGAGTCGGCCGCTGCGGACGACGACGAGACGATCGATGTAGCCGAAGTCACCGTCACGGATCTGGCGGTCGAGCTCGGTGAGCGCGGACTCCGAGAGACCCTCCGCGGAGGGGCTGCTCTCCGACCATCTGTCGGTCGGCCAAGGAGCGACCTGGGCGGCCGCAGAACCGGCCGTCGAGACCGCCGCAATCGAAAGGATGACCCCGCTTCTTCGCACCCTCACCACACTCCCCGAAGTAACGTCGCGTAGGGCCCAAATGACTCACGGCACGGAGGGAGGCGCAAGACCGCGTTCGGTGGCCACCGCCGGCCGCGCGACCTTCAGCCGTGTCCGCGCGCGCTGAAGGTCATCGCTGATGAGTCTGGGCTACGCCGGAGGCAGGTTCTCGGCGATCCTGAACTCTCTTCCGAGGACGTAGCTGACCGCCGCCTCGAGGACTTCGTCCCGGCCTTCCCGAATGCCTCTGATCGTTGGCAGCACCTCGAGGTCGGGGACGATGCCAATCTGCTGCGTCGGCCTCCGATCGGGATAGAAGACGCCGATCCCGCTGATCAGCGAGCTGATACCTCCCGGCAGGGGGATGCCCGAGACGTTGCCGTCGGCTCCGGCGGTCACGCTTCCGGCCACCAGGGCGTTCAGACCGGCCCGAAAGGCCATCGCAGTGTACTCGGCTTGGCTGATCGACAGCTCGTTCACCAGGATCACGACCCTCCCCCCGAACGTCGGCTCCCGGGGCTCCAGCGCGACTGGCGGCGTCCAGAGAAACGTGCCGGGATTCGTGAGGTCGCCGACCGTGAAGCGTGCGAACTCCGTGTGTTCCGAGACGAGATGGCGCCCGAGCGTGAACACGACGAACTCTCGCGGATAGTTCCGGATGTCCACGACGAGGACGCTCGCGTCCGCCGCGCGGGCGAGGTACGAGTCGACATCTGCCGAGGCGACGGAAGACAACTTGAGGTAGGCCACGTCCTCGGAGAGAAGCTGGAAGGCCTCGCCCGCCAGATCCCCGGTTCGCCCCGCGCGTTGATCGAGTCGCGAGCTCCCGACTCTCTCGGCGACCAACTCGAAGGCGCCGCCAGCACGGCGCCCCGAGACCCGTACGTTGCCCGGCTCGCCGCGCGTCAGCTTGAGCGCCATGTCCCGAAGCCGCGTCGGCTGGTTCGAAGCCGAGTACCAAGGTCTCCACTCCCTCACGAGATCGGCGACCGCGCGGTCGTCCAGATACTCGATCACGTCACCTACTTGAAGCCCCGTCGCCGGGCCGAGGTCCGAGTGCTTGTATCCGGTGACGACGGCCTGACCCTCGACGAAACGGACGACGATCGGCAGCTCCGCCGGACCCCGAGGCGGCTGGAGGTCAAGGTGAGCCCACACGTTGGCGTGCGTGTCGTCGATGCGCGCGCTGAGCTCGATCATGAGCAGCCGGTACTCGTCGACGGTGTTCGTCTCGGCCACGCGCGAAGCGAATTCGACGAGGACGTCCTCCCACGCTCCGGCGATTAGATCGCGATACGGAAACCAGTACTCGATGATGTTCCAGAAGCGGTAGAGCGCGAGGAGCCGGAACCCAGCGTCCGGCAGATCCTGGCTCGGGTAGCTGCTTTCGGTCCCGAAGTCGGGATTGCCGATGCCGTCGACCTGGCCCAGGTAGTGGTGCTCTCTGGTCGTCGGCCGACGGGCGTGGAGGAGCTGCAGCTCGTCGCTGAGCGGGTCGCCCAGCACATCGCGGTCCCGGATCCAGTCGATATCGGGAGCGAGGTGAGGCGCGACCGGCGGCTCGGCGCACGGCGCGCAAGGGGAGGGACTGCCCAGCCGCGTGAGCCAGTCGGAGATCACCGTACGGACCTCTCGCCCGTCGGTCGCGGCGAGGACCGACGGCAGCACCCGGAAGAGCTCGTAGTCCCAGTTGACCTCGCCCGCCCGGACCCGGGGATGGTGATACTTCACGAAACCCCAGATCCGTCCCAGCAGAGCCAGATGCTCAGGGTCGGCGGCAGCGAGATCCCGTTCGCGAACTCCGGACCCGTTGTCGAAGGCCGTGTCGAGTTCAACGGGCGACGGTACCCGCGTAAATGGTCGAGCCTCGGACGCGGGCCCGCCGTCGACGATCAGCTCGAGATCGTCGACCCAGATCGTACCCTCGCCCACGAGGAGGGCGCCGAAGTAGACCGACTCTGCATCGTCGTGGAGAGGCAGCGAGATGGTGTACTCGGCCCAGTCCGTCGTCCCGGCCAGGTTGCGCGTCCCCATGTTGTCGAACTCGAGCATGCCGCTCGGGCCGTCCTGTCTCAGCCACAGCCCCGCGAAGCCCTCCACATCTTCCGTGCGGAGCCAGCCCCTGAGCTCGAGGGTTCCGCCGGCGAAGGTGCGCGGCACGGACAGCGTGAAGGTCGAGAACGCGGGGTCGCTCTGCGTGCCGTCGCGGTCAATGCGTCCGGACCACCGACCGCCGTGCGCGCCCACGCTGTCCAGAGACATCGTCTCGCGCGGTCCGCCCGACCACCCGCTCAGATCGGGCGCCTCGAACGAAAGGAGTGCCGCGAGCTCTTCCTGGGCTGCGGCGGGGGCGCCGTTCAGGGCTGCGAGGACGACGCCGAGCGCGAGCGGGAGGATCGCTCTCGTGGCAGTGCCCTTTCCTTGCTCAGCTCGCACGCAGTGGAGAGGCATCGACCAAACGGATCGCCATCGAGTGGTACTTCGTGCAACGACCCAATTGATTCGCGACGCGAAGGTGAGCGTGTCGACACTCGCCGGACTGTCCGCGAAGCGGCCGAGCCGTTGTTCTTCTTCAGTCTATACGCCGCAAGGACGTCCGGCGAGCGACCACCGCAAGGGTGAGCACGATGTTGAGGAGGGCGGCCGACGAGCTTGGGCCCCGGCATCGAGCCCCCACGATAGCGAACCGATCAGAATGATCGGCGAACCCAGCATGGCCTACCCACCGGGCACGTCTACGCTTGGTCGATGTTGGGTGCTGTAGCGAGAGCGTGAATCAGGCGCTATGTGACGTGCGCTTGGTCGCGCCACCCGCACAGGTGTCGAGGCCGATCCGGCTCAGAAGGCTAGGCCTGATACGACGGCGAATACGCCCACGAGGAGCGCAACGCCCTCGATGCCGTGAAGGATGATTGCGAACCAGATGCTGCGGAAATACCGGGATGGGAGTGACCATGCGATCCCCCCCACGATGAAGCCAAGCATCCGAAGCGGTCGGTGCAGATGGTAGAGCGCGAAGAGCGTCGCGTTAGCCGCCCAGTCCCACCTACCGAACACTCCCCGCATCTTGGGTAGCAGTACGCCCCGAAACAGCAGCTCCTCGCCGAGCAGGTAGTTGAAGAGACAGCTGACGAGGGCCACTCCCATCAGCCACCACTGGCCGATGAACTCCTCGCTCCGGAGGTCTGTGACATCCAAGACCGGGAGCTGCTCCAACGTCGGAAACGGAATCAGGATGAGCCGTCCGAGGACGTCTACCACTGGGGTGAGCTCGATCGCGGCGTAGAACGCGAAGGCCGGAATCAACCACCAGAAGTAGCTGAGGCTGGTCCTGCCAGTCCGTGGGGAACTCGGCTTCTTGAGCCAGATGCGGTCGCAGATCGCGTCCCAGGTGAACTCCTCGAGTTCGTGGTAGAGCAGCCACACCGACAGGATGAACTGCCAAGCCATCCCGGCGATCAAGAGCAGCCATACGATCACGCCCGGGTGGATCGTAGATCGCTCAGCGAGGATCGGGGCGATCCAGAAGGCCATGATCGGCATGGGCACAGTGACCGCGGCCCAGATGACCAGGATCTTCCCCAGGCTGTACTGATCGGCAGTTGTGGAGTTGATCTCGGCCATGGCTATTGGGGTAAGTGCCTAGAAGCTGGTGGGGCCTGCGCGGGCCTGTTTGTCGTACGTGCTCTTCGCTCCCGACCGTAGGCCTTTCTGACCTCTAGCAGCCGGTGGCGGATCGGACGTGTTCGGCGATCGGTCGTGCGAACATCCATTTGCTCATCTCCTCGACCACGTGGCAGCTGTCGATTCGTGAGTCGTCGTTGAGGTCGCTTACCATCGCCTCGAGAGAATCGGCTCCTTGGACGACTTCGATGCCGCTGTCGTTGTCGGTGTCGAGGCGCAGAAACGACCCGCCGGCCTCGCCGTACTTGGCCCAAGCTGGGAGGCCCGGCCCGGAGGGAATGCCGTCCCGGGCGAACGCAGACCAGTAGGCTCCCATGGCCCTGCTCAGGCGCTCGCGGTCCTCGCGCGTCTTCTTCTGGAAGAGGAACCGGTCGGCATCTCCGAGGTGTCGGAAGCGATTGAAGACGAAGGGGATCTCGAACCCGTGCGCCGCACCGAAGAGCGTCCCGAAGTCCATCGCGAGGAAGCGGCCTCCGTCGTCCCAGTCGAACCGGTAGGCGTAGACGTCGTCGTGCCCGGCCGCGCCCATCATCCGAGCCGGCTCGTCCACCGCCCGGATTCGCCAGATCCGCGCGAGGTACCCCGTCATGGCATCCCAAGCGTTCTGATCTCGCGGTATGACCAAGATACCGAGCTTCTTCTTGGTTAGCCGGTCGTCGCTCGCATAGAACAGCTTCATCTCGTCGCGCGTAGTGCCGAGCATGATTGGCACGGTGTTGAACGTCGCCACCGACGCGAAGGCGTCGCGAAGGCGTCCCTCGGGCAGAACCACCCCGTCTTGGATCACTCGCGGAACGTCAACGAAACCGCGACCACGCTCATAGGCGCCAAGTAGCTCCACGACGGGGAGCGCGCGCAGCCCCTCGGCCGTGGATGCGTTTAGCGCCTCGGCGATCCTTGTGGAGGGATTCAAGACCGCTCCCTCGTCCCCCTGAGCCGCGGCGATGGAGATGCTGTCGAACGCGCCGGACTGGACGATCGCCCGATGGAACAAGCCTTTGGCCATGGGCGAAGCGAGCAAGGTCACCACGTTGTGGCCGCCGGCGCTCGCGCCGAAGATCGTGACGTTGTCGGGATCTCCGCCGAACGCGTCGATATTGTGCCGCACCCACTTCAGCGAAGCGATCAGGTCGAGCGTGGCGAAGCACGCCGTGGCGTCCTCGTGCGTCCGCGCACTTGAGCGCAACGCCTGATGGGCGAACCAGCCGAGAGGGCCGACGCGGTACTGGACCGCGATCACGATCACGTTCTCGTTCTGGGCGAGCCTTGATCCATCGTAGGCGCTGGATCGCCCCCAGACATTCCCGCCCGGGTGGATCCACACCATGACCGGCAACCCTGATCCCACGGGCCTCTCCGGGGCGTAGACGTCGAGCGTCAGGCAGTCCTCCGACCCGACGACGAGCCCGGGCTTCAGCCCCTCATCGCCGTCGAACTCGTTCGTGAGCTGCGCGCACCGGGGGGCGGGCTCGAGGGCCTCGCGCACACCCTCCCATGAGGGAGGGGCTTGAGGAGCACGCCACCGATTCGGCCCGGCCGTCGAGGCAGCGAACGGGAGCCCACGCCAAACCTGAGCGCCGTTCTCCGCCACGAGACCCATGACCTGCCCTTGTGCGATTGTGCGAAGTGTCGTCGTCGCGGGCGACACCTGCCCTTTCTTGAACGGCGGTGGCATGGACGTTGGCCTTCGACTCGGGTGATGCCACTCCTGCCGAAACTGCGCAGGCGACTGGAGCCCATCTGCCGGGGATCCCCCGCCACAGCGTGTAGGACAGCTTGCTCGTCGATCGGCTCCTGAGTCGAACGACGCATTTTCGGGGTCGCCCCACACACGAATCAGGAACCCCCCGACTGCTCCAGACGGGCTTGGGCCGCACGTTCAATGGTGTGGGTAGGAGGGTATGGACAGGAGGTGACCGATGAAGGTCGAGGAGCTTGCACGCTACGGACAGCCGCTGAGACTTCCCAAAGAGGCGCAAAGAAGGCAGGTGCCGATCGTGTTCTCTGCGGTCCGCAACCGATACGGCCTTTTTGGTGCTGTGTCCTACCTAGCGGCGGTCTTGGCGGAGATGCAGCGGATCCGGCGGACCTATCCAGGGCCCGTCGCCGAAGCCAAGAGACTTGGCCGGGAGACGGCAGCAGAGATGGTGCTCCTGGCCGCGCTGTTCAACGTCTCCGCACGGAGAGAAGGCCGAGCAGAGGCCTACCTGTTCCTCAGGACCATCTTCGAACGGGTGGCGGAGTATTCGATGCCCGCCCTGTACCAGATCGACGACCTGGTCGAATGCGACGGAGATCCATTCGAGAATCTCAAGAAGTTCAACGTCGCGATGTTCGAGGCGATCGACCGTGAGGGCACGTGGAAGACTGGCAGGGTCGTCGACGAAGCGGACCGGCTGCGAATCGAGGTGACTTCTTGCGCAAACGTTGAGTTGTTCGCGGCGCTCGAATGCCCGGAGCTGGCCCGGCTGGGCTGCGACCACGACCTCGCCGGCTACCCGGTCATCTTGGATCGCGTCGACGCCGAGTTCCGTCGACCGTGCACTCTGGCGAAGGGCGGTGACCACTGTGACTTCAACTTCTACCGGAAGGGGACGGCCCCGCCCACGGAGCACCTGAATCGGTAGGGTCCTGACCAAGCCTTCGTAGTCGAGTGCGCATTGCGCGCGGATCGAGGCTGTGTGGAGCCCGTTACTCCGTCTGACCAGGGTCGGTCACGTGGTCGGCGTTCCAGAGCGACCATGCGAGGAGCGCGAGGCCGGTCGCGGCGAGTACAGATCCCGTCCCCCGGACAGGGAACGGCACTAGGTTGCCAGCCCCGAAGACGGGCATGCCGATGGCGAGCAGGACTCCGCCGGCTCGAGGGAAGACTCGGGCGCGACTTGTCATCACGCCGAATCCAAGCCAGCCGGCGATGAAGAGCAGTCCCATGGCCAGGTAGGCGAACCCGAAGAGAGGGTCGGTGAACATCGGCCCCTCGAGGTCTAGGAGTTCCGGCGCCTCGGAGGCTAGGATTGGCCAGAGGAAGGTCTCGTCGAACTGCAGGCCGAGATAGAGCGAAGTTCCGAGGAAGGCGGTCAGAAAGCTCAGGAGACCGAGGGTGCCGAGCGAGTTGGCTTGAGCGGCGTAAAGGACAACAAGCGAGAGGGGGAGCAGCAGCGCCATGGCGAGCGCGAGAAGATTCAGCCACTTCCAGGCGGGATCCCTCACCCATTCCAATAGGGGTTCGCCGGTAGGCAGCAGGAGAACGGGGGCCACGCCAAAGCCGAACAGCAGGAGGGCGGCGAGGGCCGTTGGGATCCCACCTAGCCGCAGGAGGCGGGGCCCAGTTGGGCCAGTCCGATTCAGGTTGGGCTTCAAGAGCGCAGGCCAGGAAAGGCTCGAGACCGGCGGAGGTCAGTCACGAGAAGCGCACGTCACATAACGACCCGAATGACTCACGACGCGGAGGTCGGCGCAAGCGGAGCAGGGTTGAGACTGCGAATGACTTGCGGGTGACCAGGAGCTTGCGGGACGACGAACTAGAGCGCCGGCCGGAGTGTCCCCGAAGGGGCCGAGGCGTTGGTATCCCGAGGGAGCTGCCCGGTTGGAGCGAAGCGTGCTCTGAGCCGAGCGCGTGAGTCAGGCGTTATCGGGGGTGGATACCGTCATTCGGATCACGCGGCCAACCACCTCCGACGGCGCCATCTCCGGCGC
>JBDHDM010000181.1:0-8763 GCA_039591515.1 Gemmatimonadota bacterium | reverse complement strand
AACGTCCCACGCGGCGCGAAGCAACTCGTTGTCTCCGCTGCGCCATTCGTCGTTCGTGAGGTAGACGGTGACGAGCTCTTCCGGCCGCTCATAGGGCAGCGGGCTCAAGAGCACACCGTCCACGACCGAGAACAGGAGCGTCGCCGCGCCGACGCTCAGGGCCAGGGTGGCGAGCGCTACGCCCGTGAAAGCCGGTCGGCGAGCGAGCGAGCGGGCGGCGACCCGGAGGTCCATCGTGACCCCGTTCATCCACCCACCTCCCCTCCAAGCTTTCGCCCCGTCACCCGATGCCCGTAGCCGCCCGATCTCACGGTTGAGTCCGGCATAGGGGAGCGTCATGATCTGCCTCAGGTACCACCACTTCGCCCGTAGCGGAGACTCCGCGGCGCGGCGCGCGAATCCCTCTTCGAGGTCGCCCTCGAGCGATTCCGTGATCTCGTGGCGAGGCAGGAGCATCCGCATCAGCGCGCGGGCGAGCGCCGGCGGGCGGATCACGGTCCCGCCTCCGACTCCATCAACGGGACACCCTCCCACATGCGATCCAGGATCCGCCGGCTGTGGTGCAGCGCGGTCATTCCCTCCGACGTGACGCGGTACAGGCGTTTCGCCTTGCCTCCACGCTCGGCGGTGGGCTCGCCCATGGAGGAGGCGACCATGCCCCTATCTTCCAGCCGTGTCATGGTCACGTAGATGGAGCCCAGCCCCGCCTTCCGCTCTCCGCGGCCCTCGAGAATCTCCCGGATCGCCCCGGCATGGGCATCGTCGCTCGCCTGCAGGACCGAAAGGAGCAGGAGCTGCTCCAAGTCCGTGAGCCGTTGGATCTCCATCCTCCCCTCCCCTGCAAATGAGCGTCACCGAGCGATCAGTTTTTCTTAAATATGAAGAATTAGGAGATCGGACAAGCCCTCGCCCAGGCGAATCCCTGGGGGGACCCCATCCGTAAGGGAGTCCGTGGATGGCCGAGCGAGGTGCGCACGGCGCGTCCGGGTGAGGTCCGTGGGCTTCGCAACCGCGGACCGGTGACGACGATGAGGATAGATCCTACATGAAGATCCGAATGATACAGACCCTGGCTGTCGCCCTGGCGATGGCTTCCACGGCCTCCTTTGCGCAGGCCGCTCCCACGGGCGATGAGCTCGGGCCGAAGGGAGACCCCGAGCTACGCGTGGTGAACAACCACGAGTACCGCGTCCAGATCGTGTTGGTCGACAAGTCGGGGCGGCATCACACGCTGGGGCACGTCGCGCCGAACAAAGCGGTGTCGTACGACGTGGAGGAGTTTACGGACTACGGTCTGCCGGTTCAGGTGAAGGTCGTGGTGGACGAGCCGGTGTGGTCGGCCGGAGCCACCGACAAAGCGGTCCGCAGTGGCGCGCTCTACATCTCCGAGAACACCGAGGTGCGCGTCTGGGTCGAGTCCGACCTGACCAAGACCGAAGTCGAGGTATATCGCTGGTGAGCGGCCCGTAAGGGCAGTGGCCTCGCGCCTGCCCACCGCAAGGCGAAAGGACCCGCCCCCGATTCAGGGGCGGGTCCTTTCCGTTTCGGCCCGAACCGACGTCCTCGCTCAACCCCCGCGCCGGAGCCCTCTCGCCGATCGGTCCTCGAGCGGAGGTGCCGGCGTCATGACGGGCGGGTTCTCCCGCAGCATCTCCATGACCTCCTCCACCACGCGCTCGATCTGTGGATCGCGGCCCTGCACCAGGAGATTCGGGTCGTCCCACACCTCGATGTCGGGCGAGACGCCCTCACCCTCCCAGAACCAGTGACCGTCGTTGTCGTACAGACGCGCACCCGGAACGGTGATGCTGCCCCCGTCGATGAGCTGATGACCGGTCGCGGGCCCAACCAGGATCCCGAGCGTGCGCTCCCCGACGATGGGTCCCGCCTCTAGCTCCTGGAAAGCCCAGGGCAGGCCGTCTCCACCGGAGCCGGCCCAGCCGTTGATGAGCATACCCATGGGCCCGGGGTTGGTCTTGGTAGGCTGTGTGTGATCACGCCCGTGACGCCAGTGGAGGTTGTACACCACCGGACGTTGCATCAGCTCCAGGAATCGGTCGGCGAGCTGACCACCACCGTTGAAGCGCTCGTCGATGATGAAGCCCTGCTTGTCGAGCTGGCCGTAGAACATGCGGACCAGCTCGAGCTGGCCACGTCCGCCAGTGTTGGACATGTACACGTAGCCCAGCGCCCCGCCCGACAGCTCGTCGACCATGCGGCGGTTGTTCTCGATCCACTCGAGATAGCGGAGCTGGGTCTCCTCACCTTGTGTGAGAGCCTGCACCACCTGCTGCCGCGCGTCGGCCGCGTCTCCCGTCCGGCTCACGCGAAGGGAGATCGTCTTGCCCGACAGGCCCTCGAAAGCGGCGTACGGATCCTTGCCCTGATCCAGGGCCACACCGTTCACTGCGAGGACGTAGTCCCCGGGCTCGACGTCCACTCCAGGCCGGTCGAAGGGCGAGCGGACCTCCGTATCCCACTCGGCGGGGCGGACGATACGCTCGATCCGGTAGCCTCGGTCATCCTGGGCCCAATCGATCCCCAGGAATCCGGTGACCACGGGAGTCACCCGCTCGGTATCTCCTCCGTTCGTGTACGTGTGCCCGGCACTCAGCTCCGAGACCAGCTGCGACTGCAGGTAGCTCACGTCCCAGCGCGTGCGCGCGTCGCCCAGGAGGGCCCCGTACTGCTCGCCCAGGCCGTCCCAGTCGATCTGGTGCATGTCGGGGTCGTAGAAGAAGTCACGGTGCCTGCGCCACGTGTCCGTGAAGATCTGGCGCCACTCCTCTCGCGGAACGAGATCCATGACCAAGCCGTCGGTCGGGATCGCGTCGTCGATCGACTGGCCGGGGCTCGGTTGCACGATGCCGAACTGCTGGCCGCTGCGGACCAGGAGTGACTCGCCGTCGGCCGTGGCCACGACGGAGCCGACGTCGGCCATGATGGTCTCTTCCTCGCGGCTCTCCAGGTCGTAGAGCATCAGCTGGGCGGGTCCCCCTCCCGACCCGGTATTCGCAGAGCGGCGATAGACGATCTTGCCGTCGAACGCCATCAGGCTGCCGAGGTTGCCCGCGTCGGGCGGAAGCAGGACGAGGCGCGATTCGATTCCGCCGGCGTCCACTTGCACCGTCACTCCCTCCGAGTCCGGCTCGGCGCCCTCTTCTTCGGTCGCCCCGAAGGCATCGTTCTTCACCTCCAGCAGGGAAGGCGCATCCGGCGTGAGGCTGACCGAGGCGATCTGCGTGGAGTTCGGATAGACCCACGTGCCGTCGCCCAGGGCCGAGTAGGCCGCCGACATGTTCCGGTTCGTCAGGTAGAACAGGTAGCGGCCGTCCGTGCTGAAGACCGGACTGTTGTCCGTGTAGAACCCGCTCGTGACCTGGTGCCGTTCACCCGACTCCACGCTGTACAGCACGACGACCGCGTGGCTGTTCTCGGCGCCTTCGGTGAACGCGATCCAGCGCGAGTCCGGCGACCACGCGATCGGATAGCCCTGGCGCCCCGGGTGACTCACGTTCCACACGTAGTTTCCCGCCACGGTCACCTCACCGCTTTCCACGTCGACGACGCTGATGTCGTTCGTCTCGTCGATGAAGGCGATCTTCTCGCTGTCCGGAGACCAGTGGAGACGGTACCCGTACCCGCGGCCCCGATCGGTCAGCTGGCGTGGCTCGGCCATGCCGTCGCTCGACTGCACGTGGATCTCGTACTCCCCGGAGCGATCGCTCCAGTACGCCACCTGTTGGCCATCCGGTGACCACGCCGGATCACGATCGAACGCCCCGCTCGAGCGGGTCATGTTCACGACGTATCCCTCGGAGACCGGCACGTTGAAGAGCTCGCCCCGAGCCTGGAAGACCACCCGCTTGCCTTCGGGCGACGCCGTCATGTTGCCGATGCTGCCGCTGACATCGACCGAGCGTGGCATCTCGACCGAGAGGTCGCTCACCACGTGCACCGGCACCTCCTCGTACGCGTGGCTGGCGACGTCCATCACGTAGAGCGCCCCGCCCGCCTCGAAGACCAGATCCTCCGGGCCTGCCGACATGAAGGAGATGTCGAAGTCCTCGAAGTCCGTGATCTGGGTCGCCGAGCCCGTGGTCACGTCGTGAGCCCACACATTCAGGCGCATGTTCGGGCCCTGATCCGACACGAAATAGATCCGGTCACCGACCCAGGCGGGCTTGCCGTCGTTTGCGGGGTTCTGCGTGATGTTCTCCGCCGTGTTGCTCTCGAGATCGAAGACGACCACGTCGGAGGCCAGCCCGCCTCGATAGCGTTTGAACGGGTAGTTCTCCGTGATCTTCGTGATGTAGGCCAGCCGGGTCCCGTCGGCCGAGAAGCTGGCGAGCTCTCCGTACGGGACGGCGAGCTTCTCGGGAAGCCCACCGTCCTTCGGAACCAGGTAGAACTGACGGTAGGACTGCCGACCGCTCTCACGCCCGGATGCGAAGAGCAGACGGTCCCCGCCCGGGTGCCATTCGACCATCCGATCGACGTGCGACTGATAGGTGACGCGCGTCGGAACCCCACCCGTGCGGGGCATCACATAGACGTCGCCGTTGCCGTTGTACGCGGCCGTGAACGCGATCTCCGAGCCGTCCGGCGAAAAGCGTGGCCATGACTCCTCCCCAGGGGAATGCGTCACCTGCATCGCCGTGCCGCCCGACTTGGGCATCACCCACAGGTCGCCGCCATACACGAAGGCGATTTCCGTCGCCGAGACGTCGGCATGGCGGATCAGCTTCGCACTGATCTGGGCGGACGCGAGAGAGGGAAGAGCACAGAGGACGAGGAGCAGGGAGAGCTTCTTCATCGGGACCTCCACGAGGCGTTGGCGGGGACCGAGTCGGGGACAGAAGCGCAACGTAGGATTCGCACTACGGAGGAGACAGACCGGCAGAGGCCCACCGCTCCTGCCAGCGCTACGCCCGTAGCCGCTCCAACAGCTCTGCGTCGATCCGGCTCTTCACGGTGCGCCGGTCGATGTCGAGACGGCGAGCCACCTCCTGGTAGCTGCCCACGTCCGCGTAGACCACCGTGCAGTATCGTTTCAGCAGCTCCTCGGCGGTCAACGCTCCCCTCGCGAAGTCGCGCGCCACCTCATCGCGCACGCTGGCCACCGCTGCCTCGAGCGGCTGATAGTGCTTCCGGATGAGCACGCTCCTCACGCACTGCTCCAACTCACGGATGTTGCCGGGCCACGGATACACGTCTCCGAGGTTGTCGGTGATCCAGACCTCGACCTCCGCGGCCAGCTCTTCCGCCCCATCGCCCACGATCCGACGGGCAAGGAACCGGAGCAGCTCGCCCAGCAGCTCCGGAGCATCCGTCAGCTGATCGCGGAGCGAGGGGGTGACGATCGTGTCCGAGCAAAGGCGGTAGTAGAAGTCCTCTCGGAACCGACCCTCGCTCACCTCCGTCGCCAAATCACGGTTGGTCGCGGCAAGCATCCTTCCTCGGAACCTTTGGTCCGTCGTATCGCCGAGGGCCCGAAAGCCGCGGGTCTCCAGCACGCGTAGCAGCTTCACCTGGATCTCGGCGTCGAGCTCACCGATCTCGTCGAGAAAGACACTGCCGCTCGGCTCGCACTGCTCCAACCACCCACGGCGGTCTTGGACGGCACCCGTGAATGCGCCGCGGCGGTGCCCGAAGAGCTCGGACTCGATCAGCGTGGAAGGAAGGGCGGAGAGGTTGAGGGGGTGAAACGACGCCAGCGCACTCCCCACGAACGCTTCTTTCGACTCGTCGAACTCGACGTAGGCGGACAGGGCGATGGCGCGCGCGACGAGCTCCTTTCCCGTGCCGGAGGGCCCAGTGATGAGCGTGGTCATGTCGCTCATTCGCCCATACAGGGTCGTCGCGTACCGGCGCAGGTCGTGCGTGAAGATCGAATCCCAGACGGCGGCCCTCAGGCGTGCCGTGGCGGGCGACTGTCCGACGATGAAGCGGAAGATGTGGTGATATGCGCGCTGTATCTGATACAGGCAGGCGAACACGTGATCCGGCTCGAAGGGAGCAGGGAAGTCGACGTCCGGGATCCCGAGGAAGTAGGCCCACTCGCTCCGAAAGCGGCGATAGAAGCCCCGGACGCTCGAACGCCCCCCCTCCTCCGCCGCCCGGATGAGGTTCGTGAAGCCATCGACGTGGCGTCGGTAGAGGAGCAGCAGGGCCGCGTCCTGATAGAGCATGAGCTCCCGTGAGGAGGCCGGGGCCGAGGCAGCCAGACGATCACGTGCCGTCTCGAGCCTCGACTCGGCGAGTCGGGAGATGAGGTCGAAGTTCGTGCCGCGTCGATAGGGGTCCCGGACGAGGAGCTCTTGCAGAGACTCCTCCGAGTGGGGCACGAACGCCTTCCCCAGCAGTGCCTTCTCGAACGCCTCCCGTTTCGCGCTGAACGGATTGCAGGAACCGAGCCCGGAGAAGCTCTCGAGAAACGCTCGCTCTGCTTCAGTAACGAATGACATGTTCTCCTGTGTGTACACCTAGTGTATAGCGTGGATACATGCCATGACCAGTACCTCCGCACGCCATCGAACCCGCACGAGAGCGTAGATCCACCTAACTCAATGGTGGCCATCATGTTATAAGATCACGCCCAGTATGGCACGCCCGTTGCCGCTCATACGAGTCGAATCGACCCATGAGCGAACGACGGAGGGTGTGCGAAATGGAGACGACGAAGCCTCGAACGGTCTTCGACAACAGTGGCGCGGCTGTCCTCGCCGCAGCCGTCGGCCTTGCGATGACGATCGGCGCTCGCGCCCTGGAGAAGATCCCCGGCGAGTGGTTCGGGTGGCTGCTCCAGTGCTGGGGAATGGCATAGTCCCGTGGCTTCCATCTACGACCTCAAGCCCGGGTTCCAACGACTCCTGCGGCCCCTGCTCCACCGGCTGGCCGCGGCACGGGTAACCCCGAATCAGATCACGGTGGCCGCGCTCGTCCTGTCGACGGGCATCGGCGGGGTGATCGCATGGCAGCCCGATGTGGGGTGGCCGCTCCTGCTCCTTCCGGCTGCACTCCTCGTGCGGATGGCGCTGAACGCGCTGGACGGGATGATGGCACGTGAGCTCGACATGCAGAGCCACGCCGGCGTGTTCCTCAACGAGCTGGGCGACGTGCTCTCCGACTCGGTGCTCTACCTGCCGCTGACTCTCGTTCCCGGGGTGGAGCCGGCTCTGATGGTGAGCGTGGTGGTTCTGGCTGCGCTGAGTGAAATGGCGGGTGTGGTCGCCCTGCAGGTCGGCGCGACCCGCAGGTACGACGGCCCGATGGGCAAGAGCGATCGCGCCCTGGTCTTCGGCCTCGTGGGGCTCGTTCTGGGACTGGGCGTCGGGGCCGGGCGATGGGTCACGGGGATCCTCTCCCTCGTCGCCGCCCTGCTCGTCGTGACCACGGTGCGCCGAGCTCGGCGCGCCATCCAGGAGGTGACGCCATGATCAGGAGTGACCTCCACACCAACGTCCAGATCGCGCTCGGCGCCATCTTCGGCGTGCTCGTCACGGCGAGCCTCATCACGCTCGCCCTGGAGCGATTCCGGCCGCACCTGGAGCTGGACGAAGTGCGGAGCCGGATCAAGAGCTGGTGGCTCATCGCAGGACTCTTCGGCCTCTCCCTCGCTCTCGAGCGAGGCTGGGCGCTGTTCTTCTTCGCCTGGGTGAGCTACCTGGCGCTCAAGGAGTACCTGTCCCTCATCCCCACGCGCCGCGCGGACCGTCGCGTTCTGTTGTGGGCGTACGCAGCCATCCCGCTCCAGTATCTGTGGATCCACCTGGGTTGGTACGGAATGTTCGTCGTCTTCGTGCCGGTCTTCCTGTTTCTGGCGATCCCCACGCGTATGGTGCTGATCGGCGAGACCGCGGGCTTTCTGCGGGCCGTCGGCACGATTCATTGGGGAGCGATGACGACGGTGTTCAGCATCGGGCACGTCGCGTACCTCCTGGTCCTTCCGTCATCGATCAATCCGAACGGTGCGGGGCCCGGGCTCGTGCTCTTCCTGGTCGTCCTCACGCAGCTCAACGACGTCGCTCAGTTCCTCTGCGGCAAAGCCATCGGGCGGGCCCGGGTGATGCCGACCGTGAGCCCCAACAAGACCTGGGGAGGCCTGCTCGGTGGTATCGCGACCACGGTCGTGCTCGCGCTCCTTTCCTTTCGGGTGCTCACTCCCTTCGCGCTGCGCGAGGCTGTCGCGGCAGGCGTCCTGATCAGCGTGTTCGGCTTCGTCGGCGACGTCGTCATCTCGGCCATCAAGCGCGACCTGCAGGTCAAGGACTCCGGTGCGCTCCTCCCGGGACACGGCGGCATCCTCGATCGGCTGGACAGCCTCACGTTCACTGCACCGCTCTTCTTCCACTTCACCTTCTACCTCTACTCATGATCACCCCACTCCTTCGCCACGCCTTCTTCTGGCTGGTCGTCCGTCCGTTTCTCCTGATCGTCGTAGGAATGAACGTGCGCGGACGCGAGCGCCTCCCATCCCGGGGACCCGCGATCCTGGTGGCGAATCACAACAGTCATCTCGACACGATGGCGCTGATGACGCTTCTGCCCCCCCGCCTGCTACGGATCACGCGCCCGGTGGCGGCGGCCGACTACTTCCTGGCCAACCGGCTCCGTGCCTGGTTCGCCCTCCACATCGTCGGGATCATCCCCATCGAGCGCGCCGGCCGGGCACCCGGCACCGATCCTCTTGCCGGCGTCTCCGACGCGCTCGCGCGGGGCGAGATCGTCATCGTCTTCCCCGAGGGGTCGCGCGGGGAGCCC
>JBDHDM010000180.1:0-12530 GCA_039591515.1 Gemmatimonadota bacterium | reverse complement strand
GTACGCCGAGGGCTTTGCCAGACGCCGCCAATAGGTGGCGCCGATCGTCTTGGGTACGATCTCCGTGGCCAGCAGCACGGCCACCGTCAGCACCCCGGAGAAGACCCCGACCCAGGCGTCGCCGAAGACGACGGCCGCCTGGGCGCCGGCCATGGCGGCGCCGATCGTGTGCGCGATGGTGTTGAGCGTGAGGATCGCTGCGATCGGCTCCTCCACGTTGGCGCGGGCGTGCCCGAGCCAGCCTCCTGCCCACTCTCCTCGGTTCTGCAGCAGCGCGACGTGAGCGTGGGTAATCGAGAGGAAGACCGCTTCCAGGATCGAGCACAGGAAGGAGATCGATAGTGCGACGGCGACGATCGTTAAGAGGGTGGCCATGGGTGTGGCGGAGTGTGGACTCCCTTGAAATGCTCGTTCAGGAACGGCCTATTACGCCGACGTCGATTGCTCGACTCCCCGGGGCCGGGCAAAGCTACCGAAGAATCGTGCCGGACCCGAGGCGCAGCAACCGCGGTGAGGCACGGACACAGGCCGGAACGAGCATGGATCTCAGAACCTCCGCGATCGTCGCAGCGTCCCTTGTCCTGGCCTCGTGTGCCGGGGCCCCGGCCGGATCGACCACGGGCGACGTGTCTCCGGGGCACGCCGGCGGGGCGTCGGCCGAGGTCGACCGTGTGTATTACGTCTACGTGGCTGCCGAGTCCGCGGACCTGATCCACCGCGTTCGTCTGGACGCGGATGGCGTTGCGATCGATCGCACCACTCCCGTCGGCGAGATCGCCGTGGAGACGGAGGGGCCGCACGGGCTCAACGTGTCGCCCGACGGTCGGTTCCTGTACATGACCACCGCACACGGTGTGCCGGACGGCAAGCTCTGGAAGTTCGAGGCGGGCCCCGACACGCTCGTGGCCGCGCCGATCCTGCTCGGAAACTTCCCGGCGACGCTGGATCTGACCACCGACGGGCTGTACGCGTTCATCGCCAACTTCAACCTCCACGGGGAGCACGTGCCGTCGACCGTGTCCGTGGTGTATACCCCCGACCTCGTCGAGGTGGAGCAGATCCCCACCTGCACGATGCCGCACGGGCTGTGCATGGCACCCGACGGTGTCTTCGCCTACTCGCTCTGCATGATGGACGACCAGCTGGTCGAGATCGATACCCGGACGTTCGAGGTCTCGCGGAGGTTCTCGGTCGCCTCCGGCGCGGAGTCGGCGCTGACCGGTTGGGAGCCCCCGGAAATCGTCACCGGGCGCAACGGCCTCACCCGTCCGGCCGGGTCCGGCGAGACGATGCGGCACGCCGCCAGGGAGCCGTCGTGCTCACCCACATGGGTTCAGCCAGCCCCCGACGAGCGCACACTCTTCGTCGCCTGCAACAAGTCCGACGAGATCCTCGTCGTCGACCGCGAGCAGTGGTCCCTGGTGCGGAAATTCCCGGCGGGTCGGGCACCCTACAACCTCGGGATCACGGCGGACGGGCGCACGCTGGTGGCGTCGCTCAAGGGAGCCGGCCAGGTACAGTTCTTCGACGCCGCCACGGGCGAGAGCAGAGCCGTCGTCCCCTCGACGACCACGGTGACCCACGGCGTGGCGGTGACTCCGGACTCTCGGTTTGCCTTCGTGAGCGTGGAGGGCAAGGGGGCCGAGCCCGGGAAGGTGGACGTGTACGATCTACGATCCTTCGAGCTCGTGGGCTCGGTGGGCGTCGGCCAGCAGGCCGGGGGGATCGTGTTCTGGCGAATGGAACAAGGTGGCTGAGGGGCAGGTGTGAGCCGTGCGCCCATTCGGGACGAATCCAACCGCTTGGGTGGTCCGGAGCGTCTGAGAGAGGATGGATGGCGCGCCCGGCGCCGGTACGAGGGTCAGCTCAAAGGAGAGGGGGTCATGAGGGGAGTGAGATCGATCTGCGTCGTGGTTCTGCTCGTGCTCGGGCTCGGAGCGTTCCGGGGTGGCGAAGCGCCGACGAAGGCGGGGCCGCGGATCGCGCTGCAGGCCGGGCATTGGCGAGCCGACGAGGCCCCGCGCGAGCTCAGGGGCCTTCGTAGCAACGGGACCAGCTGGGACGGCGTGCACGAATGGGAGTTCAACCTCGACATCGCCGAGCGTGCCGCGGCCATCCTGCGGGCCGACGGCTACGAGGTGGACGTCCTGCCCGCGGTCGTGCCCCAGCAGTACCAAGCCGACCTCTTCGTCGCCATCCACGCGGACGGCAGCGCCGACCCCTCCGCTTCCGGATTCCGGGTCGCGTCGTCGCGTCGAGACCGGTCCGGTGAAGGGCGTGTCGCCGCCCGCTTGCTCGAGCGCGCGTATGGAGAGATCACCGGTATCAAGAGGCTGCCGACGACGACGCGGCGTATGCGCAATTATTACGCATTCAACTACCGACGGTATCGACACGCGCTCCACCCTTCGACCCCCGGGGTGATCATCGAGACCGGGTTCCTGACGAGCTCGACCGATCGTGACGTGATCGTCCGGGAGCCTCAGCGTGCGGCGTTGGGGATCGCGACCGCGGTGCAGGTCTGGGCAGAGACCGCGGACGACCGCGAGTAGGGACGGGCCCCACGATCCGACGTCACGACACGGGCCGCCCCTTGGGCTGCACCTTGGCGGCCCACAGGCCCGAGTTCATGTCGCTGAAGAAGACGTAGCCCTTGTACGGCTGGGGACCCCACACGCTGACCTGGTTCGGCAGGAAGCCCCCGGGGTCCTGCGGCTTGTACACTGCGATCTCCCGGCCCTGACGGCCGAGGTCGCCCATGAGCTCGCCCGAGACGTCGACGACGCGCAGGCCGCCCTTGTAGTAGGCCTGATAGAGCACGTCGTCCTCGACCCAGAGGTTGTGGGCCCCCGCCTCGGGCACCTCGTACCGTGCGACGTCCTTCGGAGCGTCGGGGTCGGTGAAGTCGATGACGTGCAGATATCCACTCATGCGGCCCTGGACACCTCCCTCGCCGCTGACCGCGTCGTAAGGCTGGTTGTCCGCGCCCTCACCCGCCCATGCAGAGCCCGCGCCTCCGCTGATCTCGTCTCCCAGAAAGAGGTAGAACTTGCCGGTCGACTCCTGGTGGTAGGGGAAGGCGGCGTGCGTGGCGCCGACGGGATACGGGACGTTCGTGACGAAGACCGGATCTTCAATCGTCCCGCCCCAGCGGCCATTTCCCACGTCGACCACGACGACGCCGGTCTGCCACTCCGAGGAGTACGCGATCCCCTCGTGAACCCAGACGTCGTGCACGCGGCTGTTCGGGTGATTGTACTCGCTCACGTAGCGGGGCTGATACGGGTCGCGGACGTCGATGATCACGTACTTGTCGCCACCGGCGAGCGCGAAGAGGTAGTCGTCGGTGGCGAACATGTTGTGCACACCGCCGGTGACGCCGTTCGAGTCGAACGTGGACGCGATGACCGGGTGCGCGGGGTCGGCCATGTCGAGGATCACGACTCCGTTTCTGCGGTCCGAGGCGCCCTCGCGAGAGAGTGCCGCGTACCGTCCGTCGGGCGAGACCTTCACGTCGTTCACCGTTCGGGCGTCGACCTGGATCGAGTCGGTCTTGACGATCCGGGTGGGGTCGGTCACGTCCCAGAAGAACGCCCAGCCCGACGCCGACCACGTGCCGGTGATCGCGTAGTCTCGACCGTCGAGGCCTTCGAACACCCAGAGGTCCGAGGTGTGGGAGGACGTGACCGATCCGCGGCCCTGCAGCTCGATCTCTTGCACCGCCTCGCGACCCCGGACGTGTACCGTCGCTCTTGCCACGAGGGGGGGCCGGAGAGGGCGAGCACCGTGTATCGCCCCGGTACCTCGGCCACGAAGGTGCCGGCGTCCACGGTGGCCGCGGCTCCTGGAGCCCGGATGGAGTCGTCCGGCACGAACGTGTACGCCCACGTCACGGGAAGCTCTTCGACCGACGCCGCGTCGGCGTGCCCCGTGGCAGCGAAGTGGAGGACGTCGCCCGTTCGGGCCTCCGATGCGCCACCCGCGATGACGAGGTCGTTCGCCGGGAAGGGCTCGACGCGGTAACCGGTCTCGGCCACGGTACGACCGTCGATCGAAACGGAGACGGTGACCGCGCCCTCCGCATGGGCGACGACGGTGCCATAGGGATCCACCGACGCGACCGAGGGGGCTGAGCTCCGCCACACGAAGTCGGGCTCAGGGCGCCGGGAGCCGTCGGCGTGGAAAGCGACGGGGTGGTGGGTGAGCGTGGTCCCGACGTAGAGGCGTCCGGCCGAAGGCCCGAGGTCGACCCGATCGACCGGCGGCCACGACACGGTGACCGGGATCCGGAGCGGCGTCGGCGGCTCTCCCGCGTCGGCAGGCAAGGCTGCCGTCGCCACGATCTCGTACGACCCCGCACGGAAGGCCTGCACGAGACCGTCGCGGAATCTCAGGGCGCCCCGCGGGGCGGCGAAGCGAAGAGGGACGTCGACGGTGGCACCGGCGGCGTCCACCACCCGCACCGCCAACCTGCTCGATTCGCCGGCGGTGACCTCGACCGACTCGGGCGACGAGAGGATCCGAAGCGGCGCGTCCTGTGCGAAGCCAGGCACGGCGAGGACCAGGCAGGCGAGGGTCGATGCGCCCACTCGCTGGAGCGCGATTCCACTCAACAGAGGCAGAACCCGTGCGTGTCTGTACATTATCTCCCCTGGCCCGGTCACGTGCGTTGTGTGAGCGCAAAGTGTCCGTGCCCCCGACAGCCGAGCAAGGCGCCGGTCGCTCTTTCGTTTCGGGCGCGGCGTCGGCACGAATCCGGAGCGTGTGAAGCCCATGCAGAGATTCCTGGTCCGAATCACCTACGCGGTGGCCCTGATTGCGGTCGCCGTGTCTCCCGTCCTGGCGCAGAGCCGGGTCACGAGCCCAGTCGACTTCTTCGGCCACGAGGTCGGGGCCGACTACGTGCTCTACAACTACGAGCGGATGCACGAGTACGTCATCCGGCTCGCCAACGAGTCCGACCGGATGGTGCTCGACACGATCGGTCTCACCGAAGAGGGTCGACCTCAGTTCCAAGCGATCATCACGTCACCGGAAAACCACGCGAACCTCGAGCGATATCGGGAGATCAGTCGGCGCCTCGCGAAGTCCGAGGGTGTGAGCCGCGAGGAGGCCGAGCGTTTGGCGTCGGAGGGCAAGGCGGTGATCTGGATCGACGGCGGGCTGCACGCCACGGAGGTCCTGGGGGCCGCGCAGCTCACGGAGTTGATCTACCGACTCAACGAATACCAGGACACCGAGACACTTCGGATTCTCGATGACGTCGTCATCCTGGCCACGCACGCGAACCCCGACGGGATGACGCTCGTTTCGGACTGGTACATGCGGATCGACGATCCGATGGCCCGCTCCACCTCCGGGGTCCCGCTTCTCTACAACAAGTACGCGGGGCACGACAACAACCGCGACTTCTACATGGCGGCGCTCTCCGAGACGCAGAACATGAACCGCTCGATGTACCGCGAGTGGTTCCCGCAGATCGTCTACAACCATCACCAGACGGGCCCACAGGGCACGGTGATGTTCGCGCCCCCGTTCCGCGATCCGCCGAACCACTACCTCGACCCGCTCATCATCACGTCGCTCGATCGGGTCGGCTCGGCGATGCACCAGCGCTTCGTGCTCGAAGGGAAGGGTGGCACGACGATGCGCTCGGGCGCCTCGTACTCCACGTGGTGGAACGGGGGGCTCCGCACCACGCCGTACTTCAAGAACATGATCGGGCTCCTCACGGAGACGATCGGGAACCCGACCCCGATCGAGATCCCCTTCATCCCCGGTCGGCAGATGCCCAAGGCCGACATTCCGCTTCCGGTGGAGCCGGGCCCGTGGCATTTCCGCCAGTCCGTCGAGTACTCCCAGACGTCGAACTGGGCGGTGCTCGATTACGCGTCGCGGAACCGGGATCACCTGCTCTTCAACATCTGGCAAATGGGCCAGAACTCGATCGAGCGGGGCAGCACCGACTCGTGGACGACGCTCCCCTTCGAGATCGACGCTGCCGCGGAGGAGATGGACCGGGGCACGCGGGCCGATTGGGAGCGGATCCTCCGCGATCCCGCGGACCGGGATCCGCGGGGCTTCATCATCCCCTCCGACCAGCGTGACTTCCCGACGGCCACGAAGTTCGTGAATGCGCTGCTGTACAACGGCGTCGACGTGCAGCGCGCGACGGCCGACTTCACGGTGGCGGGGGAGAGCTATGCAGCCGGCTCGTACGTGGTGAAGACCTCGCAGGCCTTCCGTCCGCACGTGCTCGACATGTTCGAGAAGCAGCAGCACCCGAACGACTTCGCCTTCCCGGGTGCGCCGCCGACCGCGCCGTACGACAACACCGGATGGACGCTCGCCTGGCAGATGGGCGTCGAGTTCGACCGGGTCATGGAAGGCTTCGACGGGCCGTTCGAGCTGATTCCCGACGTCATCGACACGCCACCTCCTGGTGTGGTCGCGGGCGCCTCGGACGCCGAGGGCTACGTCGTGGACCACATCAACGATGCGTTCACGGCGGTGAACCGCGTGCTCGCCGCCGGCGACGGCGCCTGGTGGTACACGGACGCGATCGAAGTCGGAGGCACGTCCTTTCCGGCCGGAGCTTTCTATCTCGAGACCGATCGCGAGGTCGTCGAGCGCTTGGCCGTGGAGAAGGGACTCGACTTCGTCGGCGTGTCGGATCGCCCGAGTGGGAACGCGATGCGGCTCGAGCCGGTCAAGATCGGCCTCTGGGACCGGTACGGCGGGTCGATGCCCTCCGGCTGGACACGCATGATCCTGGAGGACTTCGAGTTCGATTTCGACGTGCTCTTCCCACCGGACTTCGACGCGGGCGACCTCGACGAGTACGACGTGCTCGTGTTCGAGGACGGGGCGATCCCCGGCATGGAGCCCGAAGCCGGGCGGCGTTTCGGCGGCCCGGGCCCTGATCCCGAGACGATTCCGGAGGAGTATCGTCGCCGGATGGGCGAGGTGACGCCGGACGGGACGATTCCTCAAATCCTCGACTTCGTGCGCGGCGGCGGCGCGGCCGTCGCCATCGGTTCGTCGGCGAATCTGGCCTACCACGCCGGTCTGCCCGTCGACAACCATCTCATGGTCGACGGGAGACCGCTCACACGCGAGGAGTACTTCACACCAGGCTCGGTGCTCGACATGAAGGTCGATCACGCGAGCCCGCTCACACACGGCTTCCGGGACCGGGCGGACGTGCTCTTCAGCCATTCCCCGACCTTCACCCTCAGAGCCGGCGCGGAAGCGCAGGGGGTCCGTCGGATCGGGTGGTACGACTCGGCGAGCCCGCTCAAGAGTGGATGGGCTTGGGGGGAGCGCTACCTGGAGAACGGCGTCGGGGCGATCGAAGCGGACTTCGGAGAGGGCAAGATCTTCCTCTTCGGGCCGAAGATCACCTTCCGCTCGCAGGCCCACGGAACGTTCGGCTTCCTCTTCAACGGCATCTACTACGGGGCGGCGGCCGACCGCCTGATCTCGCAGGACTGAGCGCGGGAGCGGTGGCTCGCCGCTCGATGGTTCGCGGGCGCCCGGCCAGTGCCGGGCGCCCGCTTCTCGCTCGGGTCCCTACGTCGGTTGGTCCGTCGGGCGGACCAGGATCTCGCTGACCGAGACGTGGTCCGGCGCCGTGACGGCGAATTCGACCGCCCGCGCGACGTCTACGGCCTCGAGCGTACGCCGGCCTTCCCAGGCTTCGTCCCAGGCCGCCTTCAGCTCCGGCTGGTCATCGATGAGCTCGGTGGCCACGTATCCCGGTTGGATGTCGGTGACCCGGATGCCGTGGGCGTTGCCCAGCTCCAGGTGCAGCCCCCATCCCAGCGCCCGCACCGCGAACTTCGTGGCGGCGTAGACGGTCGCACCCGGAAAGGGCCGCCGCCCCGCCACGGATCCGATGCTCACGATGTGGCCGGAGCGCTGCTCAAGCATGTGGGGGAGCGCCGCGGACAGGAAGTGGAGCACACCTTTCACGTTGACGTCGACCATGCGGGTCCAATCCTCGACGGCGTTGTCCGTGATCGGCGTGATCTTCATGATCCCGGCGTTGTTGACGAGAATGTCGAGCCCGCCGAACTCGTCGACGGTGCGCGACACGACGCCCCGGACTTCGTCGAGCGATGCCGCGTCCGCGGGTAGCGAGAGCGCACGGCCCCCACCGGCGCGAATCTCCGCACAAAGCTCCTCGAGGCGATCACCTCTCCGAGCGGTGACGGCGACGGACGCCCCGGCCCGAGCGAGGGTGCGAGCGACTTCGAGTCCGATCCCGGCGGAGGCGCCGGTGACGAGGGCCGTCCGTTGGGAGAGAGGCAAAGGTGTAGTCATTGCGCGGGAGGATGGTGGTGAGAGCCCTTGGACCGGGCGAGCCGACCCGCCTATCGTAGGGAGGCCCGACGCCCGGGTCACCTGAGCCGTGCCGACCACGATCACTCCCGGCCCTCCCCCGAGGAGGATGACGTGACCCGAGACCGCGCCGAGCTTCAGCGGTGGTATCGCGAAGCGATGGGGAGGCGCGTTCAGGAGTTGACGGCACTCCGGAACCGGCTCGAGGCCGGAAACCGCGCCGCCTGCGACGAGGCTCGGAAGATCGGCATGTCGCTGAGGGGCTCCGGCGCGACCTTCGGCTTTCCGCGGATCACGGAGCTCGCGACGCCGGTCGAGATCGCGAGGGACGAGGACGTCCTGCGCCGCGTGGAGGGGCTGATCTCGGAGCTCACGTCCTTCACCACCGGTGGGGGTGATGGCTCCCCGACCGAGATCGACCCCCCCCGACAGGGACGTGGAGCGTGGTTGGCCCGCGCCGCCGGGATTCCGGACGTCGGAGGGGCGCGAGACCTCGATCCGGAAGACGCCAGGGCGTGGGAAGCGGTCGCCAAAGAGGCCGGCTTCGCCCCCTCCGAGCTGGCGCGTCGCGTGGCGAGCTACTTCGGTCTGGAGGTCGCCGACCTGTCGAGCCGCACCCGTGCCGCACTCCGGCTTGTACCGGAGGCTCGGCTCGTCCCGCTTCGGGTCATCCCTCTCGCCGAAGACCCGAGGACGATCACGGTGGCCACGGCCGATCCCACGGCCCTGGCTACCGAGCGCGAGCTGGAGCGGCTCACGGGTCGCAAGCCGCGCTTCGTCGTGGCGCATCCGGACGCGATCGACGCCGTCATCGGAGAGCTGTACGAGCGCGTGGACCAGGGGCGGGCGCAGCAGCCCGGATCTTCGTCTGTGGTGGTCGGCGCCTCGAGCGATCGAGAGCCGGGCCACATCCTGGTGGTCGACGACGAGCCGGGCGAACGACTGCTCGTTCGGACGATTCTCGAGCAACACGGATACGAGGTCATCGAGGCCGAAGACGGTGAAGCGGCGCTCGAGGCGGTTCGACGGAGGGGCCCGATCGGGTTGGTCGTTGCCGATCTCAACATGCCGCGCATGGATGGGCTCGAGCTTCTTTGGGAGCTTCGCGACGGGTTGGTCTCGGAGCTGATCCCCGTGATCGTGGTCACGGGTGAACGGGACGAGATCCTCGAGTCGCAGCTCCTCGAAGAGGGGGCCGACGACTACATCCGGAAGCCCGTGGATCCGAGGCTGTTCGTGGCACGGGTCGAGTCGACTGCGCGGCGTGTCGACGCGCGGCTCACGAGGCGGGCCGTGACCCCTGGAAACGCTTGATTTTCCGAACGACTTCGGCAAAGGTTCGGTCCGCAAGCCCAGCCGGATGTCGACCCGCATGCTCGGGGCCGTGTCCGTCTCCATCCTCGAGCGGGTGAAGCCCGGAGCGTGGCCCTGCCCATGACGTCCGCCATCAGTGGCTGGTTCGCCCGTTTGGGACGAGCGTATTGGATCACCCTCGAGCACGCGGGGGCGCTGGGGATCCTGGTGTGGGACTCCGTCGTCTCGGTCGTTCGGCTCAAGGTCCGGTTTCGCGACGTGCTGACGCAGATGCACATCATGGGCATCCAGAGCATGCCCATCGTCTTCGTGACGGCGTCGCTCGCGGGGATCGTCACCAGTCAGCAGGGCGGATACCAGCTGATCTCCTCCTCGCCTCGCTACGTGCTGGGCACGCTGGTCGTCCAGAGTGTGGTGCTCGAGCTGGGACCTCTCCTGACCGCGATCGTGCTCGTTGGCCGTGTCGGCGCGCGGATCACGGCGGAGCTCGGCACCATGGTGGTGTCCGAGCAGATCGACGCGTTCAAGTCACTCGGGCGGGATCCCGTCGCGATTCTGGCCACCCCGCGCATCATCGCGGGAACCATCACGATGCCACTTCTCGTGGGCTTCGCGAACGTGGTCGGGATCTACGCAGGCATGATCATGGCCGACCTCGACGGCGGGCTGGGCAAGGAGACGTTCTTCTACGGCGCCCGCCTCTTCTGGCACAGCTGGGATCTGTTCTACGGATTCTCCAAGGCGCTCGTCTTCGGCTTCGTGATTCCGGTCATCTCCGTCCACATGGGGCTGCGCACCAAGGGTGGTGCGGAGGGCGTGGGACTGCAGACGACGCAGGCGGTGATGTTCATGATCCTCACCATCCTGATCCTCGACGCGCTCTTCCCGCCGCTGATGCTCCAGTAGGGACGCCATGATCCGCTATCTCAACGTGCACAAGGCCTTCGATCTCCCCGTGCTGTCCGGTGTCGACATGACCGTCGAGACGGGAGAGATGTTCGCCCTGTTCGGACCGTCCGGAACGGGCAAGAGCGTCCTGCTCAAGACGACGATGGCGTTGATCGTGCCGGACCGGGGCGACGTCGAGGTCGACGGCATCTCCGTGTACAACGGGCCGGACGACGCGCTCGAGCAGATCCGACGCAAGGTCGGGTACGTCTTCCAACACGCGGCGCTGTTCGACTCCCTGAACGTGCTCGAGAACGTCGCGATGGGCCTGCCCGAAGACGAGCTGGCGCGTATGTCGCACCTGCAGACGGCTCGGCGGGTTTGGGAGGCGCTCGAGATCGTGAACCTCGAGCCCCGTGAGGTCCTGGCGAAGCTCCCGTCGGAGCTGTCGGGCGGGATGAAGAAGCGGGTGGGCATCGCCCGCGCGATCGTGGGGCGGCCGGAGATCCTGCTCTGGGACGAGCCTACGACCGGTCTCGATCCGATCAACACGGCTGCCGTCGAGCGCCTGATCCAACGGCTCTCGCAGGAGCTCGAGGTGACGTCTCTGGTGGTGACGCACGACGTGGAGGGTGGTCTGCTCATCTGCGACCGGGTGGCCATGTTGGACAGCGGCACGCTGAGGTTCTGTGGCACGCCGCAGCAGTTCCGAGACAGTCCGGACCCGGTGGTCCGGGCATTCGTGGACCGGGCAGCCGCGGTGGCCGCCCTGGATATGGCAGTGACCTGACATGAGCGATACCAACGAGGGACGCCAAGGCGTCTCGGACCAGGAGATTCTCGCCGCCGTCCCGCGGGGTTCGGGCGGAAAGGAGGCCCAGGTCGGAGCCTTCGTCCTGATCGGCATCATCTCTTTCGTGCTCGTGCTCTTCTGGATGACCGATCCGGCGACGTTCCGGGGGCGCTACATGCTCGTGACCGAAGTCGAGAATGCGGGCGGCGTGCGATCCGGCGACCCCATCCAGATGCAGGGCGTCAACATCGGCCGTGTGAACGACTTCGAGATGGTCCGCGACAACCGGGTCTTCATCACGATGGAGATCGAGGGCGAGTGGCAGATCCCCATCGGCTCACGGACGGTCATGGGGGAGTCCGGGCTCTTCGGCGGGCGCGTGCTCGTCATCGAGCGGGGCTCGGGCCCGGGAGTCTACGCCGACTTCGATACGATCGTCGGTGAGGGGGCTTCCGGCGGCGGGCTCCTGTCGACCGTGGACGTTCTCAGCGCCCGAGCGGAGTCGGTGCTCGAGACGATCGACGAGATGCTCGACGAGGAGACGGTGGGCTCCTTTCGGGGATCGGCGCGGGAGCTCGAAGGGCTCCTGAGGGAGCTGTCGACCGTCGCGAGTGAGCAGAGAGGACAGCTCGCTGGCCTCACGGAGAGCCTGACACGGGCCGCCGAGGGCGTGGAGGCGGCCTCCTCCGCGGGCCCGGACATCGCGTCCGCGATCGCCCGCGCAGATTCGGCCATGGCGGTCCTCGCCGAGACGAGCGAGACGTTGGACACCGCCGTGGCTTCCCTGGGCACGATCCTCGGGCGGATGGAGCGAGGCGAAGGGACCCTCGGGCGCCTCTCCACCGACGAGACGCTCTACGTGAGCCTCAACGACGCCGCCCAGAGCCTCAACACCCTGCTGGCCGATCTACAGGCCAACCCGAACAAATACATCAACCTTTCGATCTTCTGACCCGGGCTGGAGGGCGAACGCGCGCTGCGTCCTCGAAGGTTGCCTGGGGCGCCCGGGGCCCCTTCGGGACGCTAGGCTTCGGCGGGCGTCCACCTCGCCGGTAGCGCGGACGTGGTCGGGCCCGCCTAGCAAGGCGCCCTCCGGGGCCCCGAGCCCCCCATCAACCGGAGGAGGGCGGCGCGCGTCCGAACCCCGGCCCGGGCCACAGAAGAATGGGCATCCGATCGGCCAAAGTGGGCC
>JBDHDM010000179.1:0-8766 GCA_039591515.1 Gemmatimonadota bacterium | reverse complement strand
CACCCCGAAGAAGAGCACCGCGACGATGATCGCTGCCACGGCGAGCGGCGAAACGAAGCGGATGAAGAACCGCCAGAGGTCGTACCGGAACCACTCGGGCGCCGTCTCGTCGGCGAGCTCTTCCTCGGTCGCCTCACGGGTCATGAACCACCCGGCTGCGATCGTGATGGCCAAGCCGCCCGTGGGAAGCATCCAGTTCGAGACGAAGTGATCCGCCAGGCCGAACCAGCTCGTCTTTCCGGCGAAGATGAGGTCGCCGATGGGGCCGGGCACGGACAGATTCGTGGCGAACGAGCCACCCCCGAAGGAGAGGGCGGCGAGAATCGTGAACACGAACACGACCCCTCCGCACGCCAGTGTGGCCGTGTGCCGACTGACTCCGTGCTCGTCGATCACGTACGACGCCACGACCTCCAGCAGCGACATCGTCGACGTCAGGGCGGCGAGGGCTACCAGGACGTAGAAGAGGGGCGCCAGCGCGGGCCCGCCCGGTACGATCCCCTCGGCGAAGAAGAGCTGCGGCAGAGAGATGAAGAGCATCCCGACGGTGCCGGTCTCGCTGACCTGCTCCTGCATCCCGGCGGTGAAGATCACGGTGAACATGATCACCGTGGCAACGAGCGCGATGACGGTGTCGAGCACCACGATGATGGCCGACGCCTTCACGATCGACTGAGTTTTCGCGATGTACGAGCCGTAGGTGACCATCGCGCCCATGCCCAAAGAGAGCGTGAAGAACGAGTGCCCCAGCGCCTCCAGTACGCTTCCCCCGTCCAGCTCGGAGAAGCTGGGCCGGAAGATGAAGCCCAAGGCCTGGGCCGACCCGTCCATCGCGAACGAGGTGAGGAAGAGCAGAAGGAGGATTCCGAACAGAATGGGAAGGAAGAGCCGTGCGATCTTCTCGATTCCCCGCTGCACGCCGAAGTACACGACGGAGACGGTGGCGATGCTGAACACCAGGGAGAGACCGAGCTGGAGGCCACCGTTGGCGGACTGTTGGGTGAATACGTCACCGAGCGACGTGCCCTCGGGGAAGCCACCGACCAGCCAGCCCGCCGTCTTGAAGAAGAAAAACAGAGACCAACCAGCGATGACGGTGTAGTAGCTGAGAAGGACGAACCCGCAGAGCACGCCCCAGAGTCCGACGATGGCCCAGGCAGGACCGATCGCCTCCTTGAGGGCGCCCACGACGCTCTTCTGCGTCTTTCGACCGATGAGAAGCTCCGCCATCATGATCGGGAGACCGACGCCGGCGATGCAGATGAGGTAGACGAGAACGAACGCGCCCCCGTTGTTTTCCCAGGTGATGAACGGGAACTTCCAGAGGTTCCCGAGGCCGATCGCGCTTCCGGTGGCGGCGAGAATGAAGCCTGCGCTGGAAGTCCAGTTTCCGCGCTGCTCTGTCATGCTTTCTCCGTGCGGGTAACGGTGCGGTCACGACGGTAGGAGCACACCGAAACGAGGATTTCGGCCCGAACATACCGGGCACCGTGAACCTCCGACAGGCGGGGGTTTACGCTAGGCGGGCCCTGTAGTGCCCGCATCGGCCGGAGCGAGCGCGACCTGCATGAACCTGCCCCTTGGAAGAGCTGACATGATGGCTCGGACTTTGCGACCCCTCGCCGCGCTGGTGGCGCTGGCGTCCCTCGGCTGTGGCGTCCGGGACGACGGCCAGACACACACGATGCGCGTGGCCCTGCTCACGTCGGGGCCCGTGAGCGACGCCGGCTGGTATGCGGGCGCCTACGACGGCCTGCTTCGAATCGAGGCCGAGCTCGGCGCTCAGGTCAGCCATCAACAGACGGCCACACCTGCGGAGTTCGATGAGGCGTTCCTCGCGTACGGGTCCTCGGGCTACGACCTGATCTTCGCCCACGGCAACGAATATCAGGACGCGGCCATCCGGGCGGGTGAGCGCTTCCCGGAAGCGACGATCGTGGTCTCGGGCGGCGGGCGTATCGGCGCCAACGTGGCGCCGCTGATCTTCCGACTCGAGGAGGGCTCTTATCTCGCCGGGATGGTCGCCGCCGCCATGACCGAGTCGAAGGTCGTGGGCATGGTGGGCGGTGTCGCGATCCCACCTGCGCAGGGGACGTTCCGGGCGTTCGAGGCCGGCGTGCGCTCGGTCGATCCGGAGATCGAGGTGCTCGAGGTCTTCACCGGCGACTGGAACGACGTCGCGGCCGCCAAGGAAGCGGCGGTAGCGCAGCTCAATCGCGGGGCCGACGTCCTGATTCACAACCTCGACGCGGCGTCGTTCGCGGTGTTTCAGGCCGTGCGCGAAGCCCGCGCGAGTGGCAGCACGGTCTGGGCGATTGGCATGAACTCCGACCAGAACGAGGTGGCCCCCGACGTCATCATCGGGAGCGCGGTCATCCGCATCGCGGACGCGTTCGTCGAGACGGCACGCATGTGGCAGTCGGGGGAGGTCGGCGGCGAGCCGATCTACGCGAGCACGCGTCAGGAGGTGATCGACTTCGTGTTCAATCCGGCCCTGGTGGATCGAGTGCCGGAGCACGTCGTTGCCGACGTCCGTGAAGCCCGTGCGCTCATCCGCTCGGGTCAGCTCCACGTGCCCAGAGTGCCGTTCATCGAAGGTGAGGCTGGCGTGCAGTGAGTGCGGTGCTGGCCCGGCTCGACGGCATCGAGCGGCGATTCGGGTCGGTCCAGGCGCTCGCCGGTGCTTCTCTGGAGGTCCGCGCGGGTGAGGTGCACGGGGTCCTGGGGGCGAATGGCGCCGGAAAGAGCACGCTCCTGAACATCCTCGGAGGCATGCTCGCGCCGGACTCGGGCCGGTTGGAGGTGGATGGCATCCCCGTTCGCCTCGAAACGCCTCGAGACGCATGGGCTCACGGGATCGCGCTGGTTCATCAGCATTTCACGCTCGTTCCGCGCCTCGGCGTTCTCGAGAACCTGGCCCTCGGGCAAGGACGGAGTCCGAAGCTGCGGAGCACCGTCGGGCGCCTCATGGAGCGGACGGGGCTTCGCGTTCCGCTTGAGGCGTCGGTGGAGGATCTCGGCGTCGGGGACCGCCAGAGGATCGAGATCCTCAAGGCGCTGCTCCGTGACCCGCGAGTCCTGGTCCTCGACGAGCCGACCGCCGTGCTCACACCCGGCGAGACCGAAGGCCTCTTCGCACTCCTCGGGGAATTGGCGGAGGAGGGCCGGGCGGTGGTGCTCGTCGCGCACAAGCTCGACGAGGTGCTGGGCGTGGCCGACTGGGTCACGGTGCTCCGCGAGGGTCGCTCCGTTCTCTCGGGTGCGGCGGACGAGCAGAGCGTCGAGGTCCTGGTTCGAGCGATGGTCGGGACCGAAACGGCCGACGCGATGGCCGTCGGGTTGCCCGGGCTCGGCTCCGATGCATCAGCGGTCCCCCGTGACGACCGCGAGGTCGGGCCGGTCGTGGCGAGCCTGCGGGGCGTCGCCGTGCGCCAGCGGGGGTCGGCGCGCCTCGGCGGGATCGATTTCACGTTGCGAGCAGGCGAGATCGTGGGCATCGCCGGCGTCGAAGGGAACGGCCAGCGGGAGCTTTCCCTCGTCCTCTCCGGTCGCCTGGCCCCGGACGAGGGCACCGTGCAACTGCCGGACGCACTGGGCTTCGTGCCGCAGGACCGATCCACGGAAGGCCTCGTCGCGGACTTCGATCTGGCCGAGAATGTGGCGCTCGCACTGCATCGGCAGCCCGCCTTCCAGAATGGACCTTGGCTTCGGTGGGATTTGGTGCGGGTCGAGGCGGAGGAGATCCGACGTCGGTACGAGGTGGCGGCCCCTTCGATCACGACGCCGATCGGAGCGCTTTCGGGCGGGAATCGACAGCGGGTCGTCGTCGGGCGCGAGCTGAGTCTGGCGGAGGACCTGCTGGTAGCGGAGAACCCCACGCGGGGGCTGGACGTGGCCGCGGCTGCCTTCGTCCACGAAGAGCTGCGACGGCTCGCCAGCCGAGGGGTCGCGATCGCGCTCGTCAGCACGGATCTCGACGAGGTGCTCGGCCTGTCGGACAGGATCTGCGTACTCGTTCGGGGGCGACTGCTCGACGTTCCGATGGAGGATCGTTCTCGCGCGGGTGTGGGTGCGCTCATGCTCGCCGGTGGGGGCAGTGGCCGTGCGTGAAGGCCCGGGGCAAGGGACCTACGAGACGGCACTGGTCGGTCTCGGGGCCGTGGGCGCGACCGCGCTGGTGGGGGCGGGGCTCCTGCTCCTGGGCGGATACCACCCGGGGGCCGCCGCCGCGGCCATGCTGCGCGGAGCCTTCGGGAGTTGGGACATCTTCGTGTCCATCACGCTGGTGCGATCCGTCCCGTTGGTGGTTTGCGGGCTCGCAGTCGCGATGGCGTTTCAGGCCGGCGTCTGGAACATCGGGGCAGAGGGTCAGCTCTATGCCGGAGCGATCGCGGCCGCATGGGTGGGATTGGCTGGCGGAGCGCTCCCGAGCGCTCTGCTCCTGCCCCTGGTGCTCCTCGCGGCGTTCGCTGGGGGCGCCGTGTGGGCGGTCGTTCCGACGGTGATGCGCGTGCGCATGGGCGTGGGCGAGGTGATCACCACGATCCTGATGAACTTCGTGGCGATCTATCTGGCAGCGTATATGGTGCACGGACCGCTGCAGGAGAGTCGCGGCGTCTTTCCGCAGACGGATCCGATCGCCGAGGCCGCCCGGTTACCGGCGCTCCTTCCGGGCACGCGTCTCCACCTGGGATTCGGGCTCGCCGTGGTTCTGGCGGCCGGCTTCTGGATCTTGCTGAGGCGAGCGCGCTTCGGATTCCAGGTCCGGGCGGTGGGCGCGTCTCCGGATGCCGCCCGTGTGGCCGGCCGGATCGACACGAACAGGGTCATCGTCGTCACCTTCCTGCTGTCGGGCGCCGTGGCCGGGCTTGCCGGAGGGATCCAGGTGTCAGGCTTGACCCACGCGCTCTACGAGGACCTGTCGCCGGGCTGGGGCTACACCGCGATCGCCGTGGCGCTCCTCGCCGGGCTGCACCCGCTCGGCGTAGTGGCCACCGGCGTCCTGTTCGGTGCCCTTCAGGCCGGGGCGGGTGCGATGCAGCGGGATGCCGGCATTCCCGCCGCCTGGGTCGGAGTCGTCGAGGCCCTCGTGATCCTGGCGGTTCTCGGACTCGACCGTGTGCGTCGACTCCGTGCCCGGCGTGCCTCATGAGCGTCCGGGGTCCGTCGTGAGCGTCGCCGCCCTCGTCGTCTTTCTCGAGGCCGCGGTGCGGCTCGGGATCCCCCTCGCCCTCGCAGCACTCGGCGAGACGATCTCCGAGCGCAGCGGTGTGATCAACATCGGGCTCGAGGGCTCGATCATCGCCGGTGCGTTGGGGGGGGCGCTCGGCGCGCTCGCGTTCGAGAGCGGTGCCCTCGGCGTGGTGGCCGGCGCGGCGGCGGGGGTGGCGGTCGCCGCCGTGTTCGCGGCGTTCGCCATCGGTGTGGGTGCGGATCAGATCATCACAGGGACGGCGGTGACGATCGGTGGTCTCGGAATGACCGGAGCGGTCTATCAGGCCCGGTTCGGCGCAACGGGCACGGAGCTTTCCCTGCCCACGCTGCAGGCGCTTCCGATTCCGCTTCTCGACCAGATTCCCGTCATCGGCACGCCGCTGTTCGCCCAGGCACCGACGGCCTACCTCGCGTATCTCCTCGCACCGGCACTCTGGTATTGGCTCTTTCGGACCCCCGCAGGGCTCGAGCTGCGCGCCGTGGGGGAGGCGCCGGAGGCGGCCAACGCGGCGGGCGTGCGTGTGCGCCGCGTCCGGACTCTGGCCACCCTCTTCGGTGGCGCGCTCGCGGGCATCGCGGGAGCGCACCTCGCCCTCGCCCATGCCGGGACATTCGCCGAGAACATGAGCGCCGGAAAAGGATTCATCGCCATCGCCGTCGTGGTGCTCGGCCGCTGGAACCCCGTGCTCGTCCTCCTCGCAGCCCTCTTCTTCGGGGCGGCCTCGGCGCTGCAGTTCTTCTTGCAGGCGTTGGGGTATGATCTACCCTATCAGCTGTTCCTGGCGCTGCCCTACGTGATCACCCTCGCCGCACTCGCCGGATGGGTCGGCCGCGCCCGCGCTCCGGCAGCCTTGGCCTTGCCGTGGGAGGCCGAGTGATCGTGTGATTATCTTCCTCTTCCCGTGTCATCCGCGTTCCTCCCAATTCGCGGCCGGAGTCCTTCATGTGCCGGATCTCTGATCTTCGTCTCTGCGTGAGCGCCCTGGCGCTCGTGCTCGGCCTGGTCTCGACGCCGGTCTCTGCCGTCGCGCAGACCATGGACGGCACGGGTGCCGTCGCGACCGGGCTGCTCCTGCGGCAGATGGACGGGGTGAAGCGCGTCCTGATGATCGCCGCACATCCCGACGACGAAGACACGAGCCTGCTCACGACGCTTTCGCGTGGGTGGGGTGCGGAGACCGCGTACCTCGCGCTCACCCGAGGCGACGGAGGGCAGAACCTGATCGGGCCGGAGCTCTGGGAGGGGCTGGGGATCGTCCGCACGGGTGAGCTCCTCGCCGCGCGCCGCCTCGACGGAGGACGCCAGTTCTTCACGCGTGCCTTCGACTACGGGTACTCCAAAAGCGCCGACGAGGCCCTGTCGCTGTGGCCTCGTGACGAGCTGCTGCGGGACGTGGTGTGGGTCGTTCGCTCCTTTCGTCCCCACGTGATCGTCACCGTATTCACGGGCACGCCTCGCGACGGTCACGGCCAACACCAGGCGGCGGGGATCATGGCCCGCGAGGTGTTCGCGGCCGCCGGGGATCCGGACCGGTATCCGGAGCAGCTCTCGCTCGGCGTCGAAGCTTGGCAACCGCTCAAGCTCTATCAGTCGTCGCGGCGACGCTTCATGCCGGACTTGGAGGACGGATCGCTCGACGTCGCCACCGGCCTGCACGACCCGCTCCTCGGCCGCTCGCTCTTCCAGCTCGCGATGGAGAGCCGGAGCCAGCATCGCTCCCAGGACATGGGTGCTCCTCAGCCCCTCGGGCCCAGCACTGCGGGCGTCATACTCGAGGAGAGCCGAGTCGAAGACAGCGGACAGGAGATCTTCTCGGGCATCGACACGACGCTCGTGGGTGTGACGGCGGGGTTGCCTTCCGAGTTGGCGGACGAGGCCGGCGGTCATCTGGAGTCGTATCGGGTCGCGGTGCAGAGAGCCGCGGACGGCTTCGGGCTCGATCCGCAGCAGATCGTTCCGCACCTGCGGGAGGCGGCGATCCACCTCGACTCCGCTCGGCTCTCCGCCGGTGACCGAGCGGACACCGAGTTTCAGCTCGTTGTCTCGTCGAAGCAGGCGCTCGTCGATGAGGCCGTCATGGCTGCGTCGGGCATCGTCTACGACGTCCGCTCCAGTGACGATCTGGTCGTACCGGGGCAGACGACGCGAGTCACGGCGCAGCTTTGGAACGGTGGTTCGGGGACCCTCTGGTGGGCGGTCGAGCCGGAGCTGGCGGTGCCGGAGGGGTGGAGCTCTCGGGTCGTGGAGCGCGAGGGAGTCACAGGCCGGGAGCTCCAGCCGGGCACCCTGGCCGAGTGGGTGTTCGAGGTCGCCGTGCCCGAGGACGCCTCGATCTCGCGAATGTACTACCTGCGCGAGCAGAGGGATGGCGCCGTCTACCGCTGGCCCGACGAGCCGCAGCTCTGGGGCCTTCCGCGGGATCCGGCGCCGGTTCGGGGCTCGGTCCACTTCGGCCTCATGCCGGCGGGAGGTCGTCCGCCGTTCGAGCGGGCGTGGGAGCCGCGTTACGAGGCCGCGGCTTCGTGGCGGTTCGTCGGCGTGGATCCCGCCCGAGGCGAATTCGAAAAGCCGGTTCTGGTGGTTCCGGGGGTGTCGGTCCGTGTCGCGCCGGCGGGCGTGACGTGGCCGCAGGGCCGCGACGGCTCGGGGACCGTGACCGTCGTGGTTGGGGGCGAGGCCGAGGCAGGCAGCCGCGGGACGGTCAGGGTGTCTCCGCCTTCCGGGTGGGAGGTCGAGCCCGCCGCCCAGCCCTTCGCCCTGAACGAAGCCGGTGCCGAGCGCGCCATGACGTTCGAGGTTCGGCCCACGGGGGAGCCCGAGGCGGGCCGGCACGAGTTCGAGGTTCGAGCCGAGACGGAAGACGGACGCGTCTTCGCCGAGGGCTACTCGCTGGTGGACTACGATCACATCCAGCGCACGGCGCTCTATTCGGCCTCGGTGGCGACGATCTCCGTCGTTCCGGTCCGGGCCCGGGCGGGGCTGCGGGTCGGGTACATCATGGGCTCGGGTGACGACGGGCCCGAGGCCATCCGCCAGATGGGAGCCGAGGTCGAGCTCCTCGACGAGGCGCGTGTTCGGGACGGCGACTTCGGGAGCTTCTCGACGATCGTGCTGGGCGTGAGGGCGTACGAGACCCGGCCCGACCTGCAGGCCGCAGCCGACCAGCTGCTCGACTTCGCGAGAGGTGGCGGTACGGTGATCGTGCAGTACAACCGCGGTCCTTTGGGGAGCTTGGCTCCGTTCACTCTCCAGACGGGACGCGGCTCCCCGAGGGTAGCCGACGAGACCGCGCCCGTGCGGATTCTGTCACCGGAAGCCCCGGTCTTCACCACGCCAAACCGTATCGGTGATTCCGACTTCGACGGTTGGGTCCAGGAGCGTGGCCTCTACTTCGCCGCGGAGTGGGACGCGCAGTACGTGCCTCTCCTCGAGCTCAACGATCCCGGCGAACCTCCGCACCAGGGTTCCTTGCTGGTCACCACGATGGGTGACGGGGTCTTCGCGTACACGGCCCTCTCCTTCTTCCGACAGTGGGCCGCGCAGGTGCCGGG
>JBDHDM010000178.1:0-11097 GCA_039591515.1 Gemmatimonadota bacterium | reverse complement strand
ACGCCGGGCCTGACCCTCGACGTCACGGTCAACCCCGACTTCGCGCAGGTCGAGGCCGATCAACAACGGGTCAACCTGACGCAGTTCAGTCTCTTCTATCAGGAGAAGAGGGAGTTCTTCCTCGAGAACTCCGGTGTCTTCTACGTCGGCGATGCGGCGCGTAATCTGCGCATCAGGCTGACGCCCACGCCGGACGAAGATCTGCTGCTTTTCTTCAGTCGCCGAATCGGCATCAGTGAAGACGGTCGTCAGGTTCCCATCGACGGTGGTGTTCGGCTGACCGGTCAGGCGGCCGGTCTCGTGGTGGGCGGCATGTGGATGCGGACCGACGCGTTCGATGGGGCGCCGGGCAACGACTACGGCGTGGTGCGAATACGGAAGAACGTGCTCCGGGGCTCCGACATCGGAGGCATCTTCATGATGCGCGACGCCGTCGGGGACAATACGAGCTACAACCGCGTGTATGGACTCGACACGTACATCCGGTTTCCGGGCGAGATCGACTGGAGCACCTATTACGTCGTGTCCGAGTCGCCTCTCTTCGACGACGGCGAATACGCGTGGCGTACCTCGCTCAACAGAGAGGGCAACTTCCACCACATCAAGCTGGGCGCCATGGAGCTCGGCGAGGGCTTCACGGACGACTTGGGGTTCTTCAGGCGCACGGGTGTCAGGAAGTACTTCATCGACTGGGGGGTCCGCCCGCGGCCCGAGTCGTTCCGGTCGATCGGCATACGCGAGATCCATCCGCACATCACCTGGAACTACTACGACGATCTGGACGGTTACATCGTCGCCAAGCGGCTCCACAGCGGCGTGACCTTCTTTCTGGAGTCCGGCGGCAACGTGCAGCTCGCCATGGATCGCGTGACGGAGCGCATCGAGGATCCCTTCCCGATCGACCCGGAGATCCCGCCCATTCCCGCCGGCCGGCACGATTGGGACGCCTGGGTGCTGTCGGGCGGATCCAACTCGAGCCGGACGCTGTCGGGCACGTGGCGCTTCACCTGGGGCGGGCTGTGGACCGGACAGCAGCAGTCGTTCTCGGGTGGTGTCACGCTGCGTCCGTCGCACCGGTTCCGCACGACGGCGAGCCTGGCTCACACCTCGGCCGATCTCGATGACCCGGACGCGTCGTTCACGAAGACCTTCTGGACGTCGCGCACGAACTTCTCGTTCGACAAGGACATGTTCATCGACGCCCTGGTGCAGTACGACCCGGAGTCGAAGCTCCTGAACTCGAACGTCCGCTTCAACTGGATCCACAGCCCGCTCTCGGACGTGTTCCTGGTCTGGAACGAGCAGCGTTTCGAGACGGGCGAGGGGATCCGGCCGGGACGGAGCCTGACCCTCAAGGTCACGAAGATGTTCGCATTCTGATCGAGCCGCCGACGGGCCAACACGCGAGTGGATCGCGGTGTCTTGTATGATACCGGGCCCCGCGACGCGGGTACCTCGATCCCTCCCGCTTCACCCTCTTCAGAGGTAGCGAGTATGAGGAATTTCCCGTTCGGGCGTGTGTGCCTCGTGGCCGCCGCCGTGGCTCTCATCCCCGCGGATGTCGAGTCCCAGTCGTTCCCCGAGGAGCTCTACGAGAATCTCCGATGGGACAATGTCGGCCCCGCCAGGGGCGGACGTTCCACGGCCGTGGCGGGAAGTGACGCCCGGCCGCTCGAGTACTACTTCGGCGCGACCGGCGGTGGTCTGTGGAAGTCCTCCGATGCGGGCACCTCGTGGCGCAACGTGACCGACGACCAGATCGGGAGCTCCTCCGTCGGCGCGGTGCAGGTCTGCGAGTCCGATCCCGACGTCTTGTACATCGGCACCGGCGAGACCCAGCTGCGGGGCAATATCCAACAAGGCGACGGGGTCTATCGGTCCGACGATGCGGGCGAGACCTGGACGCACATCGGGCTACGTGAGACCCAGAACGTCGCGCGCATCCGCATCCACCCGGCCGACTGCGAAACCGTCTGGGTCGCGGCCTTCGGGAAGCACTCCGCCCAGAACGCGGAGCGGGGGATCTTCAAGACGACCGACGGTGGACAGAGCTGGGACAAGGTCCTGTATCGTGACGAACGCACCGGTGCCGTGGACCTGACCATGGAGCCCGGCAATCCCGACGTGCTCTATGCCGCCCTGTGGGAGGCGTGGCGCAAGTCCTGGGGCATGAGCTCGGGCGGACCGGGCAGCGGTCTGTTCAAGTCCGTCGACGGTGGTGAGACGTGGAACGAGATCACGCGGGCGCCCGGCCTGCCCGAGGGCACGGTCGGCAAGATCGGCGTGACCGTGTCACCGGCGGACCCCGATCGGGTGTGGGCGATCATCGAGAACGACGAGGGCGGCGTCTTCCGCTCCGACGATGCGGGACTGACGTGGGAGCGGGTCAACCGGGAGCGCAATCTGAGACAACGTGCGTTCTACTACACGCGGATCTACGCCGACCCGCAGGACCCTGAGACCGTATACGCCCTGAACACGGGCTTCTACCGGTCCACCGACGGTGGAGAGACCTTCACCGGGATCGATGTGCCGCACGGGGACAACCACGATCTGTGGATCGCGCCCAGCGAGCCGGATCGGATGATCGAGTCGAACGACGGCGGGGCCAACGTCTCGTTCAACGGTGGTGTGAGCTGGACCGATCAGGACTTCCAGACGGCCCAGTTCTACCGGGTCATGACGACGGACCACTTCCCGTACCACATCTGTGGAGCCCAGCAGGACAACTCGACGGCGTGCATCGCGCCCCGGGGATGGGACCATCTGTATGGGGGTGACGCCGGGGAGCGTTACCTCTACGACGCGGGAGGAGGGGAGAGCGGATACATCGCGTCGAATCCGGATCGACCGCACATCATGTACGCCGGATCGCACTCGGGCACGCTGACCCGGAAGAACCAGCAGACCGGGCAGGAACGGGCGATCAACGTCTGGCCCGAGAACCCCATGGGACAGTCGTCGGCCTCACTGGTCGAGCGCGTCCAGTGGACGTTCCCGATCGTGTTCAGTCACCACGACTCGAACGTGCTGTACACGACCAGCCAGCACGTGTGGAAGACGACGAACGAGGGGCAGAGCTTCACTCGAATCAGTCCCGATCTCACCCGTGCCGATCCGGAGACCATGATCGAGTCGGGCGGACCGATCACGAAGGACCAGACGGGAGTCGAGGTCTACGCGACCGTCTTCGCGCTGGCGCCCTCCTACCACGATCCGGAAGTGATCTGGGCAGGCTCGGACGACGGGCTCGTGCACATCACCCGAAACGCCTCGGCCCCCGAGCCGACGTGGACGAACATCACACCGCCCGACGCGCCGGACTTCGTGCGCATCAACACGATCGAGGCGTCGCCCACGACGCCGGGCAAGGCGTACGTGTCCGGGATCCGCTACCTCGTCGACGACGATCGCAGCCCTTACATCTGGAAGACCGACGACTACGGCCAGAGTTGGACCAAGATCGTCGATGGCATCCCGTCCGACGACTTCGTCCGAGCCACGCGTGAGGACCCCACCCGTGCGGGCCTCCTCTATGCCGCGTCCGAGCGGACCGTCTATGTCTCGTGGGACGACGGGGCCCAGTGGCAGCCGCTCAGCCAGAATCTGCCGGTCGTGCAGGTCTCCGATTTGGTCGTCGCCGGCAACGATCTCGTAATCGGCACGCACGGACGCTCCTTCTGGGTCATGCGCGACGTCACGCCGCTACGAGAGATGAGCGCGACCGTTGCGGAAGCGGACGTCTACCTCTTCAACCCGGTGGACACGTATCGGGGCATCGACAACGGTGTGCAGGTCCGGTACTACCTGTCGGAGGACTCGGACGTGACGCTCGAGTTCCTCGACGAAGCCGGGTCCGTCATCGAGACGTACCAAGGGGATGCCACCGTGGAGGAGCGGTCTGCCGGTGAGGGGCGCGGCAGGCGGCGTTTCGGTGGTGGAGAAGCCCCGCGGCCTTCGGGCAAGGCCGGTGCCCACACGTTCATGTGGGACCTTCGCTATCCCGGCTACGTGGACTTCGAGGGGATGATCTTCTGGTCCGGCAACAACCAGGGACCAGTCGTCCTGCCGGGCACGTACACCGTGCGGTTGACCGCTGGGGGACAGACCATCGAGCGGCCGTTCAACGTCGAGCTCGATCCTCGTTCGGAGCCCGTGACCGTGGCACAGCTGCAGGCCCAGCTCGATCTCGCGATCGAGATCCGTGACAAGGTCACGGAGGCGAACCAGGCGGTCATCGATATTCGCCAGATCAAGGGTGAGGTCGACGACCGTCAGGGTCAGACGTCGAGCTCCGAGATCCACGAGCAGGGCGACGTGGTGAAGGACAAGCTCAGCGGCGTGGAGTCCGAGATCTACCAGGTGCGAAACGAGAGTCGCCAAGATCCGCTCAACTTCCCGATCAAGATCAACAACAAGCTGGCGGCCTTGTTGAACGGCGTGTCCAGGAGCGACTTCCCGCCGACCGACCAGTCGCGGCAGGTGTTCGAGCGCCTGGACGGCCTCCTCCAGGAGGAGATGGTCCGCCTGAGGCTCATCATCGATCAGGATCTCGCCCGCCTGAACGAGCTGCTGCGCGAGGAAGGCCTCGATCCCATCATGATTCGGAGGCTGATCAGCTGACGTTCGGGAGCTCGAGCCGAGGCGGTTGAGGGTGGCGTCCGCACGTGGGTTGCGACGTGCGCACGCCACCACTCTCGGATAGTTTCACAGCCCTGCCCGGGACTGTTGCCAGGAGAGTTCGGATGTCGATCCGACGCCTTGCCCTCGTCATCGTAGCGGGCTCACTCGCGCTCGCTCCCGTCGATCTCGCGTCTCAGGAGGACGACGGAGCTACCGTCGATCAGCAGCTCTTCCAGGCGCTCCGCTACCGGTCCGTCGGACCGACGCGCGGTGGTCGCTCCACGGCGGTCGCGGGGTACCGGGACCGGCCCTACACCTTCCTGATGGGGACGGTAGGTGGCGGAATCTGGCGGACGAGGGACGCCGGCCAGACGTGGAGCAACATCTCCGACGGGGACCTGAACGTAGGACCGGTTGGCGCACTGGCAGTCGCCCCGTCGAATCCGAACGTCGTGTACGCCGGCACGGGGTCCGGGGGCGTGCGCGGCAACATCTCGGTGGGCGACGGGATGTACCGCACCACGGACGACGGTGAGACGTGGGAGTGGATCGGGCTTCCGGAATCCCGGCACATCAACCGGATCTGGGTCCATCCGTCCGAGTCGGACCACGTCTACGTCGCCGCGTTGGGCAGCGTGTTCGGGCCCAGCGAGCATCGGGGCGTGTACCGCACCCGCGACGGCGGACGGAATTGGGACAAGGTCCTCTTCGTCAACAATGGCACGGGTGCCATCGACCTGATGATGAGTCCGGACGACCCGTCCACGCTCTACGCTGCGATGTGGACGGCCGAGCGAAAGCCGTGGACCATGAGGAGCGGCTCAGTGCACGGCGGCGTCTTCAAGACCACCGATGGCGGCGACAATTGGGTCAAGCTCTCCGGCGGCCTTCCCGAGATGATCGGGCGGATCGGGCTGGCGATCTCACCGGCGATGCCCGACCGCGTCTACGTGCTGCTCGAGGCCGAAGGTGACCTTCGCGGCCTCTATCGGTCGGAGGATCGGGGTGGCTCGTTCCGGCAGGTCAGCGACGACCGGAATATGCTGGCTCGTCCCTGGTACTACACGCACGTCGACGCACACCCGAACGATGCGGACGTCGTCTTCATCAACAACGAGAGCTTTTTCCGCTCCGACGACGGCGGGGTGACGCTCACCCCCATCCCCACACCGCACGGGGACAACCACGACATGTGGATCAACCCGGACCAGCCCAACGTCTGGATCCAATCGAACGACGGAGGTGCAAACGTCACCTTCACGAGCGGCGCGAGCTGGTCCACGCAGTACAACCAGCCCACGGGCGAATACTACACGGTCACGGCCAGCAACGAGTTCCCGTACCGGCTCTTTGCGCCACAGCAGGACAATACGACGATTTCGGTGCCGAGCCGGACGACCAGGGGGCTCACGCCGTTCGAGGACTGGTACCAGGGCCCGGGATGCGAGACGGGGCCGATCGCCGTCGATCCGAGGAATCCCGACGTGATCTTCGGCTCGTGCAAAGGGTGGGTGAGTCGCCTGGATCGGACGACGGATCAGCGGCGTGAGGTCTGGATCTGGCCCCAGGAGCCCCACGCCCTTTCCAACCGGGAGATCACCTACCGGGAGCAGTGGGTCTCGCAGCTCCGCTTCAGTCCCCACGACCCGAACGTGCTCTACCACACGTCGCAATACGTGCACGTCACCCGGGACGAAGGTCACTCGTGGGAGGTCATCAGCCCGGACCTCACGCGCTGGGAGGAGCACGCGGAGCTGCACGAGGAGCCGCCCGGAGGTCCGCTCACGTACGACCAGACGGGCGTGGAGGTGTACGGGACGATCTTCGCCTTCGAGGAGTCGCCGCACCAGCGGGGACTCTTCTGGGCCGGATCGGACGACGGTGCAATCCACGTCTCGCGGGACGGGGGTGAGAACTGGCGCGACATCACGCCGCCCGGGCTCCCGCTGCACAGCACGGTGAACGAGATCGTTCTGTCTCCCCACGAACCCGGACGCGCGTTTGCTGTGATCCACCGCTACCGCATGGACGACTTCCACCCCTATCTGTACCGCACCGACGACTACGGCGCATCGTGGAAGCTCCTCACGGACGGCGCCAACGGCATCCCGGCCGACCACCCGACGAGGACCGTCCAGGAAGACCCACAGCAGAAGGGCCTTCTTTACGCGGGGACCGAGTTCGGGATCTTCGTCTCCTTCGACGATGGCGCGAGCTGGCAGTCCTTCCAGCAGAATCTGCCGCGCACGCCGATCATGGACCTCCTGCTCCACGAAGACGACCTCATCGTGGCGACGCAGGGACGCGCGCTCTGGATCCTCGACGACGTCACCCCCCTCCGCCAGCTCGAGGAGGCGGCAGAGGAGGACAGGGGCTTCCTGTTCGCACCGAGGGACGCCTACCGACTGCGGCTGGCGGGCGGAGGGCGTGCCGGTGTGTGGGCCGAGAATCCACCCGAGGGCGCGATGATCTTCTACACGTGGAGCGACCAGGTAGCGGGCGAGGCCACGGTAGAGATCCGAGACTCCGAGGGCGCCCTGGTCCGCGCCTTCTCCAGCGAGGGTCCGGGGACGAAGGAGGAGGTTTTTCAGGCCATGAGGGAGCCCACCCTGACGATCGTCGGCGAACCCCGTGTCGGGACGAGCCCCGGCATGCACCGGCTCGTCTGGGATCTGCGTTACCCGCCGGCCTACCTGGCCCCCGGAGTGCATGAGGGCTTCCGGGAGCGGATCTCCGTCGTGACGGGAGACACCGATGGCCCGCTCGCGATGCCGGGCACGTATTCGGTGACGCTGAGGACCGCCGGCGGGTGGTCGCAGACGCAAAGCCTCGAAGTTCGGCTGGACCCGAGGGTGGACACGCCCATCGCCGACCTTCAGGCGAAACTCGACCTGGCGCTGCGGGCCCGCGACCGCATCTCAGCGATCCAGGTCGGCGTCGCGCAGGGTCAGCAGCACATTCGCGATCTGGACGGCATCATCGCCGCCGGGGGCCAACGGGCGGCCGCGGCCGCGGCCGCGAAGGCCGAAATCGAGGCCGTCCTGGGGCAGCTCTACAAACACGGGGAACGTGGCGACCACGCCAACCTCCATCCCCAGCTCACGACCGACTACGCGAACATACTCATGTTCATTTCGGGAGCGGACGCTGCTCCCCCGGTGAACGCGTACCCGAGGATGGAGCAGCTGGACGAGCGGTACGAGACGTTGATGTCACAGCTCAGGAGCCTGCTGGAGCGCATGATCGCGGAGTAGCGATCGGTGGGTTGGCACCCGTTGGGCCCCTGACCTCACGGCTCCTGGCCGCCCGGGCCGGGCGGGCCAGGCTCGGCGCAATAACCGGACACCAACATCCTCTCCTGCTGACCGATGACCGCGAACCCGACGTTCACCGCCGTCGTTACGCCCGTAACGCCGGCACCGTCGCACTGTTCGATCAGCTCATCCATCAGATCGCTGGCTGTTTCCAAGGGCAGGGGCGTGAGCCAGAGGAAACTGAACTTGATCACGCTCGCGGATACCCGCCTAGCGGGTTGGGTCACCACCGTTGCGGCCACTGGGTAGGTGAAACAACCGACAACTGCTAGAAGAGACACCAGCGTCAGGGTCTGGAGGACTCGTTTCACTTCTTTCTCCCTGCAACGGTGAGATGCACGGCGGTCCGAGGTCGGATTCCAGCCGGATGCGTGTGCTGACGCGTATGGGGGATCGAGGCCGGGCGCAATACCCCGGGTCACGTTCGGCTACGGCGGTCGCGTGGCGCGACCGCGCCTGGACGGGCGATCGCGGAGATGGGAACCCCCCAACTGGCTGCGCCGCCGAGTCTGCAGGTGCCACCCACCTTCGGATGGCCGTCGACCGCGGTAGATTGCGTCATGAACGACCATGTGACGACGCACTTCGAGCAGATGGGCGGTGCGGTGGGCATCCGCGGGCTCGTCGATCGCTTCTACGACATGATGGACGCCGCTCCGGAAGCGGCCGGAATTCGGTCCCTTCACCCCGAGAGCCTCGACACGTCCCGGGAGAAGCTCTACCTGTTCCTGACCGGGTGGACGGGAGGACCGCCCGTCTACGTCGAGGAGGACCGCCCGTCTACGTCGAGCGCCACGGCCATCCCATGCTGCGGGCCAAGCACCTCCCGTTCCCGATCGGAACCGCCGAGCGGGACGCGTGGCTCTGGTGCATGGATCAGGCGCTGGACCAACAGGACATGCCCGCTGAGCTCAGGGACTACCTGAAGCAGCGCTTCCGGGCCGTGGCCGACCACATGCGCAACCGCGACGGCTGACCGAGCGCCGTCAGGTCGGGGAGAAGACCCCCTCCAGGACCTTCCGCATCCGCTCTGTGTGCGAACCCCGCCAGTAGACACGACCGCAGTCCGGACAGGTGAAGAAGGTGCGTTCTCGCTCACGAACTCGGGGCGGCACCCGGTCGAGGACCAGCTCGGCCGCGATCGGCCGGAGCAAACCGTTGCATACGCGGCATCGGGTGAAGAGCCGCCCGGGCGCGGAGAGCCCCAATGCAGAGGCGACCTCCTTCAGCTGATCGAGGGGCTTGTCGGCCTGAACGAGCTGACCGCTGACGCGCCACTCCTCGAACAGACGCCGGTCGCGTGTGAGGATATGCCGTCCCTCCTCGACGGCTCGCCGTACCAGCTCATGGTCCGCGATCGCGTCGTCGTAGGCCGTGTCGTAGCCGAGCGTGCGCAGCCAACGAGCGAGACGGCCGAGCATGGCGTCCGCAATGAACTGGGGCCGGTCGACCGTGACCGGCGGACCCAGCCGGTGTTCCAGTCCGACACGTCGACCGCACGTACAGTGGATCGTTCGACCGAGGCCGAAGAGCGTCGCGTCGTACTCGCGACCACAGCCGGGACATCGAATCGCCATCCGTGAATCATGGGGCGGAGTAGCCCGACGGGACCACTAGGGTCCCCGAGGCCCTCGTGCAGACGGAGGCCCCATGCCACAGATTCTCGCCGCCGGGCGTGCTGCCCACCTTGCTCCCGACCACCCGCCAACGAGGAGAACACGTGTCCACCGAAACCGCGACGGTCGATCCGAAGCTCAGGGCCATCGACAAGATGCTGAACGGCATCGAGGTCGTCGGGAACAAGCTTCCCGACCCCGCCGTGCTCTTCGTGATCTGCCTGATCCTCGTATGGGCGCTTTCGGCGATGCTCTCGGGCGTCGCGTTCATGGAGATCGACCCGCGGTCGGGTGAGGCGATCCAGGTCAACAACCTGCTCACCGGCGCGGGCCTGGCTTCCTTCCTGGCAGGGATGGTCCAGACGTTTACCGCATTCCCGCCCCTGGGCGTGGTGCTGGTGGCCATGCTGGGCATCGGGGTTGCGGAGCACGGGGGCTACATCAACGCGGCGCTGCGGACGGTCCTGAGCGTCACGCCCAAGGCACTCCTCACGCCGATGCTGATCCTGGTCGCGATCGTGAGCCACACCGCCACGGACGCCGGATACGTGCTGGTGATTCCACTGGGTGGCGTGATCTACTACGCGGCGGGTCGGCACCCGCTCGCGGGCATCGCCGCCGCGTTCGCGGGTGTGTCCGGCGGATTCAGCGCCAATTTCATCCCGTCGGGCATCGACCCGTTGCTCCAGGGCTTCACTCAGGGGGCCGCCCAGCTCATCGATCCCGAGATCCTCGTCAACCCGCTCTGCAACTGGTTCTTCACCTCCGCATCGAGTGTGCTGATCGTCTTCGTGGGGTGGTATCTGACCGACCGGGTGGTCGAGCCCCGGCTCAGTGGGACGGGTGTCGACGGCGACCCTGCCGAGATGCCCGAGATGAAGGAGATCGACGCGAGGGAGCGCCGCGCGTTCTGGGCCGCCACGTTTGTGATGGCCGGCGGGGTCGCGCTGCTGTGGATCGCGTCCGCCCCACCCACCTCGCCTTTGCGCGCGCCCGACGGGGACCTCACGGCTTTCTCGGCCCCCCTCATGCAGTCGATCGTTCCGCTCATCTTCCTGCTCTTCCTGATTCCCGGAACGGTGTACGGGTACGCGGCCGGCACCTTCAAGGAGAGCAAGGACGTCATCGACGCGATGACGAAGGCGATGCAGCAGATGAGCTACTACATCGTCATGGCGTTCTTCTGTGCACTCTTCATCGCGGCGTTCGGGACGTCGAACCTGGGCGCGCTCCTGGCCGTGAAAGGAGCGAACTTCCTTCGTGAGCTGGCACTTCCGGCCGGCTTCACGATCGTGGGGATCATCTTCCTCACCGGCTTCGTCAACCTCGCCGTCGGGTCGGCGTCGGCGAAGTGGGCACTCCTGGCGCCCATCTTCGTCCCGATGCTCATGCAGCTCGGGATCAGCGCCGAGCTCACCCAGGCGGCGTATCGGGTCGGCGACTCGACGACCAACATCATCACCCCGCTCATGCCCTACTTCCCCCTCGTCGTCGTCTACTGTCAGCGGTACGTGAAGTCACTGGGCATCGGCACGCTGGTTTCG
>JBDHDM010000177.1:0-8800 GCA_039591515.1 Gemmatimonadota bacterium | reverse complement strand
CGGTATCCACGATCCGGCGCAGCGGGCTCCGTCTCGCCGGACTGATCGGAGCGATGCTCGCTTTCGGAGCTTGCTGGGGTGACGCGCCCGACACGTTGGGTCCTCAAGCGGCCGGGCTCTCACCCTGCCCAGGCACCCCCAACTGCGTTCACACCGGGATGCGGCATCCGGACGGGACCAAGGGGATGTTCTTGCGGGGCCAGATCGGTCGACGGGACCTGATTCCTCGCATCCGTGCGGTCATCGAGGCCATGCCGCGCGCGACGGTCGTGACGGCCACGGACCAATACCTTCACGCCGAGTTTCGCAGCCGGATCTTCCGGTTCGTCGACGACGTGGAGGTCCTGATCGCGCCGAACCGGGAGCTCATCCTTCGCTCGGCTTCGCGAATCGGCCGCGGCGATATGGGTGTGAACGCAGCACGCGTGGCGGAGCTCCGCCGGAGGTTCACGGAAGCCGAGCTGCTTCGCTGACGCCGGAGCCGGAGGGCAGGGACGTAGCCCCGGTCGTGCATCCCGCCGCGGCTCAAGTGGACGGGTCGTTCGGCTCCACCGAGACGTCGACGGAAGCATCGCCGGAGGCGAGCTGCCCGCTGTGCCGGGTGCCGCCGTCGGCGAGCCCCCACCCGCCTTCCGCGTCGAGCACCACCGCGGAGACGAGGGCCTCGAGCGCCTTGCGACCCATGCCCAGGGAGAGATCGTACGCGACACGAAGTCCTTCCACCCCCAATCGGCCGGTCACGGCGGTGCCGAGGGCCGTCGCCGCGGCGCCGATCGCCGCCGCCGCGCCGGGGGCGAGAATGCCGGCACCCCACAAGGTCGCCGCGACCCACCCGCCGAGCGGCCAGCTGAGGGCGAGGCCGATCCCGCCCGCGACGGCGACCAATCCCGTGCCGATCCCCGCGTTGATTCCGTGGGCCCAGGCCACGGGCCCCCGGACGGTCACCTCGGTTTTCGTCGGGTCTCCGTCTCGTACCGGCCGAAGGGTGACCAAGATCTGCCGCAGATCCGCGGCACTGGCCTGGCCCTTGAAATCGCCCGTGCTCTGGGCGATGAAACCCGCACCCTCGATGTCGAAGACGAGCAGCCCGCCGTCGAGAGGGTCTCCTTGCCGATCCCTCAGGGCGAGGCGGTAGGGCTCGCCCGGAAAGACGCGCTCCATGGAGCGCAGGACCTCCGCCGGCGCGGCGGCGACGACTCTACGGACGGTGATGGCCCGTGCGGGGTCGTCCAGGAGCCATCTGGCGTATTGGCCGCCCCTCGATCGCATCGAGGGTGTTCGCTCGGCACGGAGATCGGCCAGGGCGGCGTCCAGATGCTCGGCGTCGATTCCCGCCTCGAGGGCGGCGGTCCGCACGTGCTCCAGCTGGTAGCCTTCGTCCGAGGCCTCTTCTTCGTGCGATTCTGCGCCCACGTCCTCGGCCGACTCCTCACGGTGGGCGGCCTCGGCCTGAAGCTGGGCGGCGCGCTGCCAGAGACGTGCGGCCTCTTCTTCGCTCAGACGGTCGAGGCCGGGCTCTTTCATCCTTCGGCCTACCGCGCCGTGGGCTCGAGCCCGGCAAGCCCGAGCGCCTCGACGTCCACCCAGTAGATGTCGTAGTAGCCGGGGCGGTCGTCGCGGTCGCTGGCGAAGAAGAATCGGCTTCCGTCGGGGGAAAAGCCCGGCCATCCGTCGCTGTGAACCGAGTTTACCGGCCGCGGCAGCAGGATCGGATCGCCCCAACCGTAGTCGGTCCGCTCAATGGCATAGAGATCCTGCTCCCCGAGCCCTCTCGCGTCCCGATACGCCTGGAAGACGATGTATCGGCCCCCAGGGGCGAGAACGGGATTCGATTCGTCGCCGTACGAATTCGCGCGAAGGGCGGTCGGCTCCTCGAATCCGCCGGCGCCATCGGGTGTCGCCACGTACAGATCCCCTCCCCATTCCGGATCGTTCCGCGTCCAGTACAGGAGCCCCCCGTCGGGGAGTAGGGAAGGGCCGAGCTCGGTGCCGAGCGTGTACCGCCCCACCCGAATCGCCGGTTGATTGACGGGTCCGCCGATCGGCTCCGGCACGGACCATCCCCCGACTTCCCGGCGAACGAGCCAGATGTCGTCTCCAGGGTCGGGCTGGCCCGGCACCGGGCGGCGCGAGGAAAAGACCATCGTCGATCCATCCAGCGAAATGAATGGACCTTCATCCCGGTCGCTGCCGAAGAGGACCGGGACGGGATCGCGCCACCCCGCCTCGGAATAGGTGGAAACGAAGATCCTCGGGGATCCACGTCGGCCGCGACGCGTGAAATACGCCTCACGCCCATCGGGCGTGAAGGTGATGTCGTAGTCTCTTTGGTCGGAGGAGATGATCCCGGGCGCGAAGACCGTCGGTTCGGGGACAGACTCCTCCCACCAAGGCGCCTCGGTCGGCTGGCAGGCGCCCGAGGCCATCAGCCCCCCGGCGAGGACCGGCGCGAAGATCCGCGGAAGCGGTCTTCGCTTCCTGCTCGTCACGGCAATCTTGGATCGGCGCAATAGGTCCAACACGGTCGGAGCTGACTCAGCACTTGCCAGATCAGCCTACCGCCAGCCGGCCGAGGGGGGAAGTCGGGGGTCCAGTCCGCTCGGGGCACCTCTCCCTATTCCGGCCTCCTGGCCTCGAAAACGGCGCCGAAGATCGAGTCGGCGAAGTGCTGGAGCCCGGACTCGGCCTCGGGGTGCTCCGCGAGGTGGGCCCGGACGCCCACATCGTCCATCACGTAGCTGGCCGGGTACGGCGTCTCACGGGTGATTTCGACGTCCACGAATCCGGCGCTGCGGAATTCCTCGACGTATCTGGCGCGCAGGGTCGGGAGACAGGCCGCCACGGCGTCGAGATTGCCGGACAGCACATCCGGGACCGGCACGTCGGACACCATGTCGGAAACGACCATCCGTCCTCCCGGCTTCAGCACGCGGTGCGCCTCGGCCAGGACCCGTGCCTTGTCGGCGGAGAGATTCAAGACGCAGTTGGAGATGATGACGTCCACCGTCTCGTCGGCCACGGGAAGGGCCTCGATCTCGCCGAGACGGAACTCGACGTTGTCGAAGCCCGCCTCAGTCGCGTTTCGTCGCGCCCGGTCGAGCATTTCGGGGGTCATGTCGACGCCGATCACGCGTCCCGCTGCACCGACCTGCTTGGCAGCCAGGAAGCAGTCGATTCCGGCGCCGGAGCCCAGGTCGAGAACCGTCTCCCCCTCTCCAAGACCGGCGATCGCGGTGGGATTGCCGCAGCCCAGCCCCAGGTTCGCGTCCGCCGGCAGGCCGGCGAGCTCCTCTTCGGAGTATCCGATGGACCGGCTCACGTCGGTCGCCGTCGTCTCCGGGCCGCAACACGACGGCTCGCAGCAACCGGCATCCGAGCTCGCCGCGCGAGCATAACGCTCGCGGACGGCCTGCATTACGTCGGGGGCCGCGTGTGTATCGCTCATGACAGGTCTCCTCCGGTATGGGGTAGCGAGCAGCAACGGCCGCTCGAAGTGTCCACGCGGGCCGAGAACGACCTCGCCAGCATGTGCAGTACGTCGGTCATCGCCGATGCGACGCCGGGATCGAAGTGTTCGAGGAGCCGCGTGTACTCGTCCGCGAGGTCACGCTCGATCAAGTCGTGGGTGTCGACACCCCGCGTCGTCGCCTGCAGTCGCACGCGTCGGGCGTCGTTCGGGTCCGCGACCCGCTCGGCGAACCCTCTCGCGACCAGACCGTTGGCCACGCGGCTGGCCGTGCTCTTGTCGACGAAGAGGTGGGCCGCGAGCTCATTCACCGAGAGGCTTCCCGACTGGATGATGCCGCTCAGGGCATAACACTGACTCACGCTCAGGTCGTGACAGCAGGCTCGATCTCGCTCACGGAACTGCACGACCCGGAGCAGGTCGCCCAGCGCTCGGGAGAAAGCGTACGCGTCGATACGCGGTCCATTCAAGATAGTTGGCATATGCAACTATCGGATCGAGCGTTCACGCTGTCAACACATGTGTGGGTATGAGGGGGCCCGAAATGGCGCCAACCTCGCTCAGTTGGGTGCTGCGACCTCGACGAGACTGCGTGGATCGACGCTCGTGCGCCCGTAACGGACCACCCAGTGGAGATGCGGGCCGGTCACGCGGCCCGTGGCCCCGACCAGACCGATGGGATCGCCGGCGTGAACGGTGTCTCCGGGAGCCACGAGTTGTCGGCTGAGGTGGAAATAGCCCGAAAGCAGGCCTGCGCCGTGGTTGAGATACACCACATTTCCCGCGAGGAGGAACGGTTCGACCAGCTCCACCAGACCCCGCGCGGCAGCGCGCACCGTGTCACCCGGGGCTCCCTGCAGGTCGAGACCCATGTGACGGCTGGAAACCTGGCCGTTGAACACTCGCCCTCCTCCGAATTCGCTCGTCACACGGCTGTCTCGAGGCAGGACCACCACCTCGTCTCGCAGCCGTGGCGTCCGATGAGCCGAGGCGGATGCCGCGGCGGCCAAGACCCGATCACGGTCGAGCCGGGCCTGATCCTCCGCGTTCAGGGGGGAACCGAAGCGAGGTGCCACCGTGAGGCGCTCCAGCGGATAGTCACCCCCACGCACAGGAATCGAAGCCTCGAGCCGCTCTTCACCTCCGGCCGCGTACACGACCCGGATCGACGCCGTCAGCGCCCCGGCGGTCCCGATCGGAATCGCGGCGAGGCTCTCAAAGACCCGCCCGTCCCTCGAGTCGAAATGGAGCGCCTCACCGCCGACCTCCCCGTGCACACCGAGCAAAGGGGAATGCTGGGAGGCGGTCACCCGGACGCGGAAGAGCCGGCCCTCGGCCGGGCTCTCGGGATCCCAGGAGATTTCGGGATCCATGTAGACCACGGGTGCGACCGATGCGTCGCCCTCCGTTCCGACGGGCCACGCAACCACCCAACCGGTCGCGCCGAGGAGCGCCAAGGCGAGGACGAAGCGACTCATGCCAAAAGATGTCACCCTCCGGCCGGCTCGGCGAGCAATCTTGCCTGCCCTCGGCGTCAATACATATGTATTGACACACAGGATCCCTTGAAGAACACATGTATTCGTGACGACGAAGACGAGTCAGTTGCAGATCCGGGTCTCGCCCTCGCAAAAGGCGGCCTTGAAGCGGCGCGCGGCGGAGGCGGGGCTCTCCGTCTCGGCGTACGTCCTGGGCCAGGCGTTGCCCAGGGGGGACGAAGGTCTGGTCACTCGAGTCCGTGCCCTGGCCAGCAAGCCGGGCATGCACGAGGCGCTCGCGGACCTCGGGGCCTATCTGCACCCTCTGGGTGTGGACGAGTTCGGCGACGCGGTCGAAATCGTCGACCTGTCGGGACTCTCCGCCCTGCAAGCGAACGGCGTGGCAGCCGTCGTCGAGAGGGAGGCTTGGTCGCGGGGGTTGGAGCCACCGGAGTGGACCGAAGAGCTGGCGCCCCTCGAGCGGCCGCATTTCGCGTGGAATCTCAGGTCACTGCGCCCCCATCTCATGAGGATCACGCCGCCGGCCTTCAAGCGTCGGAATCTGTACATCCCGGCTCCAGGGGACCCCCGGCGATGACCGGGAAAGCGTCCGAACCGGCGCGCTTCGCTACGGGCTCTTCAGCGGTCAACGAGTCGATGGCACGCCTCGAGGAGCTGAGCACCCGCCTCGAGGCAACCGACGTGGAGGCGGAGGTCCTCCAGGTCGGGGGTGCCGGCATGACCCTCACGTTCCATCATCGGCCGGAGACGCGACGCTCTCGGGCGCTGCTGGCGAACTCGGACGTCCTCACGGACGCGGCCGACGCGGTCCGCAGACAGAGGGCTGCCCCTTCAGATTGGCTATCTCGCGCGAGCCGGCGCCTGGTGGGCGCCGATTGGCCCGACGGACGGGCATGGCGATTCGGGCGTCTCGCGGTCTTCGCGCCGCCGCCCGAGTACGTGCTGGCTTGGAAATGCGCGGAGTTGGAGGTTGCGAGCCCGGATCGAGCCCGGTCGATCCGGGCCGATCTACGCTATATCGCCCGACTTCTGGATCTACCGACGGGTGAAGACGTGTTGGGCCGGGTGGACGTGTATTTCACGCCCCGCCAGCTGGCTGCGGACCTCGAAGAGCGACTCGACGAGCTGCTCCGATGACAGAGCCGTCCGTTAGGGTTGGCCCCCGTTCACTCGGAGCGCCTCCGCGTGGACGGCAGTGAGGATCTCCCGAAAGGTGTCGAGGGGAAGGGCACCCTGGAGCGGGGGATAACTCCCGTCGGCCCCCAGCACGATGAACGTCGGGGTGCCGCGTACCCCGATCTGACCGGCCAGGGTCGTCGAGGCTGCGATCCGCTGCATGCGATCGTTGTCCGAGACGCACGCATCGTAGGCCCCCATGTCGACACCGAGCTCCTCGACCCAGCCGCGCACGACGGCTTCGGGCTCACCGCTGCCTTTCCACGCCCGCTGTTCCTCCCAGAGCCGCGAGTTGAGCCGCTCGAACAGCGCCGCTCCCTGCACGTAGGTGCATTCGGCGGCCTCCGTGGCGGCGAGCGAGTTTTCGAACATGCCGGTGATGTAGGGGACGAACTTCCACTCGACCATGCCGTTCTCGATGTACTCGGCCCTGATCGTGGGGAAGGTCTCCAGGTGGAACTGCCGGCAATAACCACACCCGTAGTCCGACATCTCGACCACCTTCACGACGGCCTGCTCGGAGCCCCGGTTGAAGCCTACCATGCTCACCGGTACCCGTGGGCTCGCGTCGGGGCTCTCCTGAGGCGCGCCCGGCACGAGCGTCGACTGCCCGTCGTTCGAAGGCTGGGTCAACAGATTCCGTGAAAGCTCACTCGTGTTGCTGGCGCTCTGCGCCTCCGTGCAGCCCGCAATGGCCAAAGAGAGTAAGACTGCGGCGGTAGCGAGCGTCTTGGACATCATCAGAGTTCCAGATTGATCAGTTGGCCCATTCCGGCGAGGAACGCCGTCAGGGTCGTGAAGTGGCCCGTGACCATCAGAACACCGATGGCGACGAGCACGGTTCCGGCCCCTCGTTGCAGCGGCTTCAGCCATGCCCGCGCCGCCTCGCTTCCCGCAAGAAACCAGTTCAGCGCGACCGACGCCGCCACGAACGGCAGTCCCATGCCCATGGCATACACCGCAAGCAGGAGAGTTCCCTCGACCATCGTGGCCTCGAGGCCTGCGTACAGTAGGATCGACCCGAGGATCGGTCCAATGCAAGGCGTCCACCCGGCTCCGAACGCGATCCCGACCAGGAGGGACCCCAAGGCCCCGACGGGCTTGCGCTCCATGTGGAGACGCCGCTCGACGGCGAGCGCCGGTACGGGGAGCAGGCCCATGAGGTAGAGCCCGAAGAGGATCATCACGCAGCCGCCGGCTCGGGTCATCCATGGGAGGGCACCGGAAACGACCTGCCCCAGCGCCGTGGCCACCAGGCCCATGGTCATGAAGACGAGCGCAAAGCCCAGGACGAAGAGGATCGAGTGCACGGCGGCCGCGCGGCGGACCTCGGGGGTGGGCCGATGCGAGAGGTCGCCGAAGGTCAGGCCGGAAACGAAGGCCAGGTAGCTCGGGACGACGGGTAGCACACACGGCGACAGGAAAGACACGAAGCCGGCCAAGAAGGCGAGCGGGTACGACACCTGTATGTCCAAGTCCGACAGCCCCTTACACTCTGAAGTCCCGCAGTAGGCGGCGCTCCTCTTCGCCCACCGTGGCCTGCACCTCGACAAGCCCCGCCAGGGCGCTGCCTTCGAGCTTGTGCCGAACGAAGCGATCGAGCTGGAAGAGACCCGCCGAGTTGGAGAGCTCGACCGTTACGCAGATCGGCTTCTCCTCACCCCGCGAAAGCGTCACGGCCTCCACCGCCGCCGCCGACACGGAGTGGATCGAAAGAGAACCGGCCTCGAACGGGATTCGGGACCGGCCCTTGGCCATGTCGAGCGCGTCCGCGATGCGCACCACGCCGGCCTCGAGCGTCAGTGGCTTGCCCCCGGTCCGGTGCGAGATGATCGCGTGCAGGATGTCCGAACGCACGATCGTCGCCTCATGCGGTCCGTATACGGTCGGGAGCAGCTCCTTGAGCTTTCCCTCGGCGAGGATCAACGAGTACGCCTCGTGATCTTCGCGGTGGATCGACAGCCCCACGTCGTGTAGCAGGGCGGCCATCGCCACGACCACCTCGGCATCCTGCGCCGCCATCCCGTAATTGATCGACAGGCTGGGCTCCACCCCTGCCTCGACGAGGAGCCGGAGCATGCGCACCGCGATGTTCATCACGATCTTCACGTGCACGGGGCCATGGTCGGTCATGTTCAGACGATCGACCGCGTTGACGTTCCCCGCGATCCACAGACCGTAAAGATCCTCGTCCGCGTTGACGAGCTCCAAGAGCTTCTGGAGCTTGGGGTTGTGCCGAACCGGAAGCGTCATTTCGATCCGGTCGGCAAAGCGTTCCTCGAGCCCCCGAATCGCCCCCGGCCTTTCGTCTCGGGTCTCCTCTTCGGTCACAACGCGGACTCCCAATCGAGGACCTTCTCGGCGCCGTCACGTACGACCACCGTACCTACGATGCGATCGTGGATCGCCTGCCGGTTGGAGTCCCACCAGATCTGGGCGAAGCCGAGTAGGCCCGTCGCCACCCCCGCGGCGTATCCTCCCACCCGCTCGAAGGCGACCCACCAGGTGATCGGCTCCCCATCCAGCCGCACGACCCGAATGCCCAACATGCGCTTGCCGACGGTCTGCCCCTTCCACCACGACAGCACGACGGTCATGTACAGCGCTGCCCAGCCGAAACCAAACCCGAGGTCTTCCGCGAGGTCCAAGAGTCGCCTCA
>JBDHDM010000176.1:0-8864 GCA_039591515.1 Gemmatimonadota bacterium | reverse complement strand
CTGCGCCAGCGAGCCGATCGCGCCCCTCGCCGCTACTCGCTTCGTAGCGTCGACGCGGGGCTCACGCAGACACCTCTGACCGTCGGGACGACGGCTGCGAGCGCGCCTGCCGTGAGCACGAAGGCCGCGCTCACGGCCAGGCTCACCGGGTCGGTCGGGGCGACCTCGAAGAGAGCGACTCGAAGCCACCGAGCCAGGGCGAGGGCTACCCCGAGCCCCACGAGCGTTCCTGCGAGAAGGGGGCGTAGCGCACTCCTCGCAACGGCGAGGGCGAGGCCCGGTCGGTCGGCACCGAGCGCCATGCGGATCCCGATCTCCCGGTAGCGTGCGACGATCACACGCCCCACGAGTCCGTATACGCCGAGGCCGCACAGCACGAGGCCCATGAGGCCGAAGGAGAGGAGCAGCGTCATGTTGAACCGAGGACGTGCGAGCAGGTCGTTCAGCACGTCGGAGAGGCGGCGGGCTCTTTGAACCGCCAAGCCTGCTTCCGCCGATCGAACCACGTCGCGGACCTGGGGAATCATGTCCGTGCCAACCGCGTCCGGCCGAACCAGAAGCGTCGACGCTCCCGCCCGGAAGTGACTGAGCGGCACGTAGAGCGCCGGATCGACCGGCTGGTCGGGTCCGAGAAAGCGGACGTCCTGGACCACACCCACGATTTCGAAGACCCCGTCGCCCTGGCCCATGCGCTGGGCGGTCGGAAGGATGATCCGTTCTCCGACCGGGCTTCGTCCGGCGAACCAACGGTCGCGCAGGGTTTCGTTGATCACGGCGTAGGCCACGGGTCCGGCCAGGTCCACTCGATCCGGGACCCTCCCGTCCACGACGTCGATCCCGACCGTACGGAAGTAGTCCTCTCCGAAGGGGCGGAGGCTCCCCGAGGGTGCCGGCTCGGAGTCGGAGAGCTGGACGCCTTCGATCAGGAAGCTGTCCCCCCAGCTGCGCGCGAGCGGGTGATCGTACGCGATCGCTGCGGCCGAGACGCCGGGGATGTCGCGGACGCCCTCGACGATCCGCTCGAGCGTCTCGAGCGAGGTGGGGATCGACATGGTCCACGTGTCTTGGGCCGAGAAGCCGTTGTCCACCGCTCTCAGCGCGAAGTAGCTCCTCGTGAAGAGGGCGGCCCCGACCAGAACGACCACCCCGAGCCCAGCTTGCAGGGCGACCACGCTCACTTGGAGCCTGCGTTGTGCGACGCCGCGAGTGTGGCCTCGGGCGGCCGACGTTCCCGGGCCCCCGAGCGGAATGGAGAGCAGGGCAGGGGCTACGGCAAAAAGCGCGGTCACGACGAGCGCGATCGCGACCGTGGCCGCCAGGGGCGCACCCGCTACCGCGACCTCGGACAGCCGCGGCACCTGGTAGGGAACGAGTCGTCGGACCAGGCTGAGCGCCCCCTGAGCCAAGGGTACCGCGGCGGCAGCCGCCAGCCCGGTAACCACGAGGCTCTCCAGACCGAGCTGGCGGAGGACCCGACGTCGAGGCGCGCCGAGCGCCGTCCGCACGTACATCTCGCCGCTCCGATCGTCACTGCGAAGGACGAAGAGCGCGCCGACGTTGGCGACCGCGATCAACAGCACGAGGAGTACCGAGCCCAGAAGCGTGACCAGGGCGGAGCGTACGTCGCCGACGACCTCTTCGGTGAAGGGCCTCATGACGAACGTCTCAGTCCGGTTCAACGGCTCGCTCTCGCGGAGCCGCGCGGCCAGCGCGTCCAGGGCCGCTGCAGCAGCGTCGGGGCTCGCGTCCGGAGCGAGCCTGCCGATCGCGCCGAGTACGTGGGAGCGTCGATTCGCCCATCCTTCCGGGCCGAAGCGCAGCGGTACGAAGAAATCCTGATTGGTCGCCGTGAAGGGGATCTCGGCGGAGACGGTCGCCTGTGTCGGATACACGCCCCCGGGTGCCACCCCGACCACGAGGAAGGACCTCCCGTCGAGGACGATCGTCGTGCCGACGATGCCCGGGTCGGCCGCGAAGTACTGGCTCCAAACGTGGTGGCTCAGGACGATCACGGCGGGCCCCCCGACTTCTTCGTCTCCCTCGCGAAACCCGCCGCCCAGCATGGGCTCTACGCCGAGCGTCCCGAAGTAGTCGTGCGTGACCGCGCCCCCTCTCAAGAAGACCGACTCGTCGCCGAGCAACATCGAGGCAGTCTCCCCCCGGAAGGCCGCGGCGTGCGAGAACGTGCCGTCCAGGCTCTGCAGGTCGCGGAAGTTGCCCGGGGTCATTCGAGAGCGTCCGGACCCATCGACGGGTCCCAGCCAGAGCGACACGACACGATCCGGCTCGTCGAGCGGAAGGGGCTCCAACAGCACGCCGTGAACGATGCTCACCATGGCGGTGGTCGAGCCGATGCTGATCGCCAAGATGACGATTGCCATAATGCTGAACCCTGCGTTCCGCGACAGCGAGCGAACGGCGTAGCGCACGTCCTTCACCAGAGTATCCACCCCCCCACCCCCTCTTCCTCTCGGTTCCCTCGGACCTCGGCTGTCGTAGCGCAGGCGGTCCCACGCACGCATCACCGGGTATTTCACCAGCTCCGTCCAGAAGTACATGCTGCCGCGGACCCGACCGCGCTTGGCCGCGAGGTCGCGAAGGTCGCGCACTACGTCGTCCGCCTCCTCTCGGTCGAACCCGAGCAGCAGGAGGCGCGCGATCGGGTCGCTCACTCCGCGTCGACTCACGGGCTCTCCAAGGCGGTGAGCCCATCCCAAAGGCGATCGAGATCGCGTCGGGAGGCTCGCAGGACTTCGACTCCGTCGGGCGTCACCTGGAACACTCGACGCTCACGGCCGCCCGCGCCGTCCTCTGGAGGGCTCATGCGGGACGTCACCAGACCTCGCTTCTCAAGGCGCCGCAGCGTCACGTAGACCGCCGCCGGGGCCACGGATCGACCGGTCTGCTCTTCGAGCTCCCGGACGATCGGCACGCTGTACGCGCTCCTGCCCAGCCGCATCATGGCGAGAAGCACCTGGTGCTCGAATCCGCCCAAAACGTCACCCACGCCTGCCTCCTGATCCATACACTGTTAATATTGACACTGTATGGAACGATTCGGTTGCATGCAAGGCGACGTGCGGGTGTTCGGGTTTGTTGCGCTCGCGGTCCCGCGCCTCCGCTCGTACTGTGTGGCCGGCCCAGCGGCGAGCGCACGAAATACCGCTGGTCACTTGCTCGATGAAACCCCACCAGAGGGAGGTAGCGATGTACAGCAAGGTCTATTCGGTCACCTGTGCCAAGGGTCAGGCTCACGCGATGATGGGCCACTACGACGCGGTGGTGACACCGGTGATCCGTGAGAGCGAGGCCCACATCGGCCATCACATGGTGCAGGTCGGAGATGACGAGTGGATCCTCGTGGCGAACTACGTGAGCCATGAAGCGGCAGCGGCCGCCTCCGGCATGGTGCGCGACCTCGTTGCCGACCTCAACGATCGGTTCGGCGCGCAGCTGACGATCATGGGGGAGGGCGACGTCGTCCGAGCGGTGTCGTAGCCCGCGGCCGGTAGACGGCCGATCCGTCGGAGCAACGCATGTCAGATCCGCCCGCAGGCTCGGAAGCGCGCGGCAGTCTTCGGGGCCGCCTCCAGGCCGTGGCGACGCTCGAGGTCATCGCCGGTGCGATCGCCTTGGCGACACCGCTCACGCCGAGCAGGACCGGCTCGCGGTGGTCGCCGGCGGAGTTGTTCACGCCGGACCCGAGTTACGCCCAGAAGGTCTTGGCTTCCTTCGTCGTCGTGAATCTCCTCTTCGTGCTGCTCGCTTTGGCCGTGTGGGTCGCCGTCCGGCTTCAGGGGGCGGAAGGGGAGCGCAGCTAGCGCCGCGAGCTATTCGCCGCTGAGGGCTTTCACGGGATCGACAGCGGTGGCTCGTCGAGCTGGCAGTCCGGCCGCCAGGAAGGCCGTGACGACCAGGACCAAGGCGGTCGCGAGCACCGTGGGTGGATCGAGCGGGCTGACCTCGAACACGAGCCCGCGCACCACGCGCCCCACGAAGAACGAGCCCGCGAGGCCGATCGCGCCACCCAGCGCCACGTAGACGAGCGTCTCTTGCACCACGAGAAGGAACGTGTCGCTCGCGTCCGCGCCTACCGCCATGCGGATCCCGATCTCACCGGTCCGCTGGACCACGGAGTACGAGATCACGCCGTAGATCCCGACCGCGGCGAGCAAGAGGGCACAGGCGGCGAAGGCCAGGAGGAGCGCCATGTTGAAGCGGTGCTGAGCGACGGACTCCGATACGAGGTCGTTCATGGCGCCCACGCGGCTGATCGGCAGGGCGGGAGCCAGGGCATGGATCTGGTCTCGAACCGCCTGGGCCAGATCACCCACCTCTCCCTCGGTGTGCAGCACCAGGTGCATGCCGCGCACGGGGAAATTCTCGAACGCCACGTAGAGCTCGGGACCGGGTGGCGCGTCGAGCCCCGCATGCCGGACGTCGCCCACCACCCCGACGATCTCGATGCTTCCCGCCATCGGAACGCCCAGGATCTGACCGATGGCGTCCTCACCCGGAAAGAGCAGCTGCTCGGCGCTCTCGTTGAGCACCATCACCGGACGGCCCTCCTCTCGATCGAACCGGTCGAGGAGGCGCCCCCTCACGAGCGGGATCTCCATCGTCTCGAAGTATCCGGGAAGCACCGATCGATAGCCGGCTCTCGGCTGCTCGGCGATCGACGGCGACTCGCGCCCCTCGATGCGGATCGGTAGATCGAAATCGGTCCCGAGGGGGCTCATGGGCAGCGCCGAGACGGCGCCTGCGACCTCGACACCGGGAAGTGCGGCGGTGGCGTCCACGAGCTGGTTCCAGAATTGGACCTGGCTCGCTCGGTCGGGGAACTCGTTCTCAGGAAGGGAGAGCGCCGTCACGAGTACACCATCCGTGCGGAAGCCGGGTTCGACATCCATCAGCCTCGAGAAGCTCCGGATCATGACCCCGGCGTTCAGGACGAGGAGAAGCGCCAGGCCGACTTGGATGGCGATCATGCCGTTGCGCATGCGGGCCGCGGCGCGCCCGCCGCTGCCACCACGTCCCGCGTCCTTGAGCACGTCGATGAGCCGGGGGCTGAGCGAGCGCAGAGCCGGATAGAGGCCGAAGAGCACCCCGGAGACGAGTGACGCCAGCACCGCGAAGCCCACGACGCCGGCGTCGATCCCGACCTCGTCGACGCGTGGCAGGTCGGGTGGGACGAGCCTCTTGAGCGCCGCCACTCCACCGATCGCCAGGAGGATCCCGATGCCCCCACCGAGCGCGACCAGAACCAGGCTCTCGGCCAGGGCCCGACGGAGCAGCCGTACCCGGCCGGCACCGAGCGTCGCCTGGATCGCGAACTCCCGCTGTGTCGCCGATGAGCGGGCGAGGACGAGGTTGGCGATGTTCACGCATCCGATGAGCAGGACGAGGGCCGCGGCGCCGGCGATGATCGTCACGAGCGTGGTGACGTCGCCCACGATCTGCTCGAGAGCGGGAGTGACATCTGCGCTCCACCCACGGTTGCTCTCGGGGTTTTCTTCGGCGATCCCGCGAGAGATCACCTCCATCTCGGCCTGAGCCTGCTCCAACGACGCCCCGGGTCCCAGCCTGCCGACGACGTTGTAGACGCGCATGGCGCGAACGCCGAAGAGACGCTCGTCGATCGTGAGCGGTGTCCAGAGCTGGATTTCGTCCGCGTCAGGCGGGAACTCGAAGCGGGGCGGCATCACGCCGACCACCACATGGGGCTGATCATCGAGCGTCAGCGTGGCTCCGACCACCTCGGGATCCGCTCCCATGCGCTGGGTCCAGAAGCCGTTGGATAGCAGCACGACGTGCTCGTTGCCGGGCGTGGCCTCGTCGGTTCGGAAGCCACGACCCAAGGCAGGCAGGACGCCCACCACGTCGAGAATCGACGGAGAGACCCTCGCTCCGGAGATCTGTTCGGGCTGATCCGTTCCGCCCAGCACGAAGCTCTCGAAGCTGTATGCCCCGAGGGACTCGAACGTTTCCGCCCGCTCGGTCCAGTCGCGAAACGTCCCGGCCGAGACCTGATCCTGTGGGATGTCGAGCTGGGCATTGGCTTCCCACAGCGTCATGACCCGATCGGGCTCTTCGTACGGCAGCGGCTCGAGAAGCACGCCGTCGACGAGGCTGAAGATGGCGGTGTTCAGGCCGACGCCGAGCCCGAGCGTGGCGGTCACCACGGCGGTGAAGCCGAGGCTGTTGCGGAGAGACCGGAGAGCGAAGCGGAAGTCGTGCACGATCATCCAGAGGGGTTTGGCGAACCGGGGGCAACATCACCTGCCTCCTCGAAGCGCCGCAAGCGGACGCCTCCGCCCCTCGGGGCCCCGCGGAAAACGTGCCCCTTTCGTAGAAGCCACGGTCGTCCCGATGTTGGAACTACGGTGTGAAGCCGTGATACCCCCCAAAAGACAAGCCCCCCCAATGCGTTCGATCCCGCCCCCCCACGGGACCGACACCGATTCGAGTGGAGGTCGATCCCTCCCTCGACGGTGGTTCCGACGTCCGACCCTTCATGGCACCGCGAAGGCTGGTGTCATCGTCGCCCTGGCCATCGTGTCGACCGTCGTGCTGGTCATCCCCGCTGTCTTCACGGTCGTGCCCATCTCGCCGGAGGCCGAGGCCATCACGCTGTGCGTGCCGGGCATCGGTCCGCTCCAGCGCTTCACCGACGACCTGCGCGGAGAGCGCGAGGAGTTGGTGTACATTCACGAGGGCGTACACGCTGCGCAGTGCAGGAGCTTCGGCGCGACGTGGTTCAACCACAGAGTGACGACGCCTCAAGGCCGGCTCACGCTGGAGGCGCAGGCGCTCTGCGCCGAGGCGGCCGTGCTTTCCATACGAGGCGCCGATCGGGAGCGCCTTTCGGATCAGGCCGTCGAGGCCCTGGCCAGTGAGTACTTCAGTGACAGCGATCTCGGCCGGCGCGAGATCGTGGACGCCGTCGACAGTGCCTGCGGGCCCGCGCTCAGGAGTGGTCCGGCGTCGAGCGATTAGGGCCGACCTCGGCCGTCGGCCGGATGAGGTGGGGTAGGCCCGAGGTGGTCGCCCGTCTCAGCCCCCTTGGGTGATGTCCCGGGCCTTCTGCTCCTGCACGTACCAGAGGGCTTCGCGGAGCAGGGCCTGGGCATCGTAGACCACGCCGTCCTTGACGGTCCAGGAGACGCCCCCCCATTGCCACTGCTGCGTCGGCGGCGCGATGCCGTAGAAGCCGTAGCCCAGACCGTACATCACCTTGAAGTTCTCGATGGGATTGCCGTTGACCACGGCCAGGTCCGCAGCGCATCCGACCCTCACTCCGCAATGCTCCTCCATCCCGAGCACCTGGTATGCGTTCGTCGTCGCGACCCGAACGACGTCGATGGGGTGAATCCCTGCCTCCTGCATCAGCTCCATCTCGCGGATGACCGCCATGCCGCCCCACGGGCTGGTGTCGCTCCCGACGGTGAGGAGGCCTCCCCGGGCGTGGAACTCGCGCACCCAGCTCATCCAGATGCGGTAGTTGTCGCGCCACATCACCTCGTCGGCTGTGGTCCACTCCGACTTGAACGCGCCGTGCGTGCCCTCGTCGGGCCACATCCCCTCGATGACCGACGGGTGGTAGAGCGTCCGCGTCCACGGGAGGGTGAGCGCGCGCCAGACGTCGCGGTTGTCCTCGTACACCACCATCGTGGGGTCCCAGTTCGTCCCGTTCTCGATCAACCGGTCGATCACACCGGACAACAGCTCGGGGTCGGCCTGTCGCCAGAGGTCACCGGCCCAGCGGAAGCGGTCCAGCTCCGTCCAATAGTTGTAGTCGGCCGGGAAGTCCTGGCTCCCTCGTAGCGCCGCATCCGGGACGCCGTACCAGTGTTCGATGGAGGTGACACCCAGGTCCGACGCCGTCACGGCGTCCGTTTCGGACACCTTCAGGTCGACCATCGTCTGCATCCCCAGTGTCCGACCTTCGTCCACGGCGGCCGCGAGCACGTCGGGGTAGTGCCCGGGGCTCTTGCTGATCTTGATGCAGTCCGCGCCCGATTCCTTGAATCGGCGAACCATCTCGCGAGCGGATTCGGGCGTATTGCCCACGTCCCACCGGCGCAGAGGGAGGGGCCAGCGTTGGCAGAGCACGAGCCGGGGTGCGACGATCTCGTGACTGGCCGATCGGGCGCGCTGCTCGGTCATCACCTCCAGGCTCGCCCCCGTGCCGGCGTCGCGCACCGTCGTGACCCCGTGGCCCATCCACAGGCGGTACTGGTAGTCCAGCGCCTGGGGGCCGAGATCTCCATCGTTGCCGCGGAGGTGGACGTGCATGTCCACCAGCCCCGGCATGACGTACTTGCCTCTCGCATCGATCACCAGGTCGGCACCCATGTCGTCGAGCGCTTCGTTGCCGCCGGCCATGTTCACCGGATCCCGAAGGACCATGTCGACGATCCTCCCGTTCTCGATCAGGATGTCGATCGGGCCTTCGGGGGGCATCGCGCGATTCGATCGGGGCGAGCCGCGCCCGCTGATGATCGTTGCGCCTCGGATGAGGACACGTTCGGCCTGCTGACCCTGGGTCGTTCCGAGGGCGATCGGCGCGGGAAGCGTGATGTCCTGGGCGGACAGCGGGCTGCCCAGGAGTGAGAGAGCGCCTGCAAGCGCCACAACGCGACGTGCGAGGTACATGGAGCCTCCGTTGGCCTGGACGGCCGCCAGCGTCGGGCAGGGTACCGGAGAAGGTGCGGCGTGCGTGCGACCCGCGCCACCGCGCCCTGGACCGGCGGGGAGCCCGAGCCGCGGCACGCCCCGCTGCCGTGCGCCCACATCCGATCCTCGGCGGCGAGCTTGGCAGGCCGACCGGGGCCCCTCTTGACCCCCAGCGATTTAATTTCTAT
>JBDHDM010000175.1:0-8885 GCA_039591515.1 Gemmatimonadota bacterium | reverse complement strand
TGACCGCGTACAACGGGGAGGCGTTGGCGTCGCTCGCGAGGGTTGGATCCGCCCCCCGCTCGAACAGCTCCATCGCCAGATCGAAGTGGCCGTTGATCGTCGCCATGAGGAGCGCCGACGTGTGGTCGCCACCCGATACCTGGTCGACGTCGGCGCCACCGTCGAGCAGCGCCAGCGCGGCTCCGGTCCGTCCGTCACGCACCGCGAGGTGAAGCGCCGCGAGCCCTCCGTACCCACCGACCAGCTGCGCGTGCGAGAACCGCGACGAGGGTCGACGATCGCGCTGCTGCGCGTTGATCTCCTCCCTGGAGGGTCCCTGCTGGGCGTTCGCGGCGCCCTGCCCCGGCACGGTGGGCCCGGAACCCGCCAGCTGCACCGGCGCCGCGCCCTCTCCCTCCTGCGCCGCCCTGATCCGGCTCTGGAGCTCCTCCTGCCGGCGGCGGTCGGCCCGATCCAGCTGCTCACGCTCGTCCATGTCCATCACGCGAGCCGTGATCGCCGGGTCGGCTCCCGACGCCAGGAGCGCCCGCACGACCTCGACGTGCCCCCCCGCGGCGGCGAACATCAAGGGGGTCTGGAGCCAGACCTCCTCACGGACGTCGACGTCGGCGCCACGAGACACCAGGGCCTCGACGACCCGGGCATCACCGGCTCCGGCGGCGAAGTGCAGCGGTGCGGCACCTCCGGTCGAGGTCCTCGCCTCCGGCTTCGCCCCGGCGTCGAGCAGCGCGCGCGCCACGCCGTCGGCCCCCGACTTGGCGGCAATGTGCAGCGGGGTGTATTCACCCAGCCGGGTCGTGGCCGCCGGGTTCGCCCCGGCCGCCAGGAGCACCCCCGCCATCGGGGCATCGCGTCGCTCGGCCGCCCAGTGAAGCGCCGTCATGCCGTCGCCCTGCGCCGCGTTCACGTCGGCTCCCGATCGCAACAGCTGGCGCACCTGGTCCACGTCGCCCCGCATCGCGGCGTCGGCCACGGGGGACTCGGGTGGCGCCCCGGCCCAGAGCAAGAGGGTCGCGACGAGCGCCAGACCGGCGTGCGCGTCGAGTCGACGTGAAGCCTTCATGAGCCCTCCTACCGATCCAACGCCGCGGCCGACGACAGGTTGAGGGGGAATTCCCCGGTGTTGTCGCCGAAGCTCTCCATGTCGTCGTGGCCGAGCGCGTGCATCATCGAGAGCATCGCGTTGGCCATCGGCGTCCCGTCGGGTGCCTTGAGGTGCAGGTTGCCCTGGAGCTTGCCGTTCGCCTTGCCGAGCGCGATCAAGGGAGCGCGCCGGTGGTTGTGGACGTTCCCGTCGGCCATCGGCGAACCGAAGATGATCATCGTCTTCTCGAGGAGGTCGGTGCCCCCCTCGTCGATGTCCTTCAGGCGCTGCAGGAAGTACGGCAGCATGCTCACGTGGAACTTGTTGATCACGGAGAAGTCGAGGATCGCCGCCTCCCGACCGCCGTGGTGCGAGGCCGGGTGGAACGGGGTGTCCGTTCCGCTCTCCGGATAGACGCGGGACGAGGCGTCCCTGCCCGTCTTGAACGAGAATACCCTCGTCATGTCCGATGCGAACGCGAGCGCCTGCAGGTCGAACATGAGATGCATGTGCTCGGTGAACGAATCCGGCACCCCGGCCGGCGCTCCCGGTAGCTCGCGCTCCTCGCCGGAGCTGTTCTGGACCTCGACGGCCTGGATCCGTCGCTCGATCTCGCGGACGTTCTCGAGGTAGCGATCCAACCGCTCATAGTCGGCGGGCCCGAGCTGCCTCCTCATCCGCGCCATGTCCTCGCTGATCCAGTCCAGGATGCTGCTGCTGGTGCGGCGCCGGCGCGCACGTTCCTCGGGTGTGCCCCCGGCCCCGAACAGGAGGTCGAACGCGACCCGCGGATCGCGAATCATCGGGAGCGGCTCCGTCGGAGACGCCCACGAAATCGAGTCGGTGTAGACGCAGGAGTAGCCGTAGGCGCACCCACCGGCCTGGTCGACGTTCTCGATGCACAGCTGCATCGACGGAATCGGCGTGCCCTGTCCGAAGCGACGTGCGTGTATCTGGTCGAGCGAGGTGCCGACGTAGACGTCCGAGCTCTCCGTCTGCTTCGGGTGCGACTGGGTGAGGAAGACCGCGCTCGACCGGAAGTGATCTCCCCCGATCTCGTTCGGCTCGAACGCCTCGGCCATGCGCACGTCGGTGTTGCTGACGATCGTCAGGTACTCCCGCCACGGCTCGAGAGGCTCCAGGGCGCTGGGCGTGAGGTCGAACGCGTTGCCGACGTCGGCGGGCGCCCACAGGTGCTGGCTCGCACCCCACTCGTTGCTGCCGGCCGCACCGTGCACCAGCTCGATCGCCACGAGCCGCGTGGGATCGGCCTCGTCGAGCGCGCCACCCGACCGGAGGCGGCCCGCCGGGACCATCGCGTCGAGGAAAGGCAGCGCGACACTCGCGCCCATCCCCTGCAGGAAGGTCCGTCGAGGAAGCTGCTTACCGGTTATGAAGTCCATCTGTCGGTCTCTCCACGCGCCCGAAGGCGTCGATCAGTAGTCGGGGCCGTCTTCCACGGCGGTCGGTACGGCCTGCATGCGGAAGGCGTCGCTCTTCACCACGCTGAGGAAGAACGCGGACATCCGGTAGCCTTCCCGCTCCGCCTCGCGCACGATCCGGCGGACCGTCGGCTGGTCGAAGTACTCCAGCCGGCGACCCAGGGCGTAGGCCATGAGGTTCGAGGTGAACGTGCGCACGAGCGGGATCGGCCGTTGCATCAGCGCCGCCTGCAGCTCGGCCGGATTGTTGATCGGCGTCCCGTCGTAGAAGTCGCCACGGGTATCGAGCGGGTTTCCGTTGTCGCGGATGCGCCACTTGCCGGTCACGCCGTACGAGTCGAGCGAAAGCCCGATGGGGTCCATGAACCGGTGACAGGCGTTGCAGGTCGGGTTCGCCCGGTGGATCTCCATACGCTCACGGGTTGTCAGCACACGGCCCTCGTCGGCGGCCTCGGTCTCCTCGAGCGTCGGCACCCCCGGCGGTGGCGGCGGCGGAGGCGTGCCCATGATCACTTCCATGACCCACTTCCCACGCAGCACGGGCGAAGTGCGGCCGGCCATGGAGGTGAGGGTCAGGACGCTCGCGTGACCCAACACGCCCCGGCGCATCGAGTCCTCGGGATACGACACGCGGCGGAACTCGGCACCGGTCACGCCCTCGATCCCGTAGTGCCGAGCGAGGCGCTCGTTGAGATACGAGTAGTCGGCCGTGTAGAGCTCGAGGACCGGCCGGTCTTCTCGGACCAAACTCGTGAAGAAGAGCTCGGTCTCCCGCAGCATGGCGTCGGCCAGCTGCTGGTGGAAGTCCGGTTCGAGCCGGACGTCCGGATGCACCTTGTCGAGGTCCTGAAGCCTCAGCCACTGCGCCGCGAAGCGACTCCCCAGCGCCTCGGCGCGGGGGTCGGCCAGCATCCGCAGCACCTGACGCTCCAGCTCCGCCTCGTCGGACAGGTCCCCGGCGGCCGCGACGGCACGCAGCTCCTCGTCCGGCGGCAAGCCCCAGAGGAAGTAGGAGAGGCGGGCGGCCAGGTCCTCGTCGGACACGCGATAGATCTCGCTCGGCCCCACGTCACCGGGCGCTTCCTCGAAGCGGAACACGAAGTGTGGGCTCGCCAGCATCGCCTCGAGGGCCGTGCGGATTCCGATCTCGAAGCCGCCGTCCCCTGCCCCGTACTCGTAGAAGCCGAGGAGAGCCTCACGATCCTCGTCCCTCAGCGGACGCCGGAAGGCCTCGGATCCCAGGCGGTCGATGATCTCCGTGGCGCACGGGCGCTCCTCCTCGGGCGCAGTCGGGCGGCAGGTGAAGATGCGACGCCGAACCGGCGTGTCGGATACACCGGTCACGTTCTCCGGGCCGACGACGACGAGATCGCGCATGTGAGGCAGCGACATCACGCCGTAGGTTCCGGCGATCGCCGTACTCGCCAGCGACCATTCGTGGGGCGAGATGAGGTCCTGCACCGGCCCCTCGGCCTTCTGCAGAAACGCCGCGGTGACGCGATGGGGCCCGGCCGGTACGGCGATCGGGTCGGTGCGGAGCTCGACACCGCCGGGGTTGGAGACGTGCATCCAGCGGTCCAGCTCGACGAGCGCGACCCGTTCTCCGTCGATGGAGATCTCCACCCTCTCGGGAGAGTCCGGCGTGGTGTTGAGCGCCGAGCTGCCGTTGCCCACGGCCGTTCCGGTCGTCTCGTGGTGGAAGGAGAAGCGGAAGACGTAGTCCCCGTCGGCCGGGAATGTGTGGACCACGGAGACGCCGCCACGCGTTCCGTAGGGCGCTCCCTCCACCCGCTCGGTCTGCGAGGCCCAGCGAGGCACCCGGTATTGGGCCTCGGTCGACGTCGCGTCGGGGTCGCCGACCGCGAGGCGACTGATCTCCGCCGCCGCGTTCAGGTACGCGTCGAGCAGCGTAGGCGACAGCATCTGCACGTCCGCGATGTTGTCGAAGTTGGCGCTCTTCGTATCGGGCGGGAGATAGTCGGCCGCATCGATGTCGACTCCCAGAAGCGCGCGGACCGAGGCCGCGTACTCGGCCTGGTTCAGCCGCTGGAAGGTGCGCCCACCCGGGTTCGGGCTCCGCTCCGCCGCCGCATCGAGCCTCGCCTCGATCGATTCGACCAGGGCCTGGAGCGTGTCACCGGCAGGGCGCGATACGCCGGGCGGCGGCATCATCCCGGCCCGCAGCTTGACCACCATCTTCTCGGCGATCTCGCCGAGCTCCTCGGGCAATTCGGCGTCGAACGACTCCAGGGAGAGGTTGCCGCGCAGCCGACGGTCGGAATGGCAGCGCACGCAGTACTCCCGGACGACGTCATTGTCGTCGACCCGAGGAGGTTGCTCGTCGGCCCCGGCGTGCGGCACCGCGGGCGCCGGTACGAGCCCCGACCAGGCAAGCGTCCCACTCCCATCGCCCGAGCTTCCGGCGAGCAATAGTGCGCCGGCGGCGAAGATCACCATCGTGAGCTTGGTCGCTGTCATCCGTCTCCTGGCTCCTGCGCCTTCCGGGCTCCTACCTGCTCCATCACGGCTGTCGACTCACCCGGATGCCGCGGTCGTAGACCCGGGCGCGAGGGAAAAGCCTCCCGTGCTGTCGCCGAAGCTCTCCATGTCGTCGAGCCCGAGCTCGTGGAGCAAGCTGAGCATGACGTTGGCCATCGGCATGCCGTCGGGAGCCCTCAAGTGGAGGTTGCCCTTCAGCTTGCCGTTGCCTCCTCCCAACAAGACAAGCGGGCACCTCCGATGGTTGTGGAGATTACCGTCCGCCATCGGTGAGCCGAAGACGATCATGGTCTTGTCGAGCAACGTGCCGTCGCCCTCGTCGAGAGCGTCGAGTCGCTCGAGGAAGTACGGCAGCATGCTCACGTGGTAGCGGTTGATCTTGTGGAAATCGAGGATCGCCTCCTCCCTGCCTCCGTGGTGAGAGGCCGGATGGAAGGGCCGATCGGTACCGCTCTCGGGGTACACGCGCCCGGAGGCGTCCCGTCCCGTCTTGAAGGAGAAGACGCGCGTCATGTTCGAGGCGAAGGCCAGGGCCTGCAGGTCGAACATGAGCCGCATGTGCTCCTCGAACGAGTCGGGGACACCGGCCGGTGCACCTGGAAGCTCCCGCTCCTCCCCGCTCGAGTTGTGCGCCTCCACCGCCTGGATCCGCCGCTCGATCTCCCGGACGTTGTCCAGATACCGCTCCAGCCGAGCCGCGTCCGCCGGACCGAGCGTGCGCTCCAGATGCGCGATCTCGTCGGTGATCCAGTCGAGAATGCTCGCGTTGGTTCGGCGACGGCTCGCCCGATCGGCCGAGTCGCTGCCCGCCCCGAAGAGCAGGTTGAAGACGGTCCGCGGATCGCGGATCATCGGCAGAGGCTCGGTGGGAGACGCCCAGCTGATGGTGTCCGTATAGACGCAGGAGTACCCGTAGGCACATCCGCCCGACTGGTCGACCGGCTCGATGCACAGCTGCATCGAGGGGATGGGCGTGTCCTGGCCGAACCGGCCGGCGTAGATCTGGTCCATCGACGTTCCGGCGAACACGTCTGAGCCCCGAGTCTGCTTGGGGTGCGACTGCGTCAAGAAGACCGCGCTCGACCGGAAGTGGTCTCCACCGATCTCGTGTGCCTCGAACGCCTCGGCCATGCGGACGTCGGTGTTGCTCACGATGGTCAGATGGTCGCGCCACGCCTCGAGCGGGCTGAGCGCGGTCGACGTGAGATCGACGCCGCGCCCGACCTCGGCCGGATCCCAGAGGTTTTGGCTCGCACCCCACTCACTGCAGCCGGCCGCGCCGTGGACGAGCTCGATGGCCACGAAACGGGTCGGATCGGCAGGAGCGGAGGCGGCGAGTCGCCCGGCCGGCACCATCGCGTCGAGGAAGGGGAGCGCGAGAGATGCTCCCATCCCCTTCAGGAAGGAGCGTCGATGCACGTGCGCACCGGTGATGTATTTCATGCGCGATCCCGTCCGGATGATCTTGTTTCCAATCTAGCGACCCACGTTGTCTTGGACACCGAGGCCGTCCGTGGTGCTCACGGAAGTCGCGCGCATCCGAAACGCCTCGGAGCGCACGATTCCCGTGACGAAACCCGAGATGCGGTAGTCGTTCCTCTCGGCGTCGCGCACGATCGAACGAACCGCCGGCTGGTCGGTGAACTCGACACGGCGTCCGAGGGCGTACGCCATGAGGTTCTGGGCGAACGTCCGCACGAGGGGCTCCGGACGGCGCAGGAGGGCGTCGACCAGCGCGGTCGGTGAGTCGATGGGCGTGCCGTCGTACAGCTCACCGCGGGTGTCGATCGTCGCCCCGTGCTCTCGGATGCGCCAGCGCCCGGTGACATCGTAGTTGTCCAACGCGAGGCCGATCGGGTCGATGAACCGATGACATGCGTTGCAGGTCGGATTCGCCCGGTGCTGCTCCATGCGCTCGCGGGTCGATCGGGCCCGCCCGTCCGTCGCCGCTTCCGTCTCCTCCAGGTCCGGCACGCCCGGAGGGGGCGGCGGGGGAGGCGTTCCCATCAGCACCTCCATCACCCATTTGCCGCGGAGCACGGGGGACGTACGGTCGGCATGCGACGTGAGGGTCAACACGCTTCCGTGGCCGAGTATGCCCCGCCGCCGCTCGTCCGGGTACCGGACCCGCCGGAATGTATCGCCCCGGACGCCGTCGATCCCGTAGTGACGCGCCAGCCGCTCGTCGAGGAACGTGTAGTCGGCCGTGTACAGCTCGAAGAGGCTCCGATCCTCACGCACGAGGCTCGCAAAGAAGCTCTCGGTCTCGCGACGCATCGCGTCGGCGAGCTGCTGATCGTAGTCCGGGAACCAGTAGGAGTCCGGGTGCACCTTCTCCAGGTCCTGGAGCCGCAGCCACTGTGCCGCGAAGCGGGTCGCCAGCGCCTCGGAACGAGGATCTGCGAGCATGCGCTCGGCCTGCGCGGCGAGCACGTCCGGGTCCGTCAGTGCACCCGAGACCGCGAGGTCACGCAGGGTGGCATCGGGAGGAAGGCCCCAGAGAAAGAACGACAGGCGGGATGCGAGGGCGTGGCCGGACAGCGCGAGCGCGCGATCGGTCGGCTCGAAGCGGAAGATGAAGTGGGGACTGGCCAGTATCGCCTGCAGCCCCGTCCGCACCCCGATCTCGAAACCGCCGTCGGAGGCGCCCTCCTCGTAGAACCGCATGAGCGCGTCCACGTCGCGGGGCTCGGCGGGGCGCCGGTACGCCTCCGTCGCCAGCCGTCCGAGGATGGAACGAGCACAGGGCTCTTCTTCTTCCGCCGTCGTCGGGCGACAGGAGAAGACGCGCGCGCGCACCGGATGGTCGGAGACCCCCGTCACACGCCTCGGCCCCCCGATCACGAGGTCCCGCAGGTGAGGGAGCAGCGTCAGACCGTACCCGTCCATCCCCGTGTGCCGGTCCGCGATGGACCAATCGTGCGGGGCGAGAAGATCCTCGACCGGCCCCTCGGCGGTGCGTAGGAACGCCGCCGTCACCCGGCGAGGCCCTGCGCGCACCGCGATCGGGTCGGTCCGCATGGTGATCCCCCAGGCGTCCGAGTAGCTCAGCCAGGAATCCACGTCGATGAGCGCGACAGGCGCGCCATCGATCGAGACCTCCACCTGCTCTCCCCGCGCGAGCTGTCCGGCGAAGCCCGCGCCGGTGGTCGTGTGCTCGAAGACGATCGTGAAGGTGTAGTCACCGTCCGCGGGGAAGTTGTGGACGATGGAGATCCCGCCCCTCGTTCCGTAGGGTGCACCGGGCGCCCGCTCGGTCTGCGACGTGTACCCCGAGACGCTGTAGGTGACGTCCCTCGGCGCGGCCGCCCGATCGCCGACGGCGAGCCGGGCGATCTCGGCGGCAGCGGTCAGGTAGGCCTCGAGCAGGGTCGGCGAGAGCATCTGCACGTCGGCGATGTTGTCGAAGTTCTCGCTCTTCGTGTCGAGCGGGAGGAATTCGCCCGCATCGACCTCGAGACCGAGGAGCTGCCGGATCGAGCGGGCGTATTCCGCACGGTTCAGCCGTTGGAAGGTCCTGCCCCCGGGATCGGGGGATGCGGCGGCCACCGCGTCAATCCGGGCTTCCAGATCCACCGCCAGCGCGGTCAGCTCCCCCTCCGAAGGGCGGTCGGTCCCGGGGGGAGGCATCATCCCGGCCCGGAGCTTCAGGATCATCTTCTCCGCGACTGCGGGCCACTCGTGCGGCCGTGTCGGATCGAAGCCCTCGAGGCTCAGGTTGCCTCGCAGCCGTCGGTCGTTGTGGCAGCGAACGCAGTACTCGTCGAGGAGCGCGCTGTCGGTCAGCATCGACCACTCCGGCCTGTCGGCGGCTGCGGCGCCGTGGATCCGGGCTTCCGGCACTTCGACGCTTCGGAACG
>JBDHDM010000174.1:0-8908 GCA_039591515.1 Gemmatimonadota bacterium | reverse complement strand
AGATGGAACCACGACCCTCACCGGACAAGTCCGCGACTTGACTCCACCCCGTCTCGGGCCGCCAGAGGTGCAACGTCTCTCTGTCTCCCATGAGGATTCCGCCGTCCGGAGTCCATGCGTAGTCCTCACGTCCCGGGAGCGTGAGTGCCAGGCGCTCGGACTCCCCACTCATCGGGTCCAGGCGCTCGATGGGCCTTTCATCGTCCCCGACCATGCGGACGAAGGAGATGTGCTGCGTACCGGGAATGCGATGAATCGAACGTCCCGGACGTTCCGCGACGACGCGCAGCTCACCGGTGATCGCGTTGCCCACCTGCAGGACCGCCGGGTCTCCGAGGATGAACATGGCGACCCACTCTTCGTTGCTCCACGCGTGGTATCCGACGGGTCGCGCCGTGCCCAAGACGGGTCCGATCTCCCGACCGTCCGGTTGGTGGCGCCACAGGTGTTGAAGGTCCTGCGCCTCGTGAGTTACCGAGAACGCATCCTGCCCGGGAATGAACGTGGGGGAGAACTCGCTCGCGTCCGGAGTGCGCGTGACCTGCTCGATCCGTCCTGAGGGCAGATCGAGGCGGAAGATCTCGGTCTGCGTGGTGTCGACGGCCGAGACGTAGTAGAGAGCGGTCCCGTCGGGGGAGAAGGACGGCTGATTGTCGTAACCGTTGCGGTCCGTGACGTTGCGGAGGCCGTCGACGGTTGCGCGTCCAGCGTCGAGCTGGAGCCTCGCGATCCAAATGTCGGTCGACGGGGCGGTCGCCGCGGTGGGCCGGTATTCTCCCGTCGTCGACGCGGCCACGGCCACCGCACCATCCGGCGGAGCGGCCGGGAACGGGTCGGAGGGCGCCGACCCTGGGCTCACGCCATCGCTCGACGGGGGTGGACTGTCACCCCCGCAACCCATGGACATCAAGAGAGCGATTACTGCGACGCACCGGGCGACACGAGCGCACCTGAGGATCGAGCCGGGCTGTTTCATCCGCGTCCACACCTCATTCATCGTCGAAGTACCTGGAGCGGCCGAGAGAGTGCGGCCGAACGGATTGGAGTTGTACCGCCGTGTCTGATGACGGCTCGCCTCGGCGAGAAGGTGACCAGTTGGTCCCCGCCAAAGGTCGATCTTGAGATATCCGGCGTTCGCGAGATGCTCCTGCAGGCTACCCGTCATCGCGATCCCTCCTGGCGGAACCAAGGACTTCGCTCCGCCGACGTCGAAGCACGTACACCAGCACGCCGTTGCAGACGATGGCCCCGATGACAACGGGTGGAATGATGCTCCACGCCGTGGCGCCGCCGAAGTAGAAGCTCCAGACGACCTTCAGCGCAGCCCCGACGTTGATCACCAGGATCCCGACGATCCAAGACCGCCGCCAAAACGCCCCCCCGAGCAGCACGAACCAAACGGGCACGAGGAGGGTCATGGCCGTCTTCGTCCATGTCCACCCGCCCGTGACGTACTGCTGCTCCATCGCCAAAAACTCTGCGGCCCGTGGGTCCACCTCGGACGGGGCAGGGAACCAGAACATGCTGGTCAGCACACCGACGACCGTGATCGCCACACCGGCCGCGCTCTTCTTGTAGGCGAAGTAACAGTACGGCAGCACGAAGAGCGGTCGGATATACCAACTCAGGGGGTTGTGGTGGCGTGCCCACGCCCAAGCCCAAAAGTCACCTAGCCATTCCATAGCCCTCTCCAGCCCAACGCTCGATGAGTGCGCATGTTCACTCGCCATCACCATCCTGATCGAGGGGTCCGTTGAGCATCTTGCCGAGACTCACGAGATCCTCCACCTGGTAGCCGATGGAGCGATAGAACTCCACCACGGTGGAATTCCGGGCCCGGACCTGCAGGTTGACCTTGGGGCATCCCATCGCTTTGAGTCCACGCTCTGCCGTCTCCATCAACCCGGTTCCGAGTCCACCTCGACGATACGCGGGAGACACGGCGAGGTGGTGGATCCACCCCCGAGTTCCGTCATCCCCTGCCATCACCGCACCCACGACCTCGGATCCGGATAGGGCGACGAACAGAAGCTCCGGCTGGACTCGCGCCTTGTTCCTGATCATGACCTCGGGCGCGTTGCGCGGTGGGTCGCCGTGGAAGACATCGGCCCACAACCGAACGAGCGAGTCGTGGTCTCGTGGCTCGTAGGGTCGAATCAGAATCTCGCTCATCCACCCGCCCCTATCCTGTCCTGCGTCACTTCCTCATAGACGATCGGGAGCAGATCGACCGCGGTCCACGATGCTACGCGGCCCCATCGCTCATCGAGATGAGCGGTCACGTCGGCCTCCATGACCTCGGCCAGGGTGGCTCCCTCCCCGACAAGGCGGCGAACGCGCTCGCGGATGTCCACCATCATGGCCAGCACCTCGAGCAGCCCGTCACGATCGGTCGTCCCGAAGCCGTGCCCCGGAATGACGGTGGTCTCAGGACCCGCGATGCCGATCGCGACCTCGAGCGCGTCGATCATCCCCAAGTAGCTGCCACCGTTATGGCGATCCACGATCGGGTACATATTCGTCCGGAAGACGTCCCCCAGGTGGAGTACGTCTGAGCCGACGAAATGAACGAAACTGTCCCCATCGGTATGGGCCGGTGGCGACAGGAACACCCGCACCTCTTCACCGTTGAGATGGAACGTAATTCCGTCCGAATAGGTGAGGACGGGCAGAGCGGACTCCGGAGGCTGGGGGAACATGATCCCACCGCCTCGGGGGATACGGATGGGCGCGAGCATCCTCAGTCGAACATTGTCATGCGCGACGATCGTGACCCCAGCGTCATTCAGTTGCTCGTTCCCACCGATGTGGTCGGGGTGGACGTGCGTGTTGACCAGGAACCGAACCTCCTCCGGTGAGATTTGGGCAACGGCATCGACGATCGAGTCGGTGATCGGTCCCAGGTGATCGTCGATCAGGAGGGCGCCGTCCGGGCCCACCAGCACACCCATGTTCCCGAGCCCACCAGGGGCCTGGAGCATGTACACCGAGCCTGCGGCGTGGATGACCTCGAGTTCAGAGGCGCCTCCCTCTTGTCCCTCGAGGTGTGGCGTGGGCCAGACGGCTCCCACGGCGACCGCGAGTACCACGAACCTGCGCACCATGGGTTCCTCTGCACGTGACGCGACCTGCGACCCCGGCTCGGGGTCCCGCTGCGGGAGCAAAGTGCGAACCGGGTGCGATCGGCGCGAGCGACTGGCTCATGGCGCGCCAGCGGCAGGGCGCTCGCCAAGTGCCTCCCAATGCTTCGCCGTCCGCTCGGCATCGACGGTGCGCGCCGGTGCATCAGAGGGGTCGGCCGAACTCCACCAAGACCATCTCGGATCCGTCGACCTCGACCACGGTGATCGCGGCGTGAGGGCCGGCGTGCACCCTCCCTCCTCCGTGCAGCTCCAACCCGCGCCCGAGTCGATAGAGGAAGTCGATCGTGCCGCCGTGCGTGACGGCCAAGACGTTCGAGTTCGCGGCAAGATCGTCGAGCCAACTCATGATGCGGCCGAAGTGGTCTGCGCGGCTCTCGCCATCCGGCATCGCGTACCCGGCGTCCAAGCGCCGGAAGGCTTCGAACTCGGCCGGGTAACGCCTTTGGCACTCGGCGGGCGTGAGTCCGTCGAAAACGCCGAAGTCGCGCTCAGCGAGCCGAGGGTCCGTTGCGAAGTTGCCGGTTCCCAAAGCTCGCGCCGTCTCCACGCAGCGCACGGCGGGGCTGCAGTGGACTGCGTCATAGCTCTCGATCTCGAAGGTCGCGGCCTCGAGCAGCCTGCGCGCCTCCGCGGTGATGCCCTCCGTGCCCATCCCACTGAAGACGCCGGCGATGTTCCGATCAGTCACCCCGTGCCGCACCAACGAGACCCGTTTCATTCGCAACAGCTCAGGAACAACCCGAGCCTTCGCAATACAGCGTGACGAAGAGCTCGGAGCGAATCACCCACGAGTCGCCCCTCTTCCTCCAATACGCGGCGTAGTGACCTCCAGTACGGACCGCCCCGCTCGGCGCTACCCAAGTTCCCACCCACGTCCCGACCTCAGCCGCGGCTGGACGAGAGGTGCCGACTTCGACCGACCCTGGAGTTCGGACGTAGACCACGTCGTCGTACGACTCGAACTGCTGCGCGAACGCGGCACCCATCGCCTCCGCGCCATCGATCATCGCGCCGCTCCCCGCCGTCACGTGGACCTCGTCGTCGAGGAAGGAGAGGATAGCCGGAACATCGTGGCGAGCGATCGCTTCGTTCGACTCCGAACGCAGCATTCGGATCGTCTCCGCGTCGTCCTGGGCTCCCACCGTTCCCGGCAGGGCAAATGCGAACAGCCAGGTGAGGGGTCGTCGAAACAAGATGAACCTCGGGATCTGGGGGCCTCAGACGGAGTGCGCTTCCGCCGCGTCCCGAATATATCGGGCAGCACGCGAACGCCCACTGCCGAAAGTAGCAGACGCCTCCGGCTCTCTTTGCGCCAACCACGGCGGCGCCCTAGCGTCTCTTGCAATGTGGGTTGACTCAACCGAGCTGAGGAGACGAGATGCCAAGAATCATCATCACCGCTGAGGTCGAGGACGGCGTGGCTTGGGAGAAGGGCTTCCGAACACATGGAGATCTCTTCAGGGCTCAAACCTGTAGCCAGATGGAGTACTCGATCGACGGCAACACAGTGGCCGTGCTGGCCTCCCCTGACGACTTCGATGCTTTCATGGCCCTGTTCGAGGCCCCGGAAACGGCGGAGGCGATGGCAGTCGACGGCGTCAAGCGCGAAACGGTGAGCGTCTACATCATGGACCACGTGTGGGAGCTGTAGGGCCGGGCCCGTATGGGATCTCTCCACGCCTTGGGAGGCCGAATGCGTCTGACGAGTGCTTTGGTCCTGCTGGGCGCGGCAGCAGCGTTGACATCACCGCATCGTGCGGAAGCGCGTGTTCAAGGGGCGGGAGTGACCGCCGAGCCGTTCCGCGTGGTGGGGAACATCTACTATGTCGGGGGCCAATTCGGCTCCTATCTCATTACCACGCCCGAAGGTCACATTCTCCACGACACGGGCAGCGCGGATATGCACGCCCTCATCGTCTCGAACGTCGAGAAGCTCGGGTTCGACCTGCGGGATATCCGTATCATGGTCTCCAGCCATGCGCACTGGGATCACGTCGAGGGACACGCGGCAATGAAGCGAGTGACCGGAGCTCAGGTCGTTGCGCTCGGTGGCGACGCGATCGCGCTTGAATCAGGCCAGGACAACTCGGCCCTCGGGGCTCGAGGCTGGGAGCCCGTGCCAGTAGATCGCGTCATCGCGGACGGCGATACCGTCACACTCGGCGGAGTGACGCTTCGTGCCCTCTGGACCGGAGGCCACACACAGGGGGCGACGATGTGGATGACCACCGTCCAGGAGGGTGAGAGCACCTACTCCGTCGCGTTCCGCGGCGGCGAGATTCCGAACGCAGGCGTTCAGCTCTTCGACAATCCCCGGCATCCGTCGGTTGTTGCCGACACGAAGAGGACGCTCGCAAGGCTGGAAGAGCTCGAGCCTCCCGACCTCTTCCTGCACAATCACCCTCAGAACCCGCCGCGCGAGTTGGATCCGGCTCTCCCGGTCGACCCCAGATGTGTGACCTGCTTGGATGCAGAAGGGTGGAGGAGCTACATGGCCGGCGCCCAAGCCAGCTTCGAAGCGATGCTCCGGGAAGCCGAGGGACGACGGGGCCGGTAGGATTTCAGACGACCGCTTCGGGGATCAGCACCCGGGCTTCAGCTCTCAGCCTCGGCGAGTTGCCTGAGTCGCTCGAGCGCCGCCCGGGAATTGCGCCTGGCGAGGATCCCCAGGAGAGGAGCGAGAAGGCGGAGCACCCACCCCACGGGCTGCCAGCTTCCGGTCACTCGGAGTGTGATATGATCGGCGGAGCTCGACGGAGATACGGCGTAGGACACGAGCATCGGGCCTTCGCCGAGGCTGCCGCCTGTCAGTCGGATCACCAGGCGCTCCAGCGGATCGAATGTGAGCACTTCACTCTCATATCGGACTTCTCGTCTACCCTCCCGAATCCAGACGGCCGAAGTGGATCCCACGCCTGGCGGGCCGGGGGTCAGTGGCTCGTCACGCACGACCTCGGGGTTCCACCGACGGATTTGTGCCGGATCGACGAGTAGAGGCCACAGGTGCTCGGGGGTCGTCCTGAGTTCGATCGTGTTGTCGCTGTTCACTGTTCTCTCTCGGCATCGGGAGCCGGCAAGATACTCAGCAGATCCTCCTGACCGATCGCGATTCTGCCGGGCGGGCGATCGTGAGGAACCAAGATGCCCAGCACGGCGTCCGCTGTCAGCAGCAGTTCATTGTCCTGACGCTCCCGCGACGTCTCGTGTTGCGACCTTGGCAGGGCACCGGCGCGCCTACTAGATCAGTTCGCCATGGCCAGCGAGAGCGAGAAGGAACGACCACGGAGCTCGTGAGCGTGACCACATCCGACACCGACCGAATCGCCCGGCAGTTCATCGATCGCACACTGCCGGTGGAGGATTGGACTCACGAGGCGCATCTCCGGGTCGGCTTGTGGCATCTTCTGCGCTTCTCCCCCGAGGACGCGTTGGACCACCTTCGGCAGGGGATTCGAGCGTACAACGTGGCATGCGGCATCGTGAACTCGGACACTTCGGGGTACCACGAGACGTTGACACGGCTGTACCTAGCGCTCCTGCAGCACTTCCTGGACAGTCAGGATCGCCGGATGCCCGACGATGAGCTGGCTGAGATTCTGGTCCGCTCACTGGGCGACAGGGAGCTTCCGCTCAAGTACTACAGCAGGGGTCGCCTCTACGCGGTGGCCGCGCGAAAGCGTTGGATGGAACCGGACCTTCTCCCGCTACCTGGCAGCGCATCCGCACCATGGACCGGAGGCGACACCGAGTAGGCCCCAGCCACTCGCTGTCGCGTGACTCCCGGATCCGGAAGCGGCGGTACCGGCGAGATCGCGCTCACCGGATCGGGGGAGCCCTCGTCAGACCGCAGTGGGCACGGACTCACCCTCGATTTCCCTGTCGCCGCGCCCCACAGCCGTGAGGTCCGGAAACTCTCCGGCCACGATACGTCGCTGCGCGTTGCGGTTCGCGAGCTTCATCAGCTGGACCGCGCCCATGGTCATCGCCAGGGTCGAGCCGACAGGCCAAAGGATGACCATCGACAAGCCGCCTTCGCCCACCCCGACACCTAGGCCCGCGGCGGCGGCGGCGAGCGCGATGATCGCAAGATGCCATGGCATCCGGCGCCGTGCCGTCTCGGCACACGCCTCACACACGAGGCGGCCGTGAATCAGGTAGGGCTCACCGGACGAGGTCGAGCTCCAGGCAACACCGCAAGCCGCACACTGGGCGGCGCGGTTTCGGGATCGCGATCGCCGCCGCTCGAAGATCCATAGCGCACCGACCGTCGGGATACCCCCGAAGACGGTGATCGGAGGAGCTCAGCACCGGCACCATCGCTGAGGCCAACCTCGGCCATGTCCACACGCACCGCGAGTAGCCTGCGATCATCTCCCGACCTGGCGAGCGTCAGCGACCCGGCGGCGGATCCCGCTCCGAGCAACGGCAGAGCGATCAGGGTGAGAGCATCGCTGAGTGTGAGTTGGCCCACCCCGTTGCTGATGAGAAGTGGGATGGTGAGCAGCACTCCGCCTGCGGCACCCCAAGCGACGAACCGCGGAACCGTGAGCTGGTCAAAGCGCCGGCTTCCCTCGATGCGATTCAGCACGAAGGAGAAGAGCGCGCCGCCGGCAAAGCCGGCCCCGGCAAACAGGCCCGCAGAGGCCAGGACAACGTACGACAGCGGCGTGCTGTCCGCGGCAAGCAGCCATCTGCCGACGCCCCACAAGGCCCCGAAAGGCAACCAGGCAACGGCCCAGGTGGTCGCAGTGCCCAGCGCACCGCGGATGCGTCTGATCCAGTCCCTCATGTCGTCCTCGCAATCTGCGACTGTCGGATGCCATGGTCGGGCTTGTCGGCCCGACCCGTATCAGCAGCAATCCCTTGTTGGGGTCGTGGTCCGTCGCGGAGGCGCGCATCCCATTCATGGCTACGAGTGTCCTATCGATAGCCCCCCTCAAACCTCGTGTGCCTTGGAACTACCTCGCAAGCACGCCCTCACCCTCCTCGTGGCCACCTCGGTCACGATCCCAACGAGCGCCCTCGCCCAGTCCGATCACGATCCGGTCATTGCCGTGGAGGGCGGGCGGTGGTTCAACGGAACGGGCTTCGATGATCGCACGTTCTACATCCGATCGGGCTACCTCGAGGCATCCGAGCCCGCCCGGGTGGACTCCGTCGTGGACCTGCGGGGGCGCTACGTGATTCCGCCTCTCGGCGATGCACACACCCACAACCTCGACGGGGACTTCGGACTCCAGCCGGTCCGAGACGCATACCGGGCGGAGGGGACCTTCTACGTGCAAGTGCTCACCAATACGGCAAGCGGTGCGGCACAAGTACGGTCGAGTTTCGAGGGGCGGTGCTCCGTCGACGTGTTGTACGCGAACGGCGGGATCACGTCGACCCTGAGTCATCCGTTTCTCGCATACGAGCCCAGAGCCATGGGGCTCTTCGCGGACTGGGAATCACACGCGGACTCGATCCGCGCCAGTCGCATCCGTGAGAACGACGCCTACTGGTTTGTTGATGACCAGGAGGACTTGGCCGAGACGTGGCCCAGCATCCAAGCCACCAATCCCGGCATCCTCAAGGTCTTCCTGCTCGATGCCGTCGAGACCCCCGCCGCCGTAGAAGCGATCGGCCTCCCACACGGCCGCGGTCTGCGCCCCTCCCTCATACCTCACATCGTACGGCGGGCACGCGAGGCCGGACTTCGAGTGGCCGCCCATATCGAGACCGCCGCGGACTTCGACATCGCGGTACGGGCGGGCGTCGACGTGATC
>JBDHDM010000173.1:0-9256 GCA_039591515.1 Gemmatimonadota bacterium | reverse complement strand
GGCCACCTCCGTGCCGTCGGGGCTCACGGCGGGCGAGGAGACGCTCGCGAAGCGGAACATGTCCTCGACCGTGACCGTCCGGCGTTGTTGGGCCACGCCGTCCGCTGCCCCGACCGCGATGGTGGCGATCGCGGTCAGGCAAAGGACGGCCCTCGGCCACGGATCGCCTGACCGGCTCCCCCGGCGCCCCCAGATTCCGGTCTGGTCGTAGGCTTCGAAGCGGGCGTGAAACGGGGTCGTGAGCGCCATGCGCGGGCCGGTTGGGGTAGGCCGGCATACTGGGGCCTCCCGGCGCGGCACGCGAGAGGCCCCAGGGTGCCCCACGGGTCCTTTCGGTAGGAGCCATGTCGACCACGCGAACCGCCCAGGACGCCAAGACGCTTGAGCGTCGTTACTACATCGACCCCGAGGTCTACGACCAGGAGACCGAGGCCATCTTCCTCCGGCGCTGGCTCTACGCGGGTCGCACGAGCGAGCTACCCGAGCCCGGCTCGTATTTCCTCTTCGACGTCGACTCGGAAAGTGTCATCGTGCTCCGAGATCACGCGGGGAACATCCACGCCCACCACAACGTGTGTCGCCACCGCGGGACCCGCCTCGTCGACGAGCCGACCGGCACGTTTTCGAAGTCGATCCAATGCGGCTACCACGCGTGGACCTATGCGCTCGACGGCGAGCTGACCGGCGCCCCGTTCATGGACGAGGTCGAGTCTTTCTGCAAAGAGCACTATCCGCTGAGGTCGGTGTCCCTGGCCCTGTGGGAGGGGGGGATCTTCCTCAATCTGGCCGCGGACCCCGAGCCGTTCGAGGAGGCCTTCGCTCCGCTCATCGGCAAGTTCAGCCGTTGGGATCTGGGCGCGCTGCACATCGCGCACCGGATCGAGTACGAGGTCGCGGCCAACTGGAAGCTGGTCTTCCAAAACTACTCGGAGTGCTACCACTGCCCGGCGCTCCACCCCGTGCTCAACCGCCTCAGCCCCTTCCGAAACTCCTGGAACGATCTCGAGGAGGGACCCTTCCTCGGCGGGCCCATGCGCATGGAGATCGAGGGCGGCAGCATGACGATGACCGGTCAACGCTGCGCGGCTCCGCTGGGAAAGCTGAGTGGGGACGAGCTGAGTCAGGTGCAGTACTACACGATCTTCCCCAACCTCCTGCTCAGCCTGCACCCGGACTACGTGCTGATCCACCGCATCGACCGCCTCGCGACGGACCGGACCCGGATCGTGTGCGACTGGCTCTTCCACCCCGACGCCATGGCCCAGCCCGACTTCGACCCGAGCGCGGCCGTCGACTTCTGGAACATGACCAACGGGCAGGACTGGGCGGTCAGCGAGCTCTCCCAGAAGGGGATCTCCAGCCGCGCCTACACGCCGGGGCCGTACGCGGCGCTCGAAAGCATGATCGCGGCCTGGGATCGAGCGTACCTGGACGCCCTGGCTTCAGTCGATCCCGGAGGTTAGTGCCCCCCGCACTCCCGGACGAAGAGGTCGACGATGTCGGCGTCCTCCACGTGCTCGTGGATGAGCTCCAGCCCGCCCGTGAAGGCGTCGCGGTGTACGGTGGGCACGACCGAGAGTCCGAAGGAGCGGTGCCCCTCGTGGCCCATGATGGTGACGCACTCCTGGTACTCGAAGGGTCGGTATACGACCCGCTCACCCACCGTCCACGGTGCGGAGCAGTACCGAACGCATTGATAGACACGGATCATATCGTCAACGTGCCGCCTCCGCGTTATTTCCTCGTTACGCTCTCCGGCCTCACTGGTCGAGCGGGCTTCAGGCCCAGACGTGCACCTCATCCGCACGGAGGCGTGGCCCGGACGGCCGCGAGAGGGGCACGGTATGGCCCGCTGCGCCGGGGCTTCGTAAGGTGGCCTGGGCGTCGGCCACACGCCGCGTCCTTCCTTCTGCCCGAGGGCAATCCATGAATACTCCCCGAAGCGGTCGCTCGCGCTCTCGCGGCGTCGCCCCCTCCGCGCGGACCAGCAAGGTTGCCGGTCCGCTCCGAGCGCTGGCGTTCGCAGCTTTGCTCGGTGGAGCTCAGCCTCTCGCGGCTCAGCTCGCCCCGCCCAATGACGCCGGGATCACCTGGGGGCACATCCACCTCAACGTCGCCGACCTGGAGCTCCATAAGCGCATCTGGGTGGAGCACTTCGGTGGAACGTTGGTGGTGAAGGGCCAGCTGACCACGGTCCGACTGCCGTCCACGGTGATGGCCATCAGCGAGCGCGAGCCCACCGGTGACTCACGCGGCTCCGGTGTCGACCACTTCGGTTTCTCCGTCCCCGACCTGGAGGCCTTCCTCACGCGCTGGCGCGCCGCGGGATTCGAGGTGGAGGCGGAGTTCGAGGGCTTCGGTGGGACGCCGCAAGCCTACGTGACCGTGCCCGACGGGATCCGCGTCGAGCTCCAGGAGGTTCCGACGCTCACCGTTCCGGCCGAGCCGTACCACGTGCACATCTATACCGAGGGCGACGTCGAAGAGCTGCGCGACTGGTACGCGGAGCTCTTCTCCATGACCCCTCGTGTCCGGGGCTCCATCCCCGTCACGGCCGACGTCCCGGGCATGAACGTGAGCTTCTCTCAGGCGGAAGAAGCCGTGGCGGACACGCGCGGCCGCGCCGTGGATCACATCGGCTTCGAGGTCGACGATCTCGAAGCGTTTTGCGCCGCGCTCGAGGCGCGGGGCATCGAGTTCAGCCTCGCCTACCGGGTGATCGACAGCATCGAGCTCGGGATCGCCTTCTTCACCGACCCGTCCGGCGTGCTCATCGAGTTGACGGAGGGGTTCGACCGGTACTGATCCACTCCCCGAGCGGAGCACGTCCCATGCACGAACACGTCCGAACCCCCGGTCCCCTCCTGCCCGCCCACGCCGGGCCAGGCGCTCGGGCACGGGTGGTCCGGGTCGGCCTGTGGCTTTCGCTCGTCGCGATCGCGTTCGGCTCGACGACGCTGAGCGCGCAGCCTTCGCCCCTGCCCGCCGTGCCCAAGGTCCGAAACTACCTCCCGCACATGACCACCACGGAGGTGCGGGACTTCCTGACACGGTCGGACATGGTGGTCATTCCCGTCGCTTCGCTCGAGCAACACGGTCCGCACCTGCCCATCGGAACCGACTACCTGAACGGCCTGGCCCGGGCGACGCTGATCGCCCAAGAGGTGGACGTCCTGGTCGTCCCCGTCCTCTTTCCCGGCCAGTCCCCGTATCACATGGGCTTCGAAGGCACGGTGACGTTGCCCTCGCCCCTGATCCAGGAGGTCTATGTCGAAGCGGTGAAGAGCCTTGTCGCTCACGGCTTCAAGCGGTTCCTCCTTCTGAACTCCCACGGCGGCAACGCGGCGACCACCCGATTCATCGTGGACCGCATCAATCAGGAGACGGCCGGCATCGCCGTGGATCTCGGGTCGGTGCTCGGGCCGTTCCGACAACGGTCGGCAACCGGCGCCGCAGACACCCCCCAGCCTCGAGTCTTCGATCGTCATGGCGGCACGGGCGAAACGTCCAGCTCGCTCTATCTGATCCCGGAGCTCGTCGATCTCGAGGCGGCGGTCCCCGCCGAGCTGACGCTGCCGCCGCACATGGAGGCGATTCTGCCCGAGGTGGTCGCCGGCGACCCGACCGCGCTCACCGTATTCCTGGCCGAGGGGCTGAAGGACGAGGCCACCGGGAAGGGGACGTCCGCGGCCGAGATGTCCACGACGGGCGTCTGGGGCGTTCGCGACCCGGCGGAGGCAACCACCGAACGCGGTCGCGCGGATACGGAGGAAATGGTGTCTGCGGCGGTGGCGTTCATCCATCGGTGGAACGAGCTCAGGCCCCCCGGAACGGGCCGCTAGCACGACACCTATGGTGTAAACACTACAAGGGACGCCTCCGCGGGCTACACCGTCGGTGTTATTTGGGCGGTTTTTGGTGGCCTACCGGGCCCCGCTGGCCCGATTCGCGTCGTCGACGGCCTGCTTCATCCGGTCCACCCAGCCAGGCACGACGCGCACGTAGGTGCCCTCCAGGCGAGGTGGCGTCTGCAGATAGACCAGGTCGTCGTCGGGCATGACCGCGATGGACCACCCGGGTGTGTCCGCGCGCCGCGGGTCGGCGACCACCATCTCGGGCTCGCCGAAAGGCGGCTCGACGCCGCCGTCCACCACGACCTCGTAGATGGGTAGATCGGCGCCCGGGTCCGGACCGAAGTAGAACAGCGTGTTGTCCGAAAGCCAGCGAGGCTCGATGACGTTTCGACCGGCCACCCACCGGCGATCCCGAGACGGCCACGGCTCCAGATAGACGCTCTCGTCACGGTTCTGGCCCCACGCGAACCAGCGACGGTCGGGTGAGATGCCCATGAAGAGCGCGTTGAGTCCGAGCTCCTCGATCAGGGGCGGGTCGCGGGTCGGGTCGATCAGCACGGCCGACTGCTCGGCATCACCCACACCCACGACGAGTGAGTCAGGCGTGTGGTACGTGGCCGGCTGCAGACCCAGGGTCTCCTCCAGCCGCATGAGGATCCTGGGCGCGTCGGTGGCGTCGAAGCGGTGCAGGACGAGGTATTCCTCGGGGCCCCCGTCGTCCGCGGCCCGCGCGTACACGAGGTGGTCGCCGTCCGGCCCCCAGACAGGGTATCCGATATACGGATGCTCGGTGAGAATCTGGTACGAGCCGACCGAGAGGTCGTAGATGCGCAGCTCCTGCCCTTGAATGCCCTCCACGACGCTGGCCATCCTGCGGCCGTCGGGGCTGGGCGAAAAACGCAGGTGTGCGGCCGGCTCGCCGGGAATCACTGAGGTCGAGCCCCTCCGATCGTTGCGCACGAGGCGCCCGACTTCCGCGTTGGCACCCTCGAAGTAGACCAGGGCTCCGTCGTCCGTGAAGTCGTACTCGCCGGCACCCGTGTAGGTCTGCCGCCGCACGTTCGGCACCAGGGCGACGGACCGCCCGACCACGAGGGAGTCGCGATCGACGAACCGGGTGGCCATGAGGGTGCCGTCGATCGACGTGTACGTGAGATATCCGCCGTCGAAGACGCGGAAGCGCGCACCGGTCAAGCGCGTGGCCCCGGCCGGCCCGATCTGCCTCACCGGCCGACTCACGAACACGGACTCGTCGAGGCGGCGCACGAACGCGTACTTGTCGCCCCCACCACCGCACAGCACCTCGAGCTCGGAGAGCGGCTCGGGCAGAATACAGTACTCGACGGCGAGCTCCCGCACTGGACCGCTCTCGGGGTCGACCCACCGAAGGACACGTCCGTCTCCGTCGGCGAAGAAGACCAACCCGTCTTCCTGCCAGCTTCCCCCGATCGGACTCTCGACGTCGGCAACGGCGGTGACGACCCCGCCGTCGATGGACGCGATCCGGAGGGCCTGTCCGCTCACGAACGCCACTCGACGCCCGTCTGGCGAGATGCGCGGCGTCCACGATACGCCTTCGGTGCCCGGGATCGGTCTGGCATCGTCGTTGAGCAGGCTCCGATACCAGAGCTCCGTGGTGCCGCCCCTCGACGCCTCGTACACGATGAACGTTCCGTCGCGGGCCACGTCGAAAGACGGTGTCGTCGTGCCCCCGACCATGGGAGCCGTGTACGGCAGCCCGATGTCACGGGGCTCTCCGTCCCGTGAGGAGAGGCTCGCTCCGGCCCACACACCGACGGCGAGTCCGGCCGCACCCACGATCCCCACGCCCACCCAGCCCCCCGCTCCCATCCCCCGCCCCACGCGACCGCGCCCGGACGAGCGCCTCGCGGGTTCGACACCCCCGGCGCTGGGGTCGCCCAGCGCGCCCGCGAACCCTTCAGCCGAGGAGAACCGATCCGCGGGCGTCTTCTCCAGCGCGCGCAGAACGGCCGCCTCCACGTGGGGCGGCACCGACCGCCTCAGGTCAGTCGGCCGGGCCGCATCCGTCGTGAGGATGCGGCCCAGGATCGCCTGAGCGGTGCTGCCCGTGAAGGGAGGCTCGCCGGTGAGAGCCTCGTACAGCACGCACCCCAGCGAGTAGACGTCTGACCTCGGATCCGGGTCCCGGTCGGCGGTCGCTTGCTCGGGCGACATGTAGTACGGCGTCCCGAGGCTGAGGCCCGTCTCGGTCAGCCGGCCCGCTCCCGCGTGCTGAACGGCCAGCGCGATGCCGAAGTCCGCGACCAGTGGCTCTCCTTTGGACAACAGAATGTTCGCGGGCTTGATGTCCCGGTGGATCACCCCGTGCTCGTGCGCAGCCTGCAGAGCCGAAGCGACCTTGCTCGCGATCGTCACCGCTTCGTCGACGGGAAGCTGCTTCTCCCGGTTCAGCCGGTCCTGGAGCGTCTCGCCATCAACGAAAGGCATGACGTAGAACAGAAAGCCGTCGGCCTCCCCGGAATCGAACAGGGGAAGGATGTGGGGATGCTGCAGATTCGCGGTCGTCTTGATCTCGGCCAGGAAACGATCGGCACCGACGACGGCGGCGAGCTCCGGCTTGAGGACCTTGAGGGCGACCTTGCGCTCGTGCTTGAGATCGTGCGCGAGGTAGACGGTGGCCATGCCACCTTCGCCGAGCTCTCGCTCCACGCGATAACGTGCCTCGAGCGCCGCGGTGAGGCGCGGGCCCACGCTCACTCGGACGCGGGGAAGAGGCGCTTGGCCAGCATTCCGTGGATTCCCTTGGTGCCGTCCACGAGCTGCGTCACGCGGAGGTCGAGGGCAACCGAGCACAGGATGTAGGCGTCGCTGGCGCTGAGGCCCTTCTCGTGCACGAGGAAGTCCACCATCTCGCTCGTGGCCTGTCGTGCGGCCTCGTCCAGATCGGGGTGCAAGCCCATGGACACGTAGTGCGTGGGCGTTTCGGCGCGCGGCCAGCGGAGCGTGCGATCCTTGTGCAGCACGATCTCGATGGTGCCGTGAAGCGATGTCTCGATGGCGGTCCCGCTCACCTCACCATCGCCCTGAGCGGCGTGCCCGTCCCCGATGGAGAGCAGTCCACCTTCGGCGTGGACCGGCAGGAAGAGTGTGGATCCCTCCACCAGCTCCCGATTGTCCAGGTTGCCCACGTGGTAGCCCGGGGCCCGACTGTTGATGCGGCCGCTCAACGGCGGGGGCGCGACCCCGATCGACCCGAAGAAGGGGCGCACCGGGATGACGACGTCCGGCGCGCCCTGCATGCTCGCCGTGCCCGCCACCGTGTCGATCTCGAAGCGCCGAAGAGCGGCCGAGGGGAATCGATCGGGCAACGTCCCGCCGCCGGGCAGGTGGCCACTGACCCCGTACGGAGCGAGGAAGCCGATGTCTACGATCCGGACCTCGAGCACGTCACCGGCGTCGGCGCCCTCCACCCAGATCGGCCCGTTGAGGGGATGCGCGCCGAGCCGGACGGTCTCGGCCTCCTCCACGGCGACCATCGCCGGCGAGAAGCGTGCCTCGTCGAAGCCCGCCTGGCGCAGCCGCTCGAGTCCACGCGCCAGCAGATTCTCGAAGTAGACACGGTCGCCCGAACGGATCCGCACCGCCGGCTCCACGGACGCATCGTAATAACCCCAGTGGATGTTCTCAGGGGCCAGGGGCAGGGTGTGTGTGGTGGGTTGCGCCTGAAGCGCCGCCGGGCCGAGCACCAGTACGCTCAGCGCCACGAACGGCAAGGTCGATGACCGGGGCTGCGACAAGAGGGACCTCCTTCGGAGAGGCCCACTCTACGGCTCTCGACCACGGCACGACAGGTCCTCGATGGCCACGTCTCACACGCCGGCGCAGCGGCTGCCCTGCGGCGGCGAACGCCCGCACCCTACTTCCGAACGTAGGGGCACTGTCCGCTCCAGAAATTGCCCCACTGCCTCCAGCTCTCCGGATGTGCCCGTACGGCCGTCTCCAATCGGCGCGCATACTCTCGGATGGCGTTCTCGACCTTCACGCTCTGGTCCGCCGCTTCATCCATCTCGATAGGCTCTTCGATGACGAGCCGATACCGTCCCACGTCCTCCCAACGGGCGTAGACGGGCAGCAGCACGGCGCCGGACTTGGCGGCGAGCATCGGCGCCCCGGCCGGGAAGCGGGCATGGGCGTCGAGGAACGGTGTCTCGACCGGTCCGCGGCCGCTCACGTCGCCGACGACGGACACGACTGCGTTCTCCTCCCGCAGGCTCTGGAGCAGTTGGCGCACGGCCGCGAACGGGGATCCTCCCCAGGGAATGATCACGCGCTCCGCCAGATAGGGTGACTCCGTCCGGCGAATCAGTGCCGTCAGGACGTGGCGGGCGACCCAGGAGTTCGAGTGAGCGCCGTGCTCGGCCTGGCTGAGGTGCACCAGGGGCACGCCGCGATTCCAGAGGGCGATCTTGACGACCGGGGTGCTCGAGAGCGACATCCGCCACAGTACGGTCCCCCGTCCGGCTTCCCGGGCCGCCTCGAGGCGGTCCCAGCCGTCGATCCGGATCTCCGGCCGCCACCCCTGCCGCCTCTGCCCGCGCGCGCGCGCCCACACCCCCTCGAACTGAGTGGTGTAGTGCGTCTTCGCCGCGGGCCGGAGCCGGTCCAGATCCGCCCCCTCGCCCAGAGAGGCCTCCATCTTGCGGGCGAGGCGATCACGGCGCTTCGCGGAGCACAGGGCGGAGGGCAGCGTCACGATGAGGCGATCGGCCGCCTGCGGAATGACGGCGCTCGCCACACCCCCGGTCAGGAGGCAGACGCTCCAGACCGTGTCCCGTACAACGGTGGGATCGTAAACGCGCCATGCGTGTGCCCCGCCGGGGATCTTCACGCCAGGCTTCAGAGTTTTGGGCTTGATTACCGTGGCCTCCAGAGGCCTGGACGGATTTCGTCCATCGTCCATGCGCATGGGAGGGGCTACTTGATTCATAAGCCCCTCGTGGGGTCGGGCTCCACCCTTTTTCTCCGGCCGGGGATCGTAGGAGCCGGGCCTCGGTTGCGCACACCGGCCCCGCCATCCAGCATGACGGGCCGCTGCCCTCGACCACTCGCACGATATGGACGCAGATCCCTCGCCCTCCGGCTCCCTCGATCCCACGCGGAGCGCGCCCGCTTCCACCGATCCCCACCCGGATCGGCACGAAGCCGCCTTCGCGGACCTCGAGCCGCCCGATCTGACGCTTCGAGGGCTCATGGGTCACTTCGGCCCGGGCGTCATCCTGATGATGACCGGAATCGGGACCAGCCACCTCGTGACCGCCCCGACGGCGGGTGGCCGCTTCGCGTACGCGCTGCTCTGGTGCATTCCGGTTGCGTACGTCTTCAAGTACTACGGCTTCGAGATGGCCTTCCGGTTCACGAAC
>JBDHDM010000172.1:0-18830 GCA_039591515.1 Gemmatimonadota bacterium | reverse complement strand
CATCCCGTGACCGCCAGCGGACTCTCCGGAGCACTCGGCTTTTCGACGATCCGCTCCACACGATCCCCGCTGACGGTGGCCACCCCGAAGCGCTCCGGGTCGTCGACGCTCTTGAGCAGGAGACGCGCCCCGACCGGGTCCGCGCGGAAGGCGGCGATGAAGGGGGACAGCCAGTCCTGGAAGACATTGTCACCCAGGATCACCTCGACCGGCTCGCCAGCAGCGAAGTGCTCGGCGAGGCCGAGGGCTTCCGCAATCCCGCCCTCGCCTTCCTGGTAAGCGTAGCGCAGGTGCTCCAGTCCGAACTCCTGACCGTTGCGCAGCAGCTTGAGAAAGTCCCCCGCATGGTCCCCTCCGGTCACGACCAAGATGTCTCGTACACCGGCATGTACGAGCTGTTGGAGCGGATAGTAGATCATGGGGCGGTCGAAGACCGGAAGGAGGTGCTTGTTGGTGACCCGGGTCATCGGAAGTAGGCGGGTTCCGAGTCCGCCGGCCAGCACGACTCCCTTCACTTCAGCCAGGCCTCCGTCGCCGCCCTGGCCACTCCTCTGCCGGCCGCCACGAAGTTTGGGTAGACCGGCTCGGGCTGGTTGAAACGAGGTGGGGTTCCGTCCCGCAAGCACACCGTGCCGCCCGCGGCTCGCACGAGCGCGGTCCCCCCGACCACGTCCCACTCACTCTTGCCGACCAGCGTCCAGGTCGCGTCCGCTCTGCCGGCCGCCACGAGCGCCAGCTTGTACGCGACCGAACCACAGGGCCGGACATCGAAGCGGCCTCCCTGGAAGCGATCCCACTCTCCGCGCCGCAGCTCCGAGCGGCTCGCAAGCACGGAGACGGACGCGTCACCGTCGAGCGCAGGCTCCGTGACACGCACTCGCTCGCCGTTGAGCGTCACGCCGTCCTCCAACGAGCCCACGACGAGCTCCCCCGTCGCGGGGTTGAAGATCCCCCCCGCGACCGGTGTTCCCTCTTCGAGCAAGCCGATCGAAATGCACCACTCGGGAATACCGTCGATGAACTCGCGCGTCCCGTCGATCGGATCGACGACCCAGACACGGTCACATCCGAGGCGCGCCGGATCGTCCACCGACTCTTCGGACAACCAACCCTCTCCGCGAAGCGGCAGAATGTGCCGGAGAACCCTGTCGGCCGCTTCGTCCGCCGCGGTCACGGGATCGTCCCTCACCTCCTTCGTTTCGAAGGAGACGTCGCCAGGCGTGAAAGGTCGGACCGCCTCTGCGGCGGCTTGGAGGCCTTCCAGGATTCTGCGAACGTCGCTCGCTCTGCTCACCTAGCCGATTTCCTCGTGCCCAACGACTGCGCTGGTCAGGCACTCCGCCAGCGACGATTTCCACGCCTGCATCGGACGCCCCAGCTCGTGCTCGGTCGCCTCCACGTCCAGGACCGAGTAGGCGGGCCTCGGGGCCGGAGCGCCCCACGCCCGCGTGGAGACACCCGTCACCTCCGCCTCCATCCCGGTGACCCGGCATGCTTCCCGGGCGAGGGCGAACCAGGTCGCCTCACCGCCGTCCGCGACGTGCCACACCCCCTCCTGCCCTCGCTCCATGAGAGCGAAGAGGTGACGGGCGACGTTGCGCGCCCAGGTCGGTCGTCCGGTCTGGTCATCCACGATCGAGAGTCGCTCCCCACGTCGGGCCCGCTCCAGCATGGCACGCACGAATCCACGCCCCCCCGCACCGTACAACCACCCGGTGCGAACGATCAACGGTGCAGGACCCGGGCTCGGACCCTCTGCGCAGGCCCGCCCGGCCGCGCGTTCGCCAGCCAACTTGGTACGTCCGTAGACCGAGAGCGGACGGGGCTCATCGGTCACGCGATAGGGCGACCGCTTGGTGCCGTCGAAGACGTAGTCGGTGGAGATGTAGGCCAGCCGCGCGCCGACCTCCGCGGCTGCTGTCGCGACGTGCTCGGTTCCCCGGACGTTGACGAGCGAAGCACGACCCGCCTCGCTCTCGGCACGATCCACGGCCGTAAACGCGGCGCAGTGCACGACCCAGTCGATCGGCCGCTCGGCGACGACGGACCGGACGGCGTCGGCATCGGTCACGTCGAGGGCTGCATGCCCCGCGCCTACGACGTCCTGACCGTGCGCGGCACCCCAGGCCACGACCTCCGAGCCCAAGAGGCCCCCGGCGCCCGTCACCAGCACTCTCATGCTTCGCCGCACGCCCCAGGGTTCGAGCCGGAGTGCCGACGCAGCACGAGAGCCCCTCGGGATCCGTCCCGGGGGGCTCCCGCGTGACATCGCATCGTCCGTTGGGGGCAAGCCCGACGTCGCCGGCTGAGGCTCGCTCGGCGTCGCTCCCTCAGACCCCCGCGCTCTGGACCGGCGGCGCCTTCACGACCTTACCGGCCGAGATGCAGCGGGTGCACACGCGAACCCTGCGCCGCACACCGCTTTCGTCGACGATCCTGACCGGCTGGAGATTCGGTAGCCAGCGGCGGCGGGTCTTGTTGTGCGCGTGGCTGACATTGTTGCCCGCGGCCGGGCCCTTGCCACACGAATAGCACACTCGAGCCATCTCTATCGGTCCCTACCTGAAGTCGTTCGTCGAATGGACGGGCGCTCAGTCGCCCGCGCCCTCTCCGCCCTCGTTGCCACCACCCGCGACCTGGACCTCGTCCGCCACGACGAAGTGTGTCGCGAACTCGGCGATGATGCGGTCGTTCTCCGTGATGGTCCCCTCGGCCATCCACTCGTCGAGGTAGCTGACCTCCATCCGGAGCAACTCCCCGACCACGTTGACCGTGTCACCCTGGGCCACGGTCGAGCCCTCGGCCCTCATCGCCTCCGAGAACGCGACCAGGAACGGGTTTCCGCTCGCCGTATTCACCCAGAAACCCTGTGTGCCGAGCATGCTCGCGACCTCATAGCCCAGGCCGCGAATCGTCTCGCCGACGAACGCCTCGGGGTCCGCCCCGATCGACGTCAACTCGCCCAGCTGGACATTGGCCTCTCCCCCGATCGGATCCTCGTCGGGGGCCTCTGCCTCGACGACCTCGCGGGCAGCCCGCTCGGCCTCCGCCTGACCGCTCAGCCACCACATGAAGCCGCCGATCACGAGAAACGCGACGATCATCAGCGGCATTCCGAGATCCGCGGCGCCGCGGCGAGAAGCGTTGTCCGGCATGTCCGTCGTCCTGTCTTTGGAAGCGTGTTCTTTCTGGAAGGCGGGCAACCTAACTGACCAACTCGATGAGCGACATCTCTGCCGCGTCACCCTTTCGGTTCCCCAATTTGAGGACCCGTGTGTAGCCACCGGGACGTTCTGCGTACCGAGGCGCGATGTCGTCGAACAGCTTCCCCAGGACCTGGCGGTCTTGGATCTTCGTTGCCGCCAGCCGACGCGAGTGGACGTCACCCCGACGGGCCAGCGTGATCAAACGCTCCGCATAGGGGCGAAGCTCCTTGGCCTTGGCCGTCGTCGTCTCGATGCGCTCGTGCCGGAAGAGCGAGGTCGCGAGATTGCGAAGTGTCGCCTTTCGGTGGCTGCGCGTGCGGGAGAGTTGTCTCCCTTTCTTGCGGTGCCGCACGATTCCCTACTCCTCCCCGCCTGCCGTGGCTTCTGCTTCCTCCTCCACGAAGAACAGGCGACCGTCTTCGCCCTGCTCGAGCTGCATGCCGAACCGAAGGCTGTGCTCCTCGAGGAAGTCGGAGATCTCCTTGAGCGACTTCTTCCCGAAGTTCTCGATTTGGAGCATGGCGTCCTCGGTACGCTGCACGAGATCGCCCAGCGTGCGGATGCTCTCCTTCTGCAGGGAGTTCCGTGAGCGAACCGAAAGCTCCGCGAGATCCTCGATCGGACGCTCGAAGAGGTCCTGGAGTCGCTCCGGCACCGGGGACGCTCCCGGAGGCGTCACCTCGGGAATCCCCCCCTCTCCGAAGTACAGCATGTACTCCAGATGCTTCCGCACCAGCGCCGAGGCGTACGCCACCGCACCCTCGGGGTCGATGGAGCCGTCCGTTTCGATGTGGAGTGTGAGGCGGTCGAAGTCCGTGCGCTGACCCACACGGGTCTCTTCCACGGCGAAGTTCGCACGGCGCACGGGATTGTAGATGGAATCGATGCGCACCAGATCCACGGGCGCCCCGCGGGGAAGCTCGTGCTGGTCTGCGAGCACGAACCCGCGACCCTTGTTCACGTGGAGCTCCACGTTCAGAGAACGATCCTCCTGAAGCGTGAAGAGGTGGTGATCCGGGTCGAGGACCTCGGCACCTCCGGGCGCGCGGATCATCGCCGCCGTCACCGGACCTGCCTTGTCGATGTGCATCTCCATGACCACGTCGTCGACGTCGTCGTCGAGCATGACCACGAGAGACTTCAGGTTCTGAATGACCTGATGGACGTCTTCGACGACGCCCTGGATCGTCTGGTGTTCGTGAACCACGCCGTCGATGCGGAACGCCCACACCGCCGACCCGCGCAGTGAGGAGAGCAGCACGCGGCGAACCGAGTTGCCGAGCGTGTGCCCGAAGCCCCACTCGAGCGGTTCGATCACGAACTGAGCCGACCGTGCACCCTCCTGAGGCTCGACGTTCTCGATGCGCTCCGGGAGTACCAGTCCGGTCAGATCTAATTCCACAGTGTCCTCCTGAATGCTCCGTTGACGCTGCGCTCACCCCCCGGGCTGCGCGGCGAGACTTACTTCGAGTAGAGCTCCACGATGAGCTGCTCCTGGATCGACGCGTCGACGTCGGCCCGCATCGGCACGCGGACCATGCGACCGACCCGCTGCTTGTCGTCCAGCGCGAGCCACTCGGGCAGCTTGGGGCGCGTGCGCGCCTCGAGTGCCATCTCGACCGGTAGGATGCTCTTCGACTTCGCCTTGATGGAGATCTCGTCACCGGGCGAGACCCGATAGCTCGGCACGTCCACGATGCGGCCGTTCACCTCGACGTGACGGTGGCGGACCAGCTGCCGAGCCTGGTTCCGGCTCTGGGCGAAGCCCATGCGGAAGATGATGTTGTCGAGACGCAGCTCCAGCGCGACGAGGAGGTTCTCGCCCGTCACGCCCGGGATGTGCGCCGCATACTCGAAGAGGCTGCGGAACTGCTTCTCGGCAAGCCCGTAGGTCCTCTTGACCTTCTGCTTTTCGCGTAGCTGGACGGCGTAGTCCGACTGCTTGCGTCGGCGTGCCTGAGCGGGGCCGTGTTGACCCGGCGGGTACTGCCGGCGTTCGATGGGGCACTTCTCCGTGTAACACTTCTGACCCTTGAGCATGAGCTTCTGCCCCTCGCGGCGGCAGAGCTTGCAGACGGGTCCGGTATAGCGAGCCATTTCTCTTAAACCCTACGCTTCTTCGGCGGCCGACAGCCGTTGTGCGGAAGAGGCGTCACGTCGAGGATCGACTTGATGAAGAGGCCGGCGGACGCGAGAGCCTGGATCGCGGACTCGCGGCCCGAGCCCGGGCCCTGAACGCGCACGTCGACACGCTTCACTCCCATGCCCACGGCTTCGCGGCCGACCTGCTCGCCCGCGACCGTGGCCGCGAACGGGGTCGACTTCTTCGAGCCCTTGAAGCCCGCCTTGCCGGCGCTGGCCCAAGCGATCGCGTTGCCGGCATGGTCCGTGATCGTGATCATGGTGTTGTTGAACGTCGCCTTGATGTGCGCGACGCCGTCGGCTTCGACGACCTTCTTGGCGCGTTTGGGGCGGCTGGATGGTTTGGCCACGGGCTTGACTCTCGTTCCCTGCGTGATGCCTGAGTGTGGGTTCGATTCGCTTCACCGCCCGCGCCCCCGTCGGGGGCACCACGGTGCGCGACTTGTTCCTTACTTCCTCGGCGGCGCCTTCTTACCGGCGATCGACCGGCGCTTGCCCTTGTGGGTGCGCGCGTTCGTATGGGTGCGCTGGCCACGGACCGGAAGCCCACGACGATGGCGCAGGCCACGGTAGCATCCGATGTCCATGAGCCGCTTGATGTTCATGGAGCGCTCGGTGCGCAGCGCACCCTCCACCTTGTAGTTCCCCTCGATCTGACGCCGCAGACGGTTCACGTCGTCGTCATCGAGATCCTGCGCCCGCCTGTCGGGATCGACGCCGCACCCGTCGAGGATCTCCTTCGACCGTGCGGGACCGATACCGAAGATGTACGTGAGGGCGATCTCGACCCGCTTTCCGCGCGGGAGATCGACGCCAGCGATACGTGCCATTCCTATTCCTCTCCGAGAGGCGACTTCACGCCTCTGCCGATTCTCAGCCTTGGCGCTGTTTGTGCTTGGGGTTCCGCGAGCAAATGATCCGTACCACACCCTTGCGGCGGACCACCTTGCAGTGCTCGCACATTGGCTTCACGCTGCTGCGGACCTTCACGATACCTCTCCAATCCGGTTGTAGCAGAGCTTGGAAGTATAACCAAGCCCGAAAAGCGCCTCAAGCGCTCTAGGATGCCGATGCGGCCGTCTCGGCGGCCGTGAGGATTCGCGGTCCGTCACTCGTGATCCCGACCGTATGCTCGAAGTGGGCGGACAACGACCGATCCGCCGTAATCACGGTCCAACCATCGTCCAGCGTCCTGATCCTCGCCGTCCCGGCCGAGAGCATCGGCTCGATGGCGAGTACCATCCCTTCACGAAGCAGCGGCCCGTGACCGGCTCTTCCGATGTTGGGAACCTGAGGCTCCTCGTGCAGCTCTCGCCCCACGCCGTGACCGACGAGCTCCCGAATGATCCCATAGCCACCGCCCTCGACGGTGCGCATGACCGCAGCCCCGATGTCGCCAACGTGGTTTCCGGGGATCGCGACCTCGATGGAGGCCTCGAGGGACCGTTGGGTCACTGCCATCAGCTCTTGCGCCTCGGCAGAGACCCGGCCGACCGCGAACGTGCGCGCCGAGTCGGAATACCACCCGTCGAGCTTCACGCCCACGTCCACCGACACGATGTCACCCTCGGCAAGCACCCGTCTTTCACTCGGGATGCCGTGAACCACCTCCTCGTTGACCGAGATGCACACGCTCCCGGGGAATCCGTAGAGGCCCTTGAACGCCGGGACGGCGCCTTCGTGCGAAACGATGTAGCTCTCCGCGAACCGGTCGACTTCGGCCGTCGAGACTCCAGGGAGGATCACCGAAGCCAACTCCGCGTGGAGGTGACCGATGATCGCTCCGGCGTGAGCGATCGTATCCATCTCGGTGGTCGTGCGGAGGTGGATCACGCCCCCTCCCTCGACATCCCGGGAGCCCTGGCGACACCGGACACCGCCTGCTGGAAGTCGGCGTACACCTCGTCGACGGCTCGATCGGCCGCGATGCGTCGGAGGGAGGCTCCTCCGGACTCGTAGAAGGCGATCAGCGGGGCCGTCTGCTCCTGGTAGACCTCCAGGCGGCGGGACACGGTCTCGGGTATGTCGTCTGCACGGTGCACGAGCGAGCCCCCGCATCGGTCGCACACGGCTTCGGATGCGGGCGGGCTGAAGTAGACGTTGTATACGGCCCCGCAGTCGGGGCAGCTGCGCCGTCCGCTGAGCCGCTTCACGAGCGTGTCGTCCGGGGCCTCGAAGAGGACCACGGCGTCGACCGATCGGCCGCCGGCCCCCAGCACGTCGTCGAGACCGGTCGCCTGCTCGGTCGTGCGCGGAAAACCGTCGAAGAGCACATCGGTGTCGGGGTCGATGCCCAGGAGATGCTCGCGGACCAGATCGAGGATGAGGCCATCCGGCACGAGCTCTCCACGATCCATATACCCCTGAGCCAATGCCCCGAGCTGCGTGCCCTCCCGACGCGCAGCGCGCAACAGGTCACCCGTGGACACGTGCGCCGCACCGAGCTCGTCGACGAGCCGAACGGCCTGAGTCCCCTTTCCGACTCCGAGCAGCTGCTGCGCCTGTTGTACCGTGTCGAGCCCGACCCCCACCACGATGAGCAGGCTCGTTCCGCCGAAGAAGAACTGGACGTTGAAGTACTGGAGAATCCAGAACGGCACGAGCGCGATGAGCGCCAGGTAGACCGAGCCCGGCAGCGTGACGCGCGTGAGCACGCGATCGATGTACTCCGCCGTCCGGGCGCCGGGCTTCACACCGGGAATGAACGCGCCCTGCTTCTTCAGATTCTCCGCCAGGTCGACCGGATTGAAGATGATCGCCGTGTAGAAGTAGGTGAAGAACAGGATCAGCAGACCATAGGTGATGTTGTACGTGATCGTCGTCGGCTGGAACAGGTCGACGAGGGTCATCAGCGGCCCGACGTCCATGAAGGCGGCAGCGGTGCCCGGCACCACGATGAACGACTGCGCGAAGATGATCGGCATCACGCCGGCCGAGTTCACGCGCAGCGGGATGAAGCTCTTCTGGCCCTCCCGGATGCGACCACGCCCCACGACCTTCCGCGGGATTTGCACCGGGATCTTGCGCGCCGCCATCGTCATCGCAACCACGGCGGCGGTGATCAGCACGACCGTCACGAGCAGCAGGAAGAGTGCGAACGCGCCGATCTCACCCAGGGTGAACGACTCCCACGTCCGCCCGACGGCCGCAGGGAACGTCTCGATGATCGAGAAGAAGATCAGCAGCGACATCCCGTTGCCGATCCCACGCTCGGTGATCTGCTCACCGAGCCACATGACGAAGATGGCACCGACGGTGAGAACCAGGACCGTCGTGAACATGAAGCCGAACCCAGGCGTCGTGACCGCGCCCGGAATCGACTGCAGGAAGACCGAGTAGCCGTAGGCCTGCATCGCCGACAGCGCGACGGTGGTGTAGCGCGTCCACTGCGTCAGCTTCTTCCGCCCGTCTTCACCCTCCTTCTGGAGCTTCTCGATCGTCGGGAAGACCGCCGCGAGCAGCTGGAACATGATGCTCGCGGAGATATAGGGCATGATCCCGAGCGCCAGAATCGTCGCCCGCGACAGACCGCCGCCCACGAACATGTCGTAGATGCCGAAGAAGGTGTTTTGGAGCGAACCGAACGCTTGCCGGAGCGCGTTCACGTCCAGGCCGGGCACGGTGATGTGCGCACCGGTCCGGTAGATGAGGAGGATGAACAAGGTGAAGAGGATCTTCTCCTTGAGCTCCGGTGCCCGCATCAGGTTCGCGACGGGGTTGTTCGCCATAGCGGTCGGCCTAGTCGGAGGAGCTGCTGCCGAGAACGGTGACGGTCCCGCCAGCGGCCTCGATCTTCGACTGCGCCGAGGCGCTGAATCTGTGCGCGCTCACCGAGACCTTCCGCGAGATCTCTCCGACACCGAGGATCTTGACCGGCTTGCGGAGCGAGCGCACGAGGCCTGCCTCCCTCAGCGACTCGGGCGAAACATCACCCTCGACCTTCTCCAGGTCCCGGACGTTCACGACCTGATACTCGACCCGGTTGCGGCTCTTGAAGCCACGCTTCGGGATTCGACGGATCAGCGGCATCTGACCACCCTCGAATCGAGGATGGACATTTCCGCCGGAGCGCGACTTCTGACCGTTCTCTCCGCGCCCCGCGGTCTTGCCGTTCCCGGAGCCCGGCCCACGCCCTTTTCGCTTCTGCGTCCGGCGCGAGCCGGAGCTCGGGCTTAGATCATGCAATTCTGCCATGTGCCAGTCCGCTGAAATCGACGTGCGATTTGAGCGGCCTCCCTCCTATGTGGTGCCTACGAATCCAGTTCTTCCACTTCGATCATGAAGGAGACCTTGTTGATCATCCCCTGGATGGCCGGAGTGAGCTCTTGCACTACGCTTTGTTGGTGCCTCTTGATCCCCAACGCCCGGATCGTGCGGCGGTGGCCCTCCTGCCGACCGATGCCGCTACGCACCTGAGTGATGCGGACCTTCTTGGTCTTGGACTTCTTAGCCACGGTGCACTCCCAGCGCCTCCACCGGCACTCCTCGCTCGGCGGCCGCCTGCTCGGCGGTCACGAGACCCTCGAGTCCGTTCATCGTGGCGCGGACGACGTTGATCGGGTTGTTCGTGCCGAGACTCTTGGTCAGGACGTCAGTGACACCCGCCGCCTCGAGCACCGCGCGCACCGGGCCACCGGCGATCACGCCCGTGCCCGGCGCCGCGGGGCGCATGAGCACGCGGCCCGCGCCCCATGTCCCCACGATGTCGTGAGGCAGCGTGCCGTTCTCGAGCGGCACCTTGCGCATGTTCCGGCGCGCTCGCTCGAACGCCTTGCGGATCGCCTCGGCCACCTCGTTGGCCTTCGCGATCGAGACGCCGACGTTCCCCTTCTGGTCGCCAACAGCCACCAGCGCCGAGAACGAGAAGCGGCGGCCACCCTTCACGACCTTCGCGACGCGATTGATGAAGATCACGTTCTCGACGAGGTCGCTCTCACGACCCCGGCCACGATCATCGCGCTTCTTCGACTTCTTCTTCGGATTCGGTTTACCGTTTGCCATCAGAACTCCAGCCCGCCCTCGCGAGCGCCGTCGGCGAATGCTTTCACTCGGCCGTGGTATTTGTACCCGCCGCGGTCGAACACCACGACATCGATCCCCTGACTCTTTGCCTTCTCGGCCAGGGCCTTGCCGGCGGCGAACGCCTGCTCGACCCGACGGTTCTGCCCCTCGGCCGCGAAGCCTCGAAGCGAGGCGTCCAACGTCGAGAGCCCGACGATCGTCTTTCCGGCGTCGTCGTCGACGATCTGACCCTCGATGTTGCGTAGCGACCGCGACACCACGAGGCGGGGCCGCTCAGCCGAACCCTCGACCTTGTTCCGGACCCGGTAGTGGCGGCGCTTGCGCTGCAGCCTACGGCTCTTCCTCAGCTGACTCTGCTTGATCATGCCCTTACGCTCCGGCGGTCTTGCCGGCCTTACGCCGGACCTGCTCGCCCTGATAACGGATGCCCTTGCCCTTGTAGGGCTCGGGCGGTCGGAAGGATCGGATCTCGGCAGCCGCCTGACCGACCTTCTGCTTGTCGATCCCCGAGATCACGACGGTGGTCTGGTTTGGGCACTCGAGATTGACTCCCTCGACCGGCTGATATTCGATCGGGTGGCTGAAGCCCAGGTTGAGCGTAATGCTCTTGCCCTTGGCGTCGGCGCGATAGCCCACTCCGATGATCTCGAGCGTCTTCGAGAACCCGTTCGTAACGCCCTCGACCATATTCGAGATGAGCGAACGTGTCAGACCATGAAGGGCTCGGTGGTCCTTGTGGTCGGACGGACGTTCAACCCGAATCTGCGATTCGTCGACGACCACCTTCATGTCCGGATGCGGGGACAGCTCGAGCTGTCCCTTCGGACCCTTCACGGTGATCGTGCCATTCGCCTGCTTCACCTCCACCCCCTTCGGGACGGACACAGGCATCTTTCCAATACGCGACATCGTTTCCTCTGCTACCAGACCAGCGCCAGAACCTCGCCACCGACGCCCTGCTCACGGGCACCGCGGTCGGTGAGAACTCCAGCGGAGGTGGACATGATCGCCATGCCGAGGCCGTTGCGTACGCGGGGAATGTCGTCCTTGCCCACGTAGTGCCTACGGCCAGGGCGCGAAACTCGCTCGAGATGGCGGATGAGTGGCTTGCCGTCGTGGTACTTGAGGTACACGCGTAGCAGGCCGAACCGGCCATCCTGAAGCACCTTGTGCGCGTGCACGAAGTGGCTCTCCTGAAGCAGGCGAGCGATTTCGATCTTCTGCTTGGACACGGGCATGTCCACCCACTTGTGCGACGCCTGCCCGGCGTTGCGGATGCGGGTGAGCATGTCCGCGATAGGGTCGGTCATCATGGCTCTGTGTTCCCCTTACCAGCTGGACTTGCGCACGCCCGGGATCTCCCCGCGGAGCGTCATCTCCCGGAAGCAGATCCGGCAGATGCCGAACTTCCGGATGAAGGCTCGCGGGCGCCCACACCGCTGGCAGCGATTCCGCTGACGCACGGCGTACTTCGGCTTACGCTTTGCTTTTTCGATGAGTGCCTTTCTGGCCATTCGATCTCTCTCTTATGCGGTGGCGCCGATATGAATCGGCACCTGACCACGGAAGGGCATCCCCAGCTCTCGTAGCAGGGCGAAACCCTCGTCGTCCTTGTCGGTGGACGTCACGAACGTGAGGTCCATCCCGTGGATCTTCTTGACGTCGTCGAAGTCGATCTCGGGGAAGATGATCTGCTCGCGGATTCCCATGGTGTAGTTGCCCCGCCCGTCGAACGAACGGGTCGACAATCCGCGGAAGTCCCTGACTCTCGGAATCGCGGTGCTGATCAGGCGATCGAGGAAGAACCACATCCGGTCGCGGCGCAACGTGACCGAGGCGCCGACCGGCATCCCTTCCCGCAACTGGAAGTTCGAGATCGACCGGCGCGCTCGGTTCATGTTGGCTTTCTGACCGGAGATGATGCCGAGCTCGTCGATCACACTCTCGAGCAGCTTCTGGTCCTTGGACGCCTCACCGATGCCCACGTTGAGCACGATCTTCACCAGCTTCGGAAGCTGGTGCGGATTGGCGAACTGAAACTCCTCCTGGAGCTTCGGCCGGACGTACGTGTCGTAGTGCGTCTTGAGTCGGGGTTGGATCTTGTCCACTGGTCTCGCCTCTATGCCTTACTGGGGCTTCGGGATCGGATTGCCGCTCTTCACGGCGATCCGCTCCTTCGTGCCGTCTTCTTCGATCTGGATTCGCACCCTGGAGGCCGTCTCCGCACCCGCATCGACCAACATGACGTTCGAGATGTGGATCGGGGCCTCGAAGGTGATGATCCCGCCATCCGGATCCTGCTGGCTCGGGCGCGTGTGACGCTTACGCATGTTCACACCCTCGACGCGAACTCGGTCCTTGCCGGGGACGACCTCGAGCACGCTGCCTTCCATGTCTCGGTAGTTACCGCGAATGACGCGTACGCGATCTCCCTTCATGATCTTGTGCTTTGCCATTACAGAACCTCCGGCGCCAGCGAGACGATCTTCATGTATCGCTTCTCGCGAAGCTCTCGTCCGACAGGGCCGAAAATGCGTGTGCCCCTCGGCTCACCGTTGTCGTCCACGATCACCGCGGCGTTGTCGTCGAAGCGGATGTACGTCCCATCACGACGACGGCTCTCCTTTGCGGTGCGCACGACGACCGCCTTCACCACGGTGCCCTTCTTGATGCCGGCGTTCGGGATGGCGTCCTTCACCGTCGCAACGATGAGGTCACCCACACCCGCATAACGACGGCGCGAACCGCCGAGCACTCGAATGCAGAGCGCCGCCTTGGCTCCCGTGTTGTCGGCGATCCTGAGGACCGACTCCTGCTGGATCATCTTCTTCTCTCTTGGGCTCTTACTGATTCCTGGGCCGCGCGTCCGATCAAGCCGGGCGCTCCATCAGCTCGACCACGCGCCAACGCTTGGTCTTCGACAGCGGGCGGGTCTCCGCGATGCGGACGACGTCACCCACCTGGTACTCGTTCTTCTCGTCGTGCGCGTGGTATCGCTTCGTGCGCTTGACGCCCTTTCCGTAAAGCGGGTGCCGGAACTGACGCTCGACGTTGACGGTGACCGTCTTGTCCATCGCGTCGCTCACGACCACACCAACCCGAACCTTGCGGCTGCTGCGCTCACGGGCCGACTCCTCGGGGGTGGTCGCCTCGATTGACACGGCCGCCTCGACGGGGGCCTCGCCTTCGGTGGTCTCGACCTGCCCGTTCTCGTTCTCGTTCTCGCTCATCTGCCTACGCCTTCTCTGCGGAGAGCTCCCGCTCCCGCTGAATCGTCTTGAGGCGCGCAATGTCGCGGCGCACCTGCCCGATCAGGGCGTTGTTCTCCACCTGCATCATCGAGCTCGAGAAGCGCAGCTTGAACTGCTCTTCCCTGAGCTCCTTGAGACGCGCCTTGATCTCGGCATCGTCCCAGTCGCGAATCTCATCGGCCTTCATTCTCTCGATCTCCTAGAGCTGCCGTTCGCGAACGATGAACTTGCACTTGATCGGCAGCTTTGCCGCTGCCAGCTCCATCGCGCGCTCTGCGACCGACTCGGGCACACCTTCCAGCTCGAACATGATCCGACCCGGCTTGACCACTGCGACCCAGGACTCAGGGTTGCCCTTCCCCTTACCCATGCGCGTCTCGGCGGGCTTCTGCGTGATCGGCTTGTCGGGAAAAATGCGGATCCAGACCTTCCCACCTCGCTTGATGTGGCGCGTCATCGCGACACGGGCGGACTCGATCTGACGGTTGGTGATCCATGTGGGCTCGAGTGCCTGGAGGCCGTACTCACCGAAGGAGACCTTGCTCCCCCGGTAGGCCTTTCCGCGCATCCGTCCCTTGTGCGTCTTGCGGCGCTTTACTCGCTTCGGCGCTAGCATCGTTCAGTTCCTCGGAATTCCAGTTCAGGAGCCGGTCGAATAGGTGCGGCCACGCCGCTCCTCGACGACCTCACCCTTGAAGATCCAACACTTTACCCCGACGACTCCGTACGTGGTGAAGGCAGGAACCTCGGCGTAGTCGATATCGGCACGAAGCGTGTGCAGCGGCACACGACCCTCGTGGTAGTTCTCGGTCCTGGCGATCTCGGCACCACCCAGCCGACCCGCGCACTGGATCTTGATCCCCTCTGCGCCGGCGCGGCGAGCGGACTGGATGGCCCTCTTCATCGCGCGGCGGAAAGAGATCCGCTGCCGCAGCTGGTGCGCGACGTTCTCGGCCACCAGGTACGCGCTCGTCTCGGGTCGCTTGATCTCCTCGACGTTCACCGAGATCTCGGCATTCGTGAGGAGTGCGAGCTCGTCACGGAGCTTGTCGACCTCGGCGCCACGCTTTCCGATCACTACGCCGGGACGCGCCGTGTGGAGCGTGACGACGATCTTGCTCGGCTTGCGCTCGATCTCGACCATCGCGAGGGCGGCATGCGAAAGCCTCCGACGCAGGTACTTGCGGATCGTCTCGTCCTCCTTGAGGAGGCGTGGGAAGTCGCGACCTTCGGCGTACCAGCGCGACTTCCAGTCTTGAACGATCCCGAGTCTGAAACCGATCGGGTGTGTCTTCTGTCCCATAAGATTCGTAGCCCGCTTCAGGCGTCTTTGGAGTCGACGACCACGGTAATGTGGCTCGTGCGCTTGCGGATCGGAGAGGCGCGGCCCTGAGCCCGCGCCCTCCAACGGCGGAGCGTCGGACCCTCGTCGACGTACGCTTCCCTCACGTACAGGTCGTCGACGTCGACCATCGTTCCGTCGTCTTGTGACTTCACCTGGGCGTTCGCGACCGCGGAGCGGAGGGTCTTACCGACCGGCTCCGAAGCGTTCTTCTTCGAGAACTGCAGAAGCGCATACGCCTCATTGACCGATTTGCCCCGGATCTGGTCCACCACGAGGCGCACCTTGCGCGCGCTCATGCGGACGTGCCGGGCTCGAGCTCTGGCTTCCATAATCAGCGGGATCGCTTGTCGGCGAGCCTGCCACCGTGCCCGCGGAACAGGCGGGTCGGGGCGAACTCTCCGAGCTTGTGGCCGACCATGTTCTCCGTGATGTACACGGGAATGAACTTGTTTCCGTTGTGCACTGCGACTGTGTGACCGACGAAGTCCGGAGAAATCGTGGACGCGCGGGACCAGGTCTTCACGACCTTCTTCTCTCCCCGGGCGTTCATCCCATCGATCTTCAGGAGAAGCTTCTCGTCGATGAACGGTCCCTTCTTGACACTACGCGGCATGATCGATCTCCCTGCCTACGACCTCGTGGCCTTGCCGCGCTTGCGGCCTCGCACGATGTACTTGTTGGAGTCCTTCTTCTTTTTCCGAGTCTTCGTGCCCTCGCGCTTGCCCCAGGGGGAAACCGGAGGACGTCCGCCGGACGCACGGCCCTCGCCGCCGCCGAGCGGGTGATCTACGGGGTTCATGGCGACACCTCGCACCTTCGGGCGCTTCCCACGCCAGCGATTCGCGCCTGCCTTGCCCACCACCGTCAGCTCGTGGTCGCTGTTGCCCACCTCACCGATCGTCGCCATGCACTCCCTGCGCACGCGGCGCATCTCGGTGGAGGGCAGGCGCAGAGTGACGTAGTCGCCCTCTTTGGCCATGACCTGGACACCGGCTCCGGCCGAACGCGCCATCTGGGCACCCTTCTTCGGCTTGAGCTCGACGCAGTGCACCGTCGTACCGAGCGGAATGAGCTCGAGTGGCATCGCCGAGCCGACGCGAACGTCCGCGTTCGGCCCGGCCGAAACCGTGTCGCCTACCTGCAGCCCCTTCGGATGGATGATGTAGCGCTTCTCACCGTCCGCGTAGTGGATCAGGGCGATGTTGGCCGAGCGGTTGGGGTCGTACTCGATGTGCGCCACCTTGCCTGGCACGTCGGCCTTGTTGCGCCGGAAGTCGATGATCCGGTACCGGCGCTTGTGCCCGCCACCTCGCCGACGAACCGTAATCCGGCCATGGTGGTTGCGTCCCCCGGAGCCGCTGAGCGGCTCGGTGAGCGAGCGCTCCGGTCCTTTCCGCGTGACGACCTCGTTGTCGAGGATGGTCCGCGTGCGGGTCCCCGGCGTCATCGGCCTGAATTTCTTGATCCCCATCAGCCGGCCTCGTAGAGCTCGATGTGGTCGCCCTCGGCGAGCTTGACCACGGCCTTCTTGTACGAGGGGCGACGCCCCATCGCGTTGTTGCGGGCCATGCGACCGAGGGACGCACGCTTCGCCTTGCCGGCGTACCGCATCGTCCGGACGTCCTTCACGGTGACGTCCCATATGGTCTCGATCGCCTTTCCGATCTCGATCTTGTTCGCGTCCTTGGAGACCACGAAGGTGTAGACGTTGCCGGCCTCCATCTGGTCAGCTGTCTTCTCCGTGATCACCGGCGCGAGGACGCCTTCGTCGGCCGGGGAGTCGTCCGCCGACTCGCCGTCGTCCCCCGCGGCAACGGCCTCTACCTCCGCTTCAGCGACGGGCTCGGCGGCGGCTTCAGCCACGGCCTCGTCTTCCGCCCCCGCCTCGGCGGCGGGTGCCTCCTCCGATTCCTTCTTCTTGGCCGCTGCCTTTTTGGCCGCTGCTTTCTTGGCGGGCGCTTTCTTGGCCGGCGCCTTCTTCTTGGCGGCGACCTTCTTCTCGGCCGGCGCCTCTCCCTCGATGCCGTCGAGCGCCCCCTTTTCGATCACGACCGTATGCGCCCACAGGACGTCGTAGACCGACTCTTCCCCGAAGGGCAGCACCTCGACGTCTTCGAGGTTCCGCGCGGAGAGGTAGACCTGTCGGTTCCGCCCGTTCGTGAGGATGAGCGTCTTTCCGCCAAGCTCGATCGCTTCGAGGAAGGCGACGATCTCACGCGTCTTCGGGGTCTCCAGCGCCGGCAGGTCCGCCACGACCACGCGATCGTTCTCGGCCCGATCGTTGAGCGCCGAGCGACGCGCCAGCGAACGCACCTTCCTGGGCACGCGCTGTCGCCAGGAGTGCGGGATCGGTGGGAAGGCCCGACCGCCGCCCTCCCACTGCGCAGCGCGGATCGTTCCCTGCCGGGCCCGACCCGTACCCTTCTGACGCCAAGGCTTGCGGCTCCCACCGCGGACGTCCGACCGGCTCTTCGCCGCGGCCGTTCCCTGACGCTGATTCGCGAGGAACGCCGTCACCACCTGGTGCATGGCGCCTTCGTGGACGATGCCGTCGAAGATCGAATCGGGCAGTGCCTGCGCCCGGCCCTTCTTGCCGTCGGTCTTGTAGTAGCGTGCCTTGAACATGGCCTTACTTCGAGATCAGGACGTAACCGTCGCGGGCGCCCGGAACGCCGCCCTTCACGAAGATCAGGTTGCGCGCGCCGTCGACGCGCACGACCTGCATGTTCCGGATAGTGGTTCGATCGCCGCCCATGCGTCCGGGCAGCTTCTTGCCCTTGATGACGCGGGACGGATCCGTGCCCGGCCCGAGCGAACCCGGGGTGCGGGACATCGGGTGGCCGTGTCCACCGGGGCGTCCCGCGAAGCCGTGCCGCTTCACGACGCCCTGGAATCCACGGCCCTTCGTCTTGCCCGTGACCTTGATCCGGTCACCGGCCTCGAAGAGCTCGACCGTGAGCTGCTGGCCCACCTCGTACTCCTCACCGTTGTCGAAACGGAACTCGCGCAGCAGACGCGGCGCCGCTTCCAGACCCGCCTTCGCCGCATGACCCATCTCACCGGCGGGAGTCCGTTTGGCCTTCTTGGCACCATAGCCGAGTTGTACGGCCTGGTACCCGTCCTGCTCTTGCGAGCGCACGTTCAGGACCGGACACGGACCGGCCTCAATGACGGTCACGGGGACCTGCACCCCCTCGTCATTGAAGATCCGGGTCATGCCGACCTTCTTTCCGATCAATCCGGGCATCTCCGGAGTTCCTCCGTCAGTCGACTTTGATCTCGACGTCGACACCAGCAGGCAGATCCAGCTTGGTCAACGCGTCGATCGTCTGGGGGCGGCTGTCCACGATGTCGATCAGGCGCTTGTGCGTACGCAGCTCGAACTGGTCGCGCGCCTTCTTGTTGACATGTGGTGAGCGGAGCACCGTCCACCGCTGGCGGCGCGTCGGGAGCGGGATCGGCCCGCGCACGGACGCACCCGTCTTCTGCGCCGTCCGAACGATGTCGGCCGCCGTCTGATCGACCACCCAGTGGTCGAACGCCTTGAGTCGAATTCTGATTCTGTCTGCCATTCGTCGTCCTCTTGGTGCGGGGGAGACCGGGGTCACCCTTCTCCGGAGACGCCGCTCGGCGCCTGTTTCCGGGCTTCCTCTTTCTCGCTCCGCGTCCTCGCTACGGCCGCTACACGCGGCCGAGCGTTCCTGCGAAGGGCGGCCCCGGTCAATTCCGGCCGGGGCCGCTCTGTCGCGTTTCTACTCGATGATTTCGGTCACCACGCCGGCGCCGACCGTGCGTCCGCCCTCACGGATCGCGAACCGAAGCTCCGGATCCATCGCGATCGGTGTGATCAGCTCCACTTCCATC
>JBDHDM010000171.1:0-9149 GCA_039591515.1 Gemmatimonadota bacterium | reverse complement strand
GCGGCCGGGTTTGGAGAGGGCTGCGACAACGTCGTATCCCTCGCGCGCGGGATGGACGCCTTCGCCCGCGCGCAGCCTCCTCTGGACGACTTGCCGATCGTGATTCGCGGGAGCAAGGCAGCGGTCACCGAGACGAGTCCGGAGGCGCTCTACGCGCTCGGGTGTGAGCGGGGCTGGACGGAGCTGTGCGCCGGCCCGCCGTAGGCGGTCCCTTTCGGTGGCGCGCCGCCTCCAGAGAGCGAGTCCAGCGCCGAGGCTGAATGCGCCGAGGGTCACGGCGGCAGGGGAGGTGAGACCCCCTGGCGCGTTCGCAGACGGGGCCGCAGTCTGCACCCACCGCTCACGGTGCCTCTCGGAGATCCACATGACGAAGACCTTCCTCGCGGCCGCCGCCCTCCTGCTGGCCGCGTCTTCGACGGAAGCCCAGCAGCAACGGCATCCCGACTCGATGGGTGGTGGTGACTGCGCCGCCAACGTGTACAACTGCGCGACCACGCCCAACCCGCTCCCGGCGCCGAACACCGTTTGGATCGAGGAGATGACGTGGATGGACGTGCGCGACGCCCTGGCGTCGGGGAAGACCACCGCGTTGATCGCCACCGGTGGGGTCGAGCCCAACGGTCCCTGGCTGGCCACCGGGAAGCACAACTACGTGCTGCGCGCCAACTGCGACGCGATCGCCCGGGAGCTGGGTGACGCGCTCTGCGCTCCCGTCGTCAAGCTGGTGCCGGAAGGCAACATCGAGCCGCCCAGCGGGCACATGACGAGCCCGGGCACGATCTCGATGCGTCAGGAGACCTTCGAGGCCATGCTCACGGACGTGGCCCACAGCCTCAAGATGCATGGATTCCGGAACATCGTCTTCTTCGGCGACAGCGGTGGGAATCAGTCCGGGATGCGCAACGTCGCGGAGAAGCTCAACGCCAAGTGGGATGGGACGGTCGTCGCGCACGTGCCGGAGTACTACGACTACGCGACCGTGTCTCGCTACATGGCGTTCCGCGGGTATGAGGGCACGGAAAACGACGGGCTCCATGACGATCCGGTGATCACCATGAACATGTTCGCCGACGACCCCTACTCGGTTCGATGGGCCGAGCGGGTCGCCACGGGCAACGCGATGATCAACGGGGTCGACATCAGCGACCGGGCGAAGAGCCTCGAGATCGCCCGCGAGATCGTCGACTTTCGCGCCCGGGAAACGGCTCGGCACGTACGAGGGACGATCGCCGCCGGGGGCACGGTACCGGCTCCGCCCTCAGAGGGCAGGGGTGCCGGCCGGCGCGGGCCGCCCGCGGGCTTCCAACGCCCGGAGCCCGATCCTCGCGACATGGGCGGCGGACGCTGTGAGGCCAACACGTTCAACTGCGCCGACACGCCCAATCCGCTCCCCGCGGTCCAGACCCCGTGGATCGAGGAGATGACCTGGATGGACGTGCGTGACGCGCTCGCCCAGGGGAAGACGACCGCGATCATCGCCACGGGCGGAGTGGAGCCGAACGGACCGTGGCTCGTGACGGGCAAGCACAACTACGTGCTGCGTGCGAACTGTCCTCGAATTGCGGCGCACCTCGGCAACGCGCTGTGCGCCCCCGTTCTGGAGCTCGTGCCGGAAGGTGACATCGAGCCTCCGACGGGGCACATGACGAGCCCGGGGACGATCTCGCTGCGTCAGGAGACCTTCGAGGCCGTGCTCACCGACATGGCCGAGAGCCTGAAGCAGCACGGGTTCGAGAACATCGTCTTCATCGGCGACAGCGGCGGGAACCAGCGCGGTTTGGAGAACGTCGCAGGGGCGCTCACCTCGAAGTGGGGGGGCGAGGCTGCCGCGCACTTCATCGGCGAGTACTACCGTGCCCCCGAGGGTTCGAGAAACGTGCTGCGCGAGCTCGGGGTCACCCACGAGGGCATGCCGAGCGACGACATCCACGACAGCCCGGGCATCACCCTCAACATGATGCTCGACGACATCAACTCGGTGCGTTGGTCGGAACGTGTGCGGACCCGCCAGGCGACGATCAACGGGGTGGACATCTCCAGCCTCCCGCAGGCCCTCCAATGGGCCGAGGAGATCGCCGACGCGCGCTCGGAGCGCACGGCGAACATCATTCGCGAGCGGATCGCTGGCTGATACCATTCCGGATCTCGACAGCGAGGGGCGGCCCCGGTCAGGGGGCCGCCCCTCGACGATCCTACTCGAACCGGACCACGCCGTGGCGCTCTACCCCCTCCTCCTCGAACCGATCTACAAGGAGAAGGTGTGGGGTGGCCGGGCGCTCGAGCGTTTCCACCGGACGCTGCCCGGGGGTGCGGAAACGACGGTCGGGGAGTCGTGGGAGCTGGCCGACCTCGACGAGACCAGTCCGTCCGGGGGCGGTGGCGGAGCCGCACACACCCGGATCCGGAACGGTCCCCTCCGCGAGCGCACGCTCCGTGACGTCGTGCGAGACTTCGGGGGGCGGGTCACGGGCCGTATCCCGCTGTCCCCCGTCTGGGGCTTCCCCCTCCTCATCAAGTACCTCGACGCGCGGGAGAACGTGTCGGTCCAGGTGCACCCCTCGCCCGCGTACGCCGCGGATCACCCGGAGGCCCACCTCAAGTCCGAGGCGTGGTACGTGGTCGACGCGGAGCCGGGCGCCAAGATCTACAAAGGGCTCCGCGAAGACACCACGTCGGAGGACTTCTTCAAGGCGGCAGCCGACGGCACGATCGAGGAGCTGATGTTGGGTGTCCCCGCCGAGCCCGGGTCGTGTCACTTCATTCCCAGTGGCACCTGTCACGCCCTCGGTGCGGGCGTTCTGGTGGCCGAGGTACAGACCCCTTCCGACACCACGTTCCGTATCTTCGACTGGGGGCGCTCGGGCCGGGAGATGCACCTCGCCCAGGCACTCGAGTGCGTCGACCTCGGGCCGGTGGACGCCCGGGCCTTCGAGCCCGGAAGCGAGCGCACGGAGGACGGCGCGACGGTCCGGCATGTCGTCGAGTGCGAGCACTTCGGCATCCACCACTGGGCGCTCGGCCCGGCACGAGGCCACACCTTCGCCTCCGGCGCGTGCGAGGTTCTCATGGTCGTGCGCGGATCCGGTGTGCTCCGGTGGGGGAAGCTCGATCACGAGCTCGCCGTCCGGGCCGGCGATACGGTGCTGCTGCCTGCAGCGCTCGCGAGCGCGGAGTTGCGAGCGACAGGAGCGCTCGAAGCCCTTCAGATCACGATTCCGGAAGTACCCGAGGAGGACCGATGACGAAGCCACCCGTCCCCCGGCGAGATCCGACCGACGAGGAGCTCGACTCCTACATCCTGACCCGGTACGCGCTGATGGGCATCGACGTGTCCGTTCTGCCGGAGGCGGACCCGGACGCCCCCATGGACTTGGAGCGCCTGCTGGAAAACGGGCGGACCATTCTCCGTCAGGACGTGACGGCCGCCGAATTCGAGATCGACCCGCAGTTCCACCTCCCCGTCGCCCATCCGGCGCCGTTCACGAAGTGGACGGAGGAAGACCGGTGAGCGGACCCCAGGACGGGCACGTCTCGAGGCGGTGGTTTCTGGACAGGATGGCGTGGGTGTCGGGTGTGGCGGCGGCGGGCGCCGTCCTCCCGGACGGCGTGGCGGGCGCGGGGAGGGGGCGGCGGGCGTTTCCACGTGAAGCGTTCGAGGCGCCGGTCCGACCGTCGGTGCAACAGGACCCGACGGAGCTGACCCTGGCCGAGACGCTCGCCCTGGTGCGACGTGGCACCGTACGCCCCGAGGAGCTGGTGGAGGCGTATGTCGATCGGATCGAGCGCTTCGACGGCGTGCTCAAGGCGTACACGGACCGACCGACACGTGACGCTCTGCTGGCCGAGTCGCGGCGAGAGCCCGCGGACGGAGCCGGTGCGGCGCTGCGGGGCGCCTGCCTCGCCCCGAAGGACAATTTCTACACGTCCGATCTGCTCACCGAGGGCGGGTCGCTCGTCTTCGAGGGCTTCCAGCCCGACTACGACGCGACCACGGTGGCCACGATGCGCGCGGCCGGCGGCCTCGTGGTCGGCAAGGCCCAGATGGGGAACCTCGCGGGTGGTCGAGCCCAGGTTTACGGGACGACCACGCCCACGACACGGAACGCGTGGTCGCCCGACGACGATCGCTACAGCCCGGGCGGGTCGTCGTCCGGCACGGCGACGGCGGTCGCCGCGCGTCTGGCCGTGGCGGGGCTCGGGACCCAGACGGGCGGGTCGGTCATCGGGCCGGGCAACCTCCAAGGGCTGACATGCATCAAGCCGACCTTCGGTCGCGTGTCCCTTCACGGGGTCATCCCGCTCAGCTACACCAGAGACCATGTGGGCTCGATGGCCCGCGACGCGCTCGACGCCGCCATCCTCCTCCAGGTCATCGCCCACCCCGATCCCCGTGACCCCAGGACGCTGGGACTCCCGCCTGCGCCGAACCTCGTTCGAGCGGCCACGCCCTTTCCGGGCGGAGCGCCTGCCGTGCGTTGGCCGACACGGATCGGGATCTGGCCCGGTTACTTCGAGCACGAGAACGAGCGCCTGAACGAGCTTCGGCGCACCTTCGTCGAGCTGCTTTCTCGAGCGGGCAACGTCCGCATCGTGCCGGACTTGCGCCTGCCCGATCAATGGGACGAGCTCACCTCGCCGCCGTTGGGTGGATCACATGGCGACCCCACGGCCTTCTTCATCCAACAGCTTCGAGAGGACGTGCGTGCGTTCGGCGACCGCTTGCCGCGCTTCCTGAACGGGATGCTCCAGAGTGCGGACACGTATGTCAAAGTCCAGCAGGCCCGCATGCTCCTCCTCCAGCGCATCCAGACCCAGCTCTTCGCCCAGTGCGACGTGGCGCTCATCGAGGGCACGGGGCCGTTCGACGGCACCGGGCTTCCCGCGCTCGGCATGCCGATCGGCACCGATACGGACGAGGAGACGGGACGCACCGTGCCTCGGGGAGCGACGCTGGCAGCGTTGCCGTTCGGTGAGGAGCGTTTGCTGGCCGTCGCGGCGGCGTGGCAGGCCCGCACGGATCACCATCGGCTGCGCCCGCCGGATCCGGCTGTGTAGCTCCGAGTATACGGGGCCATGATCTCCGTATCGAACGTCGCCAAGTCCTTCGGCGAGCGACCGCTTTTCGAGGGCGTCTCCTTTCAGCTCAACCCGGGCGAGCGGTATGGCCTGGTCGGGGCCAACGGATCGGGCAAGACGACCCTCCTCAACATCCTCGCGGGTCGTATGGATGCGTCGGACGGGCACGTCGCGGTTCCGAAGTCAGCGCGCCTGGGCGTCCTGCAGCAGGATCAATTCGCGTACGGGGAGCAGCAGGTCCTCGGGGTGGCGCTCATGGGCAACCCCGAGCTCTGGGCGGCGATCTCGGAAAAAGAGGCGCTGCTCGCGCGGGGCGAGGCGGACTTCGACGTCGAGCGCTTCTCGGAGCTCGAGGAGACGGTGCAGCGCCTGGACGGCTACACCGCCGAGGCACGGGCGGCGACCATCCTCGAGGGACTCGGACTCCCCGCGAAGGTGCACCACGATCCCATCTCGTCGCTCTCCGGCGGATTCAGGCTGCGCGTTCTCCTCGCGCAGGTCCTCGCCGCGGAGCCGGACGTTCTGTTGCTCGACGAGCCCACGAACCACCTCGACATCCTCTCGATCCGGTGGCTCGAGAAATTCCTCCAGAGCTTCTCCGGGCCGCTGGTCGTCATCTCACACGACCACCGATTCCTGGACAATGTCTGTACCCGTATCCTCGACGTGGACTACGGAACCGTCCAGCTGTACCGGGGCAACTACACGGACTTCGTCGAGGGCAAGGCCTCCGAGCGGGAGCGCCGCGAGAAGGAGATCGAGAGCCGATCACGGGAGATCGCGCACCACCAGCAGTTCGTGGACCGCTTCCGAGCCAAGGCGAGCAAGGCCCGACAGGCCCAGAGCAAGCTCCGCCTGATCGAGAAGAAGGCCGGCGAGCTGCAGCAGCTTCCCGGGAGCTCCCGCCGCTATCCGACCTTCCGGTTCGAACCCAGGCGCCCCAGCGGTCGGGAGGTTCTGCGCATCTCCGGCGTGAAGAAGGCGTTCGGCGAGAACGAGGTGCTGCACGGCGTCGATCTCGAGGTCCGGCGTGGGGATCGTCTGGCGATCATGGGTCCCAACGGCATCGGAAAGTCGACGCTCCTCAAGATCGCGATGGGTGAGCTCGAGGCCGACGAAGGCCAGATCGAGTGGGGCTACGAGGCCCACCCCGGCTACTTCGCCCAGGACAACCGAGAGGCGTTTGCAGACGGGAAGGAGACGACGGAGGAGTGGCTGTGGTCGTTCTGCCCGGGCAAGGACCGGGGCTTCGTCCGCTCGCAGATGGGAATGATGCTCTTCAGCGGCGACGACGGAAAGAAGCGGGTCGGGGCGCTCTCGGGCGGGGAGGCGGCGAGGCTCGTCTTCAGCCGGCTCGCTTTGGAGCGGCCCAACGTACTGGTCTTGGATGAGCCCACGAACCACCTCGACCTGGAGTCGATCGAAGCCCTGGTGGCCGCTTTGGAGCGCTTCGAGGGCACCCTGATCTTGGTTTCACACGACCGATGGTTCGTGAGCCGACTCGCGACCCGGATCGTCGAGATCAAGCCGGACGACGTGACCGACTACCCGGGGACGTACGCGGAGTACGTCCACGCTTCGGGCGACGACCACCTCGATGCAGACACCGTCGTTCTCAAGGCCCGTCGCGAAAAGCGAGCCAAGAAGAAGGAAAGGTCGAGCGGGCCTCCACCCGACACGGCCCCGAGGGGCGTCGACAGGCGTGAGGTCGTCGCGCTCGAACGCCGACGCGGCGAGATCACCACCTCGATCGAAGCGTGGGAGGCTCGCGTGGCGGAGATCGACGCGATCTTCTGTGCCGACGGCTACTACGAGCGCACGCCGACCGATGAGATCGCTAGCCTCGAGCGCGAGCGGTCCCGGCTCACGGACGAGGTCGAGCGCGCCATGGATGAGTGGACTACGATCGAGGCGCAGATCGAGCAGATGTCGTAACGACGCCGACCGGTTTGCGCTATCCTCGGCTGAGGGCCTTCTCGGCGCCAGCGCGCAGGGACGCGATGGACGCGCGCATCTCCGCCAGTGCCATGGCCTTCTCGTCGAGCCGATCCAGAAAGCGCTCGATCGTCTCGCCGGCCGCCGAGCTCTTCGACGGGGTCTCCCGAACCGACAAGAGGGCTTGAATCTCCTCGAGCTGGAATCCGAGGTCCTGGACGGTCTGTATGAAACGCAGTCGCTCCAGATGTTTGGGCCCGTACAAGCGGTGCCCTCCGCGGGTACGCGGGGGCTCGGGCAGCAGTCCGCGGCGCTCGTAGTAGCGCAGGGTCTGACTGCCCACGGCGGCGGCTTCGGCGAGCTGGCTGGTCGTGTACGTAGGTGCGCTCATCGAATCATCACGGGTGCGCTGGGGAAGAATCGTTTGAACCTTGACATAATGTGGCCCTGGCGAGCCGTTGAAAAGGCAGTTGTTGGGGATGCGGCCCCCACGACCTCACGGCTGCACCCCTCCGGCGGACTCCAATCGCTGCTTGAGGCGGGCGAGCGCGTCCCGGATCTCCTTCTGAAAAGCGTTCTCGAGAACCGCCCTGGGGACGAACCGGAGCACGCCGGACGGCTTCCCATCGATGGACATCGTGACGCGTGTGCCGTTGCCGGATGGCTCCCACCGGATCTCCGTCGTCGCATGCATGGCGGAGTCCGGGGTGCTCTCCAGCACGACGCGCTTCTCCGGCTCGAAGACCTGCACGACGTAGGTGTTGCGGAGGCGCTTGCCCAGGAAGTCCGATTCGTATCGCCGACGCGTGCCGACGACCGTGGGCCCCGCCGGAGTCTGCTCAGCCTCGCGCAGGTGTGGCTGCCATTCCCGTTCTCGCGAGACATCGTCCATGTAGACGAACACGTCGCGTAGAGAGCGTTCGATGGTGATCGATTCGGTGTGTCCCGGCACCTGAGTCCCCGTGAAGGTGTTCGTCGTCCGATTCCAGTTGTGCGTACCGACCATGCCCGGTCAACTTCCGCGCATGGAGGAATCGTCCGGGAAGGTCACGAGTGAGGCGTGCGCGTACAAATATCGTAGGCTGATCACGCCCGCCGCGCGGGACGTCCGCGAGGGGACGCTCGGGTCCGCGGTGCCCAACGGGTACACGTCCGTCGCTCAGGCGGACCGGATTGCGGACGCACTGCACCTGAGTCCCGGTGCGCACCTCCTCGACCTTGGCTCGGGCCGCGGATGGCCGGGGTCACGGATCGCCAGCCGGACGGGCTGTGACCTCACGGTGACGGATCTTCCGCTCCTCGCGCTCCGCGAGGCGGTGGGGGCCCTCGGGCGCCTCGACGGGGCGGGCCGAAGCGCCGTCGTGTGCGGGGACGGCACCCGGTTGCCGTTTCGCGACGCCTCGTTCCACGCCGTCACGCACGCCGACGTATTGTGCTGACTGGCCGATAAGCTCTCCGTGCTGAGAGAATGCGCCCGGGTCCTCGAGCCCGGTGGACGCTTGGCCGCGGTTGCCATCGAGCTGGTTCCCGGCCTCTCGGAGTCCGAGAGATCGCGCGCCCTGGAACTCGGGCCGGGGCAGGTCGAGGCTCCGGGCACGTTGGAGGAGCTGGCCGTCGAGGCCGGGTTGACGGTGCGGGCGACGGAGTCCTGGGTCACCGAGCTCCACCGCACACTCGAGGCGACGGTCCGCGCCCTGGCGTCTCACGAACCCGCGCTCCGGGCCGACGAGGGCGACGAAATCTTCGAGGAGGAACGGGGGAGGAAGGTGAGTCTTCTGGAGGGGGTGGAAGCGGGGCTGCTGCGACGCACCCTGGTCGTTGCCGAGCGGTGTTGAGGCGGAAGCGCGGGCTCGGGGCCTCGAATGGCGGGGGCTCGGGCGATCGCGACCTCAGGCGAAATAGTCGGCGGCCCGCACGCCGTATCGGGCGGGGTCCGTCACGCGCACGATGGATCGCGGGTGCCGGCCCTCCTCATCCGTGTCGGCGAGGTCGACCAGCGGGGCCGGCTCGAGCCAGGCGCCCTCGTCGTCGCACAGGACGCTCACGACCGGTCGGTCGATCAGGGAGGGATCGGGATTGGCCGCGTGGACGATCGCGAGCTCGTGGGTGTCGAGAACCACGCAGCTCCCGACCGGATA
>JBDHDM010000170.1:0-10309 GCA_039591515.1 Gemmatimonadota bacterium | reverse complement strand
CTCGCGGTACCTCGTGAGGACGTCGAGCACATCGACTTCGCCATCGAGCCACACCAGCTCGGAGACGCACCCGCCCCCGCCGACCCAAGCCGAAACCGCCTCGCCGTGGACCCACCACTCGTCGGGCCCGTCCGCGTCGACGTCCTGCCGCGTCCAGCTCAGTGGCTCACCAGCGCGAAGGAGACGCTCGGCCACCAGGAGGTTCCGTCGGACCCCCTCTCGGAGGTGCTTCATGTACAGACCCCCGAACACGCCGTGCCAATAGGCGTCGTTGCACTGGGCCCGCCCGATGGCGCGGCGCGCCGCGGTAGGATCGCCTCGCGACCGGCACAGCTCCGTGAGTGCCATCATCCGCTTGTGCATCCGGTTGGCCTCGGGGTACCGCGAGAGAAAGCCCTTCCAGTGTCCGCCACGCGCCCACTCCTCCATCTCGGGGTAGGAGCCCGAGGGCAGGTAGACGGGCCCGGTCGCCGGGACCTCGGAGCGCGCTTCGGCCGGCGTCACCCAGCGAAGCACCCCTTCCGCCCGGAGCTCGTCCATCCTGTCTCCGAACGCCTCGAGCCAGCCGCCTTCGTAGAGCCACGCCCGCGTCCTCGGCCAGCCGCCGAACTTCTCCCCATCGTCTCCGATCAAGGCCAGGCGACGGCCGCCTCGGTGACGGACCCGTAGCTCGGCCGCGATCTCGTCCGCGGGTCGGAACGGGATCAGGTACCGGAGTCGTTCGTCGATCGGCAGGAGGTCGAGCACCCGACCCGCGCTCTCCGTCCGCAGCGGCCGATCGAGATCGGCGACAGGCACGCCGGACCGCGTCGCCAGGTGGTCGTCGACGAGCACGTACTCGAGCCCGGCTTCGGCGAAGTCCCTGGCCAGATCGGGCTCCCAGACGCGCTCGGTCAGCCACGCACCGGTCGGTGTCACGCCGAAGCGAGACTCGAGCTCTTCGCGCATCCAGCCGAGCTGCTCCGCCCGGTCGGCCGGAGCGAGGGCCGCGAGAATGGGCTCGTACCATCCCCCCGACAGGAGCTCGACCCTGCCGTCGGCGGCGAGCCGTCCGATGCGGTCGTGGAGTCGCGGATCGTGCTCACCCAGCCACTCGAGCAGCGGACCGGAGACGTGCAATCCGATGGGCCAGAGGCCCCGAGCCTCGAGGAAATCGAGAAAAGGGGTGTAGACGTCGTCGGCGTGCTCCCGAAAGACGTGCTCGAAGTTCCCCACAGGCTGGTGGATGTGAAGCACGAAGCAGAAGCGCAGCGGAGTCACGCGTCTACGGTCCGGGTTGCGTCGAACACGTCGGCGGCCGTCCCCACGTGTGGATCGTTGCTTCGGGCGAGCGCCAGACGCGCCGCGAAGTCCGTGGCCAGCCCGACTCCGTCGTCGCCAGCCAGCTCGAGCGCCCGGGCGGCGTACGAGAGCACCTGTCTCGGCTCGAGGCGATCGATATCGTCGAAGAACCACGCGCAGGAGGTGAAGAGGCCCAACGCGTATCGCTCCATCTCGAGCAGGTCGAGCCCCGCTTCCACGTGCTCCTCGCCCGGTGTGCGCCGTTCGCGTTCGATCCACGTCCGGACGAAGCGCTCTCGCTCCTCCACGTCGACCGCGCCGACCACCGTGCCGTACGCATCACGGGCCCCCCACACGTCACCGAACAGGGGAGCACCCCTGCGCTCGAAGATCTGGTGCAGCCGTTCCGACAGCCACACCAGGGCGCTCCGCAGCGGGGCTCGCCACGCTTGGCTCGTGTCCTCCTCCGGCCGGGCTCGGCACCCGCAGTCGGAGCGCCATCGCTCCACCCCGTGCGCGCAGCTCCACGAGCTCGGTTCCACCAGCTGGGCCACACCGCTCGTCCCTTCCCGGGCGAGGACCGACGCGTAGTTTTCGAGCCTCACTCCCTGGCGCCCCCGCAGCTCGACGATCGCCCTGGCCAGCGCCATCTCGGCGAACTCGTGGTGGTGTCCGAAGGTCTCGCCGTCGGTCGCGATCGAACACAGCGCCGTCCGGGGCCCGGCCTCGGCCATGACCTCCGCCCAGGCCACCCCGTCCCGGAGCAACGATCCGAACGCGACGCCGTGGGACAGCGCGCCGTCGTACACGAAGAGCGCAAGGTCACGCCCGACCCGGGTCTCGTAGCACATCGGGCGACCGTCATCGGGCACCGAGCGCACCTGATGCGGGGCGAGCACCGTGAACCGGATCCCCTCGGCCGCAATGGCGTCGAGCGTCTCGGCGTCGACGGCGGTCTCCGGTAGCCACATCCCCTCGGGGGCACGTCCGAACCGTCGGCGGAAGTCCGCGATCCCCCACCGAATCTCGGTGACCCGATCGCGCGGTGAGCTGAGCGGAAGGATCGGATGATGGTACGGCATCGCCAGCGCATTGCCGTGCCCGGTCCGCGCCTCGCTCGCCCGGTCCGCGGCCAGGACCGCGCCATACGTGTCGGGCGCGCAGCGTTCGAGCCAACCCAGGAGTGTGGGTCCGAAGTCGAAGCTCATCCACTCCAGGCAGTTGACCTGCTCCTCTGGTACGCGGCCGTCGGCCAGGACTCGGCTGCGGGTGATCGGGCGGTAGCACTCGGCCTCGATCCGCTCGTTCCAGTCGTGGAATGGAGCAGCCGTGGGTTGAGCCGGGACACGCCCGGTCCACGGGTCCTCGCGCGGCGGCTGGTAGAAGTGTGCGTGCAGGACGACGGATCGGTCCACCGGGTCCGCTGGCGTCATTCGGATGCGTGATACTGGACCGCGTCACGGTACAGCTCGAGGTACCGTTCCGCGGACCCCGCCCAGCCGAAGTCGCGCTGCATGGCCGTACGAACGTGCCGCTCCCACGCCGCGCGGTCCTCGAAGAGGGCGAACGCGCGGCCAAGGGCCCGCTGGAGCCCCGCGGAGGAGTACTCGTCGAAGACGAATCCCGTCACCTGGTCTTCCACCGTGTCAGAAAGCCCGCCCACGCGGCGGACCACAGGGAGCGCGCCGTACCGTTGAGCGCGCATCTGCGTGAGACCGCACGGCTCGTAGAGAGACGGCATCAACAGGGCGTCGGCACCGGCGAGGAGTCGGTGTTCCTTTTCCTCGCTGAAGTCGAAGTCGGTCCAGACGCGGTCCGGCATATGGGCCGCTGCCTCTGACAGAAGCCGGCGGTACTTCTCCTCTCCCTCGCCCACGAAGACGAACTGTGCCTCCGGGAGCCGGTACAGAAGCCCGTCTCCCAAGATGAGGTCGAATCCCTTCTGCTGGACCAGGCGCGCGGTCATGCCGAAGACGGGCACGTCCTCACGGACGGGAAGTCCGGTGCGCTCCTGGAGATCTCTCTTGCAGGCCCTCTTCCCCTCGAGGTCCTCGGCAGAGAAGTGCGCCGGGATGATGGGATCGCTCGCCGGGTCCCAGACGTCGAGGTCGATGCCGTTGAGGATCCCGACTAGGCGATCTCCCAGCGCGATGAACGAATCGTGCAGCCCGAAGCCACCGGCGGGGGTGCGCAGCTCGTGAGCGTGCGTGGGGCTCACCGTGGCCACGAAGTCGGAGTAGGCGAGCCCCCCCTTGAGCCAATTGATCGCCCCGTAGTGCTCCATCCGGCTCCAGTGGTTGACCTCCGGCGGGAGGCCGATCTGATCGAGGATCTCGGGGTCGAAGAGGCCCGGGTACCCGGCGTTGTGGACGGAGAGCGCCGTGGGGACGCGGGAGAACCACGGGTCGTCGGCCATGGTCGTGCGCAGATAGACCGGCGCGAGCGCGGTGTGCCAGTCGTGCGCGTGCACGATCACCGGCTGCTCGACGAGGCCAGGTAGCGCCGTCAACGCGGCCTTCACGAAGAAGGCGAAGCGGATATGGTTGTCTTCGTAGTCTCGCCCCCCCTCGCCGTACAGCCCGTCTCGGTCGAAGAGGCCCGGGTGGTCGATGAGCACGACGCGGGGCCCACCCCCCTTCTCGTTCGCGTCCCAGAGCTGGGCGCGGTCACGAACGGGGCCGAGCGCCACCTCGATGGGATCACCGATCGGGACGCGGTCCACCGCCCGCTCCCGGGCCGCACGGTAGAGGGGCAGGAAGACCAGGGTCTCGACTCCATGTCGTGCCTGGAAGGTCGCGATACCCCGCACCGCCTCGGCGAGCCCTCCGGACCGCGCGTACGGAAAATACTCCGCGACGAGATGGACGACGCTCAGGGCCTGGCCCGACCCCCGGGCGTCGGGTTCGGCCTCGGCGCGTCGAGATTTGTCGGCGGCACTGGCCACGGGGTCGGCCTCCAAGGGAGAGGGCACTCGCCATGCCCGGGGCTTTCCCCCGGCACACTCGCGAGCGAAGCTCAACGTATTCTCTCCACCCTCCGAATCCAATCAAGGCGGACCGGACCTGAACCCCGACGGAGCCCCAGTGGATTCCGCCCTGCGTGCGGGGCTGGTGCAGGCACTCATGGATGGAGCCTGTGCGACGCCGTTCGACGTGTTGGGGGCGCACACGTCGGAGACGGTCGGTTGGGAGATCCGCGTTTGGGCTCCGGGAGGGCAGGACGTGACCGTCTTGTTCGGGGACGGCGCGGGGGCCGGTCCGCTCGACGCGGTGGTCGCCGGACGGCTCGAGGGTGGCGACGTCTTCGTCGCGCCGGTACCCGGAGGGGCGTCCCCGCCCCCGTATCGGGTTCGGGTCGACGGGGTGGAGCGCGACGACCCCTACCGATTCGGTCCGGTCCGGACGGACGCCGACTTGGTGCGCGTGCGCCGCCCGGACGGGCGCGTTCACGAGATCCTCGGGGCACACCCGATCGAGCACCAGGGCGCACAGGGGACCGTCTTCGCGGTTTGGGCGCCGGGGGCGCGCGGCGTATCGGTCGTCGGGTCCTTCAACGACTGGAATCCCGTTGCGCATCCCATGCGGGCCAGAGCCTCGACCGGCGTCTGGGAGCTCTTCGTGCCCGCCGTCGGTGCGGGCGCTCACTACAAGTTTCGGATCGTGAGCCATTTCGCGGACAAGCCGCTGCTGAAGGCCGACCCTTGCGGGCGGGCGATGCAGCTCCGACCCGACACCGCCTCGGTCGTCGTGGGTCCTTCCACGCACGTCTGGCGGGATGAGGGCTGGATGACCGCCCGCGCCGGTTGGGACGAGGCACGAAGCCCCGTGTCGATCTACGAGGTCCACCTGTCGTCCTGGCGGCGTGCCGACGGGGCCGACCCGCGCGGAGGTGAGCCGGGGTGGCTCGACTACCGTGCCCTCGCCGACGAGCTCATTCCCTACGTCACGGAGCTCGGCTTCACACACGTGGAGCTCCTTCCGGTGACCGAGCACCCACTCGACAGCAGCTGGGGCTATCAGACCGTCGGCTACTTCGCGGCGACCGCCCGCCACGGAAGCGCCGACGGATTGCGTTACTTCGTCGACCAGGCCCACCAGGCCGGGATCGGCGTAATCCTCGATTGGGTCCCGGCGCACTTCCCTCGCGATGCGCACGGACTCGGGCGGTTCGACGGGACCGCGCTCTATGAGCACGCCGATCCCCGGAAGGGCGTCCACCCGGACTGGGGCACCTACATCTTCAACTATTCGCGAGACGAAGTCGTCGCCTTCCTGGTGTCGAGCGCGCTGTACTGGATCGAGGAGTTCCACGTCGACGGCCTCCGCCTGGATGCGGTCGCGTCGATGCTCTACCTCGACTACTCGCGAGACGAAGGAGCGTGGGTCCCCAACCAGTTCGGAGGGCGGGAGAACGTCGAAGCGACGGCCTTCCTGCGGACCCTGAACGAGACGATCCATCGGGAGCACGCCGGGGTGACCGTCGCCGCCGAGGAGTCCACCGCGTGGCCCGGGGTCACGCACACGATCGCGGCGGGTGGGCTGGGCTTCGACGCGAAGTGGAACATGGGGTGGATGCACGACACGCTGGAGGTCATGGAGGCGGACCCGCTCTTTCGCAAAGGGATGTACGACAAGCTCACCTTCGGCATCACGTACGCGTTCTCCGAGCGCTTCCTCCTGCCATTCTCTCACGATGAGGTGGTGCACCTGAAGGGGTCGATGCTGCGCAAGATGCCGGGTGAAACGCTCGACAAGCTCGCGAATCTCCGCCTCCTCTACGGCTACATGTGGGGCCAACCCGGCAAGAAGCTCCTGTTCATGGGCGGTGAGCTCGCGACGTGGCACGAGTGGGACGCGGAGGGGACGCTGGACTGGCCGCTCCTCGACGCGCCGATGCACCGCGGGATGCACGACTGGGTCGCAGCGCTGAACCGCGCCTATCGTGACAAGCCGGCCTTGCACGAGCAGGACTGGAGCGGCCACGGATTCGAGTGGATCGAATGCCACGACCGCGATCGCACGACGCTCGCGTGGCTCCGATGGTCGGAAGATTGGAGCGACTTCGTGGTGATCGTCTGTAACTTCACGCCCGTGGCGTGGGACGCCTTCCGGCTCGCGGTGCCGTACCCCGGCCGCTACCGCGTGCTGCTCGACTCCAGCGCCGACGTGTACGGCGGCGCCGGCTCTCTCGGTACCACGGAGCTCGAGACGGTGGATGGGACCCACCTCGGGCGCGACCAGTACCTCGAGCTCACCCTCCCCCCGCTCACGATGCTCGCGCTCGAGCTCCGGTAGCTCACTCGGCCAGGATCTCGAGCCGCGAAGCCACCTTCCCCGCCAGCTCGACGGTGGTCTGGAGATCGGGATGGCGAACGACGACGATGCCATCGCCCACCAGAACGCGGCGCCAGTCGCGGGGGGGCGAGCCGATCGGGTTCAGCTCCATCATCACGACGTGCTGTCCGATTTCGGACATCAGGGCCTCGAGCCCGTCGTACCGCCGGATGCGGCCGCCGCCTCTCGCTCGCTTGAAGATCCACGCCGCGTTGTACGAGCGCTCGACGTGCTGCGAAAAGCCGCCGTGGACCACCGCCTCGGCCCACCCTGTGTACGTGTCGATGTCGGAGGCGTAGTTGATCAGGTCGACGAGGTAGGCCCCGGGCGGCCGTCCGCCGATCTCGCCGAAGACCGCCTCGCCGTCTCTCGTGCGATACCACTCCATGTGGGTGTAGCCGGTATCGAAGTCGAGGGCCTTCAGCACCGCCTCCCCCATCCGCTTCCCCACCGCGAGGTCCTCGCGGTCCGGGTCGCGGTAGACGAGGGTGATCGGGCTGATCCATGCGTTCGTCTTCATGTCGAGCGCGCGCGGGATGTACGTGGCGATGCTGTAGAAAACGATCTCGCCACCGACACACAGCGTCTCGAAGGTCATGTCGTCGCCTTCTACGAACTCCTCGACGCTGACCTCCGCGACCGAGCGGAGCGCGGGCAGGATCTCGTCCAGGCGGTCCCGTGACTCGACCCGGTAGGTATGCTCGGACCCCGCGCCGGCGATCGGCTTCACGATCACCGGGAATCCGATCGTCTCTGCCGCCTCGGCGACCTGCGCGGCCGTGGTCGCCCGGTAGTGGTGCGGTGTCCGGATCCCTGCCGCGTCCAACACCTGCTTCATCGTCTCCTTGTCACGAAACGGGATCGTCTGCGTGACCGTCATCCCGGGGAGCCCGAGCATCTCCCGGATGCGGGCGGCGAGTACCATGTACGGCTCCCACAGGCACTCCACCCGGTCGATCCGCACGCGCTTGGTCAGCTCCGCGATCTGCTGCAGAACCGCCTCCTCGTCCTGCCACGACCGCACCTGCACATACGCCGAAAGGCTCGATCGGGCCGGCTCCTCCAGGTCCGACTCGGGCTGGTCTCCGAGGCCGACGACGCGCGCACCGACCGTCGCCAAGCCCCGCGTGAAGTAGCGCATTTCCCGGGGGAAGCCCGGGGAGAGCATCAGTACGTTCATTTCGGCTCCAGATCGACGCGGACCGAGGACACGATCCGTTCGAGGGCGGCGCGCACGACTTCGGTGTCGGGATGTCGGACGATGATGTACCCCTCCCCCTCGTAGGTGCCGGACGTGGGCTGGCCCGGCTCCGGAATCCGCTTCTCGACCACGAGCGGCCCGAGGTCCTGGAGCACCTGCAGCAGCCCGCGTACCCCGGCTACGCGTCCCGTCCCTTGTGCCCGCAAATACGCAGCGCCGGCCGCGAAGGGACGTGGGCGAGGTGTGAAGCGGTCGTGCACGACGACGTCCGCCCAGGCCCGGAAGAGGTCGAAGTCGTGCGCCCACGAGATCAGGTGCACGAAGCGGGCGCCCGGCGGGCGGGCCCCGACCTCCGAGATGGCGACGCTCCCGTCGGGGCGATGGAACCACTCCATGTGGCTCATTCCGGAGTCCATGCCGAGCGCGTCCAACGCCTCCGCGGCCACCTGCTTGATCCCGTCGTATCGAGGGTCGTCCACCTCCCGTGGCAGAAGCACGCACCACTGGATCCACGGCTCGCGGACCACCTCCAACGCGCCAGGCAGATAATCGTTGATGGAGTACCACACGGGTCGGCCACCCAGGGCAATCGAATCGAAGGAGTGCTCCTCGCCGAGGATGAACTCCTCGAAGACCAGAGGACGAGATGGGCTGGGGGGCATCGACCGCAAACAGCCAGCGAGATCGTCCCTCCCCGACAGTCGGTACGTACCCCGCGACCCGGACCCGGCCTGCGGCTTCACGATCACGGGGTAGCCGACGCTCTCGACGAACGCGGTGGCATCGTCGGGCGACCGTGCCAGGGTGTGACGTGCGCACGGCAGCCCGTGAGCACGCAGGACACTCTTCATGCGAGCCTTGTCCCGGAAGTTGCGCCCGGCCTCCGCCCCCATCCCTTCGATGCCCAGCGCATCGCGGACCTCACCGAGCGGCACCTGCAGCTCTTCCAGCGTCCCCAGGACCCGGGCCACCGGACGCCCCGCCTCCCGTCCCACGCGCTCGACGGCCTGGCGAAGGATGCCGGGATCGAAGGCGTCCGCCACGCGCACGTGGCCGGCCAGACGAGACCTCAGCTCCGGCGGAAGCTCCGCAACGCGCTCCTGCGTCACGAGCGTCGTCTGCGCTCCTTCGGTCAGGGACACGGCGCTGACGAAACGAAGCGTGGTCTCGGCGAAGAAGGGCGCGACGAAGACGACCGATTTCATGGTGGGCTCGGGCAAGCGCTCTGCCCCTCGCGGGGGGGCATCATCTTCATCGAGCCGTCCTTCCCGGCCAATCAGAAGCAGTTCGTTCGCGCCCTCAAGGGCGCGGGCGCATTGATCACGGGGGTCGGGGAGCGTTCCAAGGAGGTGCTGGACGACGACCTGAGGGCTTGGTTGGTCCACTACGAGCAGGTGCCATCCGTCGTGGACGTCGGCACGCTCGTCGATCGCGTGCGGCAGATCCACCAGCGGCTCCCGGTCGAGCGCCTGGAAGCGACCGTCGAGGCGCACATGATGGCGGCGGCCCAGGTACGGGAAGAGACGGGGATCTCGGGCACGTCCGTTCATACGACCTTCCTGTGTCGGGACAAGCCCTCGATGAAGGAGGTCCTGCGCGATACCGGCGTGCCCTGCGCGCAGTCGATGGGCGGAGACGATGCCGAGCGGATCCGCGCGTTCGCCGCGGAGGTCGGCTTCCCCCTCGTCGTCAAGCCACGCTCGGGTGCGGGAGCCTCGGGCACGCACAAGGTGGACGACGCGGAGGCGTTGGACCGGGTTCTCGAGGAGACCGGTGTCGGCCGGGGCGCGCACGTGGCCGTGGAGGAGTTCATCGAAGGACACGAGGGCTTCTTCGACACCATCACGATCGGCGGTAGCGTCGCCCACGAGTTCGTGTCCCACTACTTCCCGAACGTCCTGGAAGCGATGAGGACACGCTGGATCTCGCCGCAGATCGTCACCACGAACCGTATCGCCGCCGCCCCCGCGTACCAGGAGGTCATCGAACTGGGCCGTAAGGTGATCTCGGCGCTGGAGATCGACACCTCGGCGACACACATGGAGTGGTTCTTCGGGCCGAAGGGCCTGAAGTTCTCCGAGATCGGATGTCGCCCGCCGGGCGTGGGCATGTGGGACTTGTACGCGGCGGCGAACGGCATCGACATCTACCACGAATGGGCGATGGCCGTCCTCTACGGCCGAACCAGCCGCCGAGCCACGCGGGAGTTCTCGGCAGGCATGATCACCCTGCGTCCCGACCAAGACGGGATGATCTCGAGCTACGAAGGGGTGGAGGCGATCCAGGAGCGGTACGGCAGCTGGATCATCGACGCGCACCTGCCGCCCCGCGGGACGCCGACCCAGCCGGTCGAGGCCGGGTACATGGCGAACGCCTGGGTCCGGATGCGCCATCCGGACTACGACACGCTACGCGAGATGCTGGACGACGTGGGCCGGACGCTCAAGGTGCACGCCTCGTGAAGGCGGGGTCACAGCCCGGTGTGCGCGGGATC
>JBDHDM010000169.1:0-9179 GCA_039591515.1 Gemmatimonadota bacterium | reverse complement strand
CTACGAACCGGCGGAGCGGCCCCAGGGCCAGCGCCTCCCGGCGCAAGGGGATGAGCGCGGGCCGGAGCTGATGCCAACCCAGGGCCGCGAGCATGAGCAGCATGAACCAGCGACTGAGGCTCGATCCCCAGGCCGACCCGACGGCGCCGAGCCGCGGCAGGCCGAGGTTCCCGAAGATCAGAATCCAGTTGAGGAAGACGTTGACCAGGTTCGCCGCGATCACGGTCGAGACGATCGGGCGCACGCGCGTCATCGCCTGCAGGCTCTGCCGGAGGACGACGAAGCCGTAGAACGGAAACATCCCCAGGATGAGGCCGCGGGCATAGCCGTGGGCGACGGGGACCACCTCCGCGGGCTGCCGCGCCAGTGTCAGGAACGGCCCGGCCGGCAGGAGCATGCCCATGGCGACCACGGAGAGGAGAATGGCAAGGACTCCCCCGCGCTGGACTCCGCGGGCGACCCCGACCGTGTCGCTCGCTCCGACGGCCTGTGCGATGACCGGATCGAGGGCGTAGAGCACGCCCATGCCGAACACCGCGATGCCGAAGAAGTAGAGATTCCCGATCGCGACGGCCGCGAGGTCCGCGGGCGAGACTCGGCCGACCATGATCGTGTCCACCGCCCCCATCGACATCAGCCCGATTTGCACGAGCACGACCGGGCCGGCGAGCTGGAACAGCTCGCGCACGTCGGTCCGTGTCGGTCGGTACGCAGTGATGGGCACGCGGCCCGCCTGCATGTCGGCTGGGCTCACGCCCGGTCCTGCGGCTTCGCGAGAGGCGCCCCCGGCGCGCTTGAATCCTCCGGCGTCGCCTCGTCCTCCCTGGTCTCTTCGGCCGGCCCGAGCGCGCGTGTCGCACGATCCCTACGGATCGCGTCGAACAGCCTCTGCTCCTCGTCCTCCTCGGGCGGATTGAACGTTGGCGTACTGCCTTCCGGCACGGCGAAGAAGGTGATCCAGGTGGTGGGTGTCCCGGCCCAAAAGGCAGCGAAGCGAGTGAAGCCTCGCAGGCCCTTCCGTTTCATGTCGAGGTACACGACGTTGGCGACCGACCACACGAGCCCGCCGAGGATTGCTTGGATGAGGTAGACCATGGTCACGGGGGCGTGTCGTTGAAGCGCGCCGTTGCCGTGCGCGGCGCCGGCTCCGAAGATACCGCCGGCAGACCCTTTCAACCCAGCCCGATGCCCCGAGCGCAAGAGTCCCCGGGAACGCGCTTGCGCGCGCTCTGGGCCCGGCTGTCTCCCCTTCCCGGCGGACGCTGGCTTTTCAGTCGGATCCTGGGCCGCATGGTCCCCTACTCCGGCACCATCCGAGCCACGGTCGAGCGCTTCGAGCCAGGCGACGTCGTGGTGTCCCTGGCCGATCGCCGACGCGTACGGAATCACCTTCGATCCGTTCACGCCATCGCTTTGGCGAATCTCGGAGAGCTCTCGACCGGCCTCGCGCTCCTCGGTGGGCTCGGTGCGGACGTTCGCGGGATCCTCACGGGGATCGACGTACGGTATCTCAAGAAGGCGCGAGGTCGCCTCACGGCGGAGGCGCACTGTGCCCTGCCGTCCGTCCAGTCGGACGTGGACCACGTGGTGGAAGCCCGAATCCGGAACGCCGAGGGAACGGTCGTCGCGACCGTCGACGCACACTGGCGTCTCTCGCCGGTGTCCCGCCCGCCGTCGCGATCGGGCACGTGACGCGCTTCGACACCCCCCTGACTCGGGCAGCAGGCGTGGATGTCCCCCTCATCTGCGGCCCCATGTACCCGTGCTCCAACCCGGAGCTCGTCGCTGCCGTTTCCGAGGCGGGCGGTCTCGGTGTCCTGCAGCCCGTCACGCTCACCTACGTGTTCGGGTACGACTTCCGTGAAGGGATTCGTGCCATCCGGAGCGCCACGGACCGTCCCATCGGCATGAACGCGCTCATCGAGGCCTCGTCGGAGACGTACCGCAGACGCATGGAAGAGTGGATCGACGTCGCGCTGGAGGAAGGCGTCCGCTTCTTCATCACGTCGCTCGGTAAGCCCCGTTGGGTCGTCGATCGCGTGGAGCCGGTCGGTGGCGTGGTGTACCACGACGTCACGGAGCGGAAGTGGGCCCAGAAAGCCCTGGACTCGGGGGCCCACGGGCTCATCGCCGTCAATCGACGCGCCGGCGGCCACGCCGGCCCGCTCGGGGCCGAAGAGCTCCTCGCCGAGGTCGGGGATCTCGGGCTGCCCGTGGTGTGCGCGGGTGGGGTCGGAGCCCCCGAGGGCTTCGCACGCGCGCTCTCCATGGGTTACGCCGGTGTGCAGATGGGGACCCGCTTCATCGCCACCGTCGAATGCCGAGCGAGCGAGCCCTACAAGCAGGCGATCATGGACGCCGACGAGGACGACATCGTCCTCACCGAGCGCCTCACGGGCGTGCCCGTCGCCGTCATCGACACCCCGTACGTGCGGCGCCTGGGCCTCCGAGCCGGCCCCATCGCGCGGCGGATGCTGCGCGGACGCCGCACGAAGCACTGGATGCGAGCCATCTACGCTCTCCGCGCAGCACGAACGCTTAAGAAGACGGCGCTCGACGACGCCGGCTCGACCGAGTATTGGCAGGCCGGTCGCTCCGTGCGCGACATCCGGGACGTGGTCCCGGCCGCCGACATCGTCCACCAGTGCGCGGCCGCTGCAGGCCGGGCACAGAAGCGACAGGGAGATCCCGCATGATCCGAACGGCACTCACGACTCTCGCGGTCATCGCGACGCTCGCGACCGCGGTGACGGCGCAGGAGGGGCTGAAGGTCTACATCTCGGCCGACATGGAGGGCGTGGCCGGCGCCGTCACGAGCAGCCAGCTGGGGCCCGCGGGCTTCGAATACGGGCGGTTCCGGGAGTTCATGACCAACGAGGTGAACGCGGCGATCGAGGCGGCCCGAGAGATGGGCGCAACCGAGATCGTGGTGTCGGACTCGCACGGAAACGGCGAGAACCTCCTCCTCGATCGGCTGCCGCAGGACATCGAGCTCGTCCGGTCGTGGCCCCGGCCGCTCATGATGATGGAGGGCATCGACGAGTCCTTCGACGCGGCGATCCTGATCGGCTACCACGCGAGCACGACCAATCCGGAGGGGGTCCGGGCACACACCTTCTCCAGCGCCAACCTCACCGCGGTGCGGCTCAACGGCGTCGAGATGATGGAGGCGAGCATGAGCGCGGCGATCGCCGGGGACTTCGGCGTGCCGATCGTCATGATCTCGGGAGACGACGCGACCGTGGCGGAGGCCCGTGGGCTCCTGGGCGACCTAGAGGGCGCCGTCGTCAAATGGAGTTACGGCTTCCACTCCGCCCGTACGATCATGCCCGAAGCGTCGTACGCCCTCATCGGTGAGCGGGTGCGAACCGCGCTGGGCCGGCTCGACGACTTCGGACCGTACAGCCTCGAGGGTCCGCTCGAGCTGGAGATCACGTTCAAGAACTACATGCCGGCCGAGCTCATGGCCTACCTGCCGAACGTGGATCGCGTGGACGCGCACACCATCCGCTTCGTGGGGCGGGACATGACGGAGGTGTCCCGGTTCATCGAGTTCACCACGAGCTACTCGGTGAGCGTGACGCCCTGACGCCGAGTCGGATTCACCCGTCGTCGACGCCCACGACCCGGCTCCGGCGCTCGAGAATCACCGTGTCGCGCCATCGTCCGTCGTGGAAGCGTCCGATCATCTCCCGACGGCCGACTTGCCGAAAGCCGACCCGCTCGTGGACGAGGATCGACGCGACGTTTTCCGGGAAGACGCTCGCCTGGAGCGTCCACACGCCGGCGGCTTCGGACGCACGGACCAGCTCCTCCATCAGGAGGCGCCCGATGCCCTGGCCTCGGGCGCCGTCGGCGACGTAGACCATCACTTCGCACACGCCGGCGTAGACCGCCCGCTTGGACACGGGGCTGAGCGCGGCGAACCCCACGACGCGGCCGTCTCGAACCGCCGCGAGCCGCGGCTCCGCGCGGCGCGACGCGTCCCACACCTCCCACTCCGGAACCGTTCTCTCGAACGTCGCGTCCCCGGTCTCGATGCCCGTGCGGTAGATCTCTCGGACCCGGGGCCAGTCCGTCGGCTCGAGCGTCCTCAGCGTCACGTCTCCGGCCCGGCTCCGCTCCCCCGCGACGCTCATCTGCCCTCGTCGCGGTCTGGTGGGTGGGCACCATGATGTCCGATCCTCGGGTAGTTCCAGGCGACGAGCAGCGCGACAGGTAGACCCAGCCCGAGGCCTGCGCGGAGGATGCGCACGAAGCTCCCCGGCAGCGCGAGGAGAGGCTGCACCTGGCCCGCGACGGCCATCACGATCCACGCGACGACCACGTACGCCACCAGGACGAGCGCCACCCGCCGCAGACCCCCGCTCATCGAACGGTCGCGAAGAACCCCGAGACGGCGGCCAGGAGCGCCTGGGGGTCTTCGACATAGGGGAAGTGGCCGGTGTTGAGCACCTGGAGCGTCCCGACCGGAAAGGCCTCCGCCAACGACTGGCTCATCTCCAGCGGGGGGGCGTCGTAACGGCCATGCAGGACGAGCGTCGGCGCCTGGATATGCTCCAACCGGTCCCACCAGTCGACGGCGCCCATGCTCGATCCGAGGAGGCGCGCGACGTCCTGACCGTTCTTCGCCGTCGAGGGGGCGAGGTCCAGCTCGAGGTCGGAGACGCGCTCCCGATCGCGGAGGAGCTGACGGAACGAGACGCGATACACCTGGCTCAAGGTGGCGGCATCCCGTGCTTCGAACCCCTCACTCGCGCGGAGCTCTTCGAGCTCGCGTGCATCCTCGGGGGTGCGCAGCGCCCTTTGCCTCTCGGCCGTCGCGTCGCGATAGCGGCTCCCCGGCTCGACCGGATTCATGAGGATGAGGGCCTTCGTCTCGTCGGGGTACCTTCGCGCGTATTCGATGGCAACCAACGCGCCGAAGGAGTGGCCGAGCACCGTGACACGCTCGTGCCCGAAAACCTGTCGCAGCGCGTCGATGTCGTGCAGGAAGCGGTCGACGTTGATCACTTCCGCTTCCAGCTCCGCCGTGGAACGGCCCGTACCGCGTTGATCGTAGTAGATCAGCGTGTTTCGGCCTGCGAGCGCGTCGAGGCCAGGCCGCAGGTAGCTGTGATCGAGCCCGGGGCCCCCGTGCACGACCACGATCGGCTCGCCCGCGCTACCGACGATCTCGTAGAACAGGCGAGCTTCATCCAGGCTCACGAACCCCTGCCTCGTCTCCTGGCTCGATGCAGGAAGAGGCAGCCCGGCGAGCCCCGCGAGCACCCAGACGAGCCGAGGCATGCGTCTCAGCGACCGGTTGCTAGGAATCGTCATCTGCGTTCGGTGGACGTTGGGGGCGCATCTGGGCAGGGCGGCGACGGCTACTCGGAGCGGAGGGTCTGGGCGGGATCGGTCTTCGTGGCGCGCATGGTGGGCACCACCCCCGAGACCAGCGCCAGAGCCAACGAGGCCGTGACGACCACCCCGATCATACCCGGCACCCCCGGCTCGAGGCCATAGAGGAGCGCGCCGAGCAAGTCGGTGGTCCAGAGGCTGATCAACGCGCCGAGCACACCTCCGATGCCGCCGATCCACAGCAGGTGGCGAGCCACGTGCGACGCGACGTCGACGGCCCTGGCTCCGAGCGCCATCCGTACGCCGAGGTCACGGCGGCGCTCGGCGACGATGACGGACAGCACGCCGTGTACGCCGAGCGCGGCGAGCAGGACGGTCACCAGCGCCATCGCGAGAAGGCTGGACGCGGCGAAACGGGGCCGTCGCAGAGGACGCCGCATCACTTCGGTCATCGATTCGATGGTGACCACGTCGACCCCCCCGACCCTCGCTTCGAACTCTGCCTCGACGAGGGTGCGGAGCTCGACCCCGGCCTCCGCGCGCACGAGGAATCGGTTGGGCGCCAGCCGGTCGTACTGAGCGAGCGGCACGTATACGGACGGATGGGCTTGCGGGAAGGTCCGGAAGCGATGGTCTTCGACCACGCCGACGACGGTCCGGCTCTCATCCCGACTCAGGCCGCCCATGTGGATCTGGCGACCCAGCGGCGACTCACGGGGCCAGAGGGCCCGCGCGGCCGCTTCGTTCACGACCACGACCGGGAGATCGTCCGGTCCGTCGCCTGCGTCGATGCCACGCCCCTGGCGCAGCTCGGTTCCTGCCACGGCGAAGTAACGCGGAATCACCGCATCGAAGCCCACGTACGGGTTACGCCGCGCTTCTTCGACGGTCTGACCATCGAGCCTCGGGGCGAAGTCGATGCCACCACGCTCGAGCAGCGGTGCGCTGAAGGACGGAGACGCCCCACGGATGCCCGGGCGGGAGCCGAGACCGTCCGCGACCTCTTCGAGCACACGCTGGTAGCCCTCGGGCACGTCGAAGAAACCGAATGGCAGCGAGACGCTCACCACGTACAGTCCTTCCGGCTCGAAGCCCCGGTCCAACGCTTCGAGGTTCCGGACGGTCTGCCACAGGAGGGAGGCGCCTACCGCGGCGACGACGGCCAGCGCCACCTGCGCCGACGCGATGGCGCGCCGGAATGTCGCTCCACTCGGAGCCGCTCCGGCTCCCCCCCGGAGGAGCGTGGCCGGATCCCGCCGGGCCAGCCAGACGCCCGCGATCCCCGCCGAAGCACCGAGCGCGAGCAGGCCGAGGACTCCACCGAACAGGACCGATCCGACGTCGAGACGGATCGTGTCGAAGCGGACGAAGTCGGGAGGAGCCAGGGGCACGAGCACGGCGAGCGCGAGGCGTCCGAGCAGCACGCCACCCAACACGCCCAGGGCCGCCTGCAGAGCCGCGTCGGACGCCAGCGGCTGAACGACCCGACCGCTCGAGGCGCCGAGCGCCCTGCGCATGGCGGACTCGCGGAGAGAACGCGCCCCCCCGGCCAGGAAGAGGAGCGTGGCGTTCGCGATCGCCACCAGGAGCAGGACCAGCCCCGCGACGAAGGTCGTCAACAGCATCGGGCGCAGATCTCCCATGACCGCGTCCGTGAACGGCAGGCCGACGGTCTCCAGGTCCGCGGCCAGCTCGGAGAGGCCGGCTTGCTCGGCGAAGAGACGGTCCATCGCGGCCGCCGCGTCGCCGACGCCGAAGCCGGGACGTAGACGTACGATCAGGTCGAGCTCGTACCGGGTCGCCGGGTCGGTCTCCCAGTCGGGAAAGCTCCCCCGCAGCGTGACCCACGCCTCGGTGCCACGCGGATAGTCGAACTCGGGAGGAGCGACCCCGACCACGGTGAAGGGCACGCGGGCGAATTCGAGCACCGTCCCGAGGACGTCCTCACGCCCCCCGAGGTTCTGAGACCAGTAGCCGTGGCTGAGCACGACGGTCGGCGCGGCGCCCACGACATCGTCCTCCGCGTTCAGCATGCGGCCCAAGACCGGATCTACGCCCAGCAGCCCGAAGAAGTCCCCTCCGATCCGTGCGTGGGCGATGGAGAAGCTCCCGTCCGCACCGCGACCCGGTGTCACGACCGCGCCATTGATGGGGACGGCCGCGACCGCCTCGATCGGATCTCCCAACTCCTGGGCGGCGTCCAGCCCGGCGGGGAGGAAGGGGACGTGGTCGAAGTTGCGTGCCACGCTCCGCTGCCACAGCACCACCAGCTCGTCCTCCGCGGTTACGGGCAGAGGCTCGAGCAGCACCGCACGCACGGCGCTGAATGAGACCGTGCTGACGCCGATGCCCAGGGCCAGCGTCGTGATGCCCACGGTGCTCCGCATCGGGTGCCGCCGTATGCGACGCCAGGCGAGTCGAAGCTCCTGGGTGAGGCTTTCGAGAGCGGGCGTCACGTGGGCTTGATCTCCGCGGGCGGTTCCGAGGGGGCGGGCTTTACAACACGGAGATACGAGTCAGGGTCCGAAACGTCGAGAGGCTCCCGGTCCACCGACCGGGAGCCTCTCTCCACCTTCCAGCCGCAAGAGCAGCGAGGGCCGTGCCGACTCGCCCCTCTCAGCCCGCCTCGGGCTGCGGGTTGATCAAGCCCGGGTGCGAGGTCGACTGGCGTCGCGCGCCCACGGGCTCCGGTTCCGGCGCGGCAGGCCGTGGCGCCGTCGGCCGCTCCGGCCTCCGGGACCCGCCCGTGCCATCACGGACGCCCGCAGCCACCTCTTCCGTCTCCACGCCGTCGTGCCTCACGTAGTGCTTCCGGAAGAACTCCGTGAAGTCGTCCACCAGCGAGTACATGACGGGCACGAGGATCAGGGTGAGGAACGTCGCGAAGAGGATCCCCGCGATGATCGCGACGGCCATCGGACCCCACCACGCGGCCTGCTCACCTCCCCAGTACAGCTCGGGGTTCAACGAGCCATAGAGACCGAAGAAGTCGAAGTTCAGTCCGATCGCGAGCGGAACCATGCCCAGCGCGGTGGTCAGCGCGGTCAGCAGGACCGGCCGCAGACGCGTCTTGCCACCCTGCACGAGCGCCTCCCGGCGGTTCATGCCGTCACGCTCGCGCAACACGTCGATATAGTCGATCAGGATGATCGCGTTGTTCACGACGATACCGGCGAGCGAGATGATCCCCACCCCTGTGTTGATGATCCCGAACGGCATCCGGAAGAGCATCAGCCCGAGCAGCACGCCCATCGTGGACATGATCACGGACGTGAGGATGATCACCGGCTTGATGACCGAGTTGAACTGGCTGATCAGGATGAAGCCGATCAGCATGAGCGCCGTCAGGAACGCTCCGCCCAGGAACGCGGTCGCCTCGTCCTGGTCCTCTGACTGCCCTGAGTATTGCATCGTGTAGCCTGGGGGCAGCTGACCTTGGAAGTCGGCCAGCGTGCTCTGGACCTCGGCGAGCACCGCGTTGTTGCTGTAGCCGGCCGCGACGTCGGAGGTGATCGTCGCCATGCGCGTCTGGTCCTTGCGCCGAATGGCCCCGGCCCCGTCCTGGACGGACCAGGTCGCCACCTCGACGAGAGGGACCTGTATGCCCCCCTCCGCCATGACCGTCAACTCACGCAGGCCCTCGAGCTCATCCCGGTACTGGGGCGCGAGACGGACGATGATGTCGTACTCGTCGTTGCCCGTCCGATACTTGGCGGCCTCGATGCCGTTGATCGCGCCACGCACGGCCATGCCGATCTTCGAGGTGTTGAGGTTGTAGAGGGCGGCCTTCTCGCGATCGACCTGCACCGAGAGCTCGGGGCGGGCCGCGTCGAGGT
>JBDHDM010000168.1:0-11187 GCA_039591515.1 Gemmatimonadota bacterium | reverse complement strand
AATCATGACGAGGAATGGTGCACAATACCGGTAGGGCGGAGTCGGATCCAACCGCCCGTTCGATCGCCGATCAAAGAGAAGAGAGAGGTCTCGGATGTACCGACAAACAGGGCTACACATCGTCTCGCTCGTCGCGATCACTGCGCTCGCGGTGACCCTCGGCGCCTGCGGCGTCGTCGACACAGAGCAGATGGAGGCCGAGAAGCTGGAGCAGATGGAGCTGACGAACGAGCAGCGGATCATCGCCGAAGCCCTGATCGCCGGGCAGAAGAAGGAGACCGGCATACCGGTCTTGCGCAGTCGTGATTACGCGGCCGCAGGCTGCTACGCCAAGACCGTGCAGGTATCGCGAGGGCAGAGCCGGGCCCATGAGGCGTACCTGCGCGACTACGCAGAAGCCGACAAGGACTTCTACGCGTGGTTCAAGAGAAAAGGCGTCGGCGAGCAAGAGGCCTACGCCATCTCACAGGCCGTGCACGCAGCGCTCGACGAATGCTCGCTCGGCTCACTGCTCAAAGGACGGCTTCGGAGCTAGGGGCGACGTTCACAACTCGCCCACCAGCGTGGCGACGAGAATGGCCTTGATCGTGTGCAGCCGGTTTTCCGCCTGGTCGAACACCACCGAGGTCGGAGACTCGAACACCTCCTCCGTCACCTCGAGCCCATCGAGGCCGAACTTCTGGAAGACCTCCTCGCCGACCTTGGTGTCCCGGTTGTGGAACGCGGGCAGGCAGTGCATGAACTTGGCGTCCTCGCCCGCGGCCTGCATGACCTGCGCATCGACCTGGTAGTCCCGGAGCAGGTCGATGCGGTCGGCCCAGGCCGATTCGGGCTCACCCATCGAGACCCACACGTCCGTGTGCACGAAGTCCACTCCGGACACCCCCTCGGTGACGTCGTCGGTGAGGGTGAGCCGTGCCCCGGTCTGCTCCGCCAACGACCGACAACGCTCCACCAGGGTCTGGTCCGGCCAGAGCGGCCGTGGCGCCACGATCCGGAAGTCCATCCCGAAGAGCGCCCCACCGACCATGAGCGAGTTGCCCATGTTGAACCGTGCGTCCCCGAGGTAGGCGAATGCCGTCTCGGCCAACGGCCGGGCGGCGTGCTCCTTCATGGTGAGGACGTCCGCCAGGATTTGGGTCGGGTGGAACTCGTCGGTCAGCCCGTTCCACACGGGGACGCCGGCGTGCTCACCGAGCTCTTCAACCTTCGCCTGCGCAAAGCCCCGATACTCGATTCCGTCGAACATGCGGCCCAAGACCCGGGCGGTGTCCTTCATCGTCTCCTTGTGGCCGATTTGGGTCCCGGTCGGCCCCAGGTAGACCGCGTGGCCGCCCTGATCGAGGGCCGCGACCTCGAACGCGCACCGGGTCCGCGTCGACCCCTTCTCGAAGATCAACGCGAGGTTCTTGCCGACCAGGCGGCGCTCCTCCGACCCTCGGCGCTTCTCCTCCTTGAGTCTCTCCGAGAGAGCGATGAGGTACATCGCGTCGTCCGGCGTGAAGTCGAGGAGCTTGAGAAAGCTCCGGCCGCGAAGATCGGAACGCATCACACGGTCCCTCGAGGGAAGGAGGAGAGCTAGACAGGATCGCGAAGGAGCGGACAAGTCATACAATGTCCACCACCGCGCCCACGGCCAAGCTCCGAGCCGTCGATCTCGAGGACCTCGATGCCCGCGTTCCGGAGCTTGCGGTTGGTGTACTCGTTCTTCCGATAGCCGACGACGACGCCGGGCTCGACGGCCACGACGTTGTTGCCGTCGTCCCACTGCTCGCGCTCGGCCTGATACTCGTCCCCGCCGGTGGTGACGATCCGGAGCTCCTGGATGTCGAGAGCGTCTGCCACAGCGTCGAGAAAGTCCCGCTCGCGAGTGATCTCGAGGTCCCCGTCGACGCCCGAAGGGCGCAGACTGAACGCGACGATCTGGTCGACCACCCGCGGGTAGACGGTCACCGCATCGTGGTCGAGGAATGTGAAGATCACTCGCTCGGCGGCCTCCTTCGCGAAGAGGCTGGTGGCCAGCTGCTCGACCATGACCGGCGTCGTGCGCTCGCTGCACCCGACCAGCACCGTCCCGTTGCCGATCGGCATCACGTCGCCCCCCTCCAGGGAGGAGTGCCCGAAGTCGTCCAGATCGAAGCCACCCTCCCGCCCTTCCGGCGGATACCAGTACTCGAAGCGGGCCGCGGCGAAATCGGGGTGGAACCGGTAGATCGCCCCCACGTTGACGACCTCGAGCTGACGGACCTTCGAGTACATCGGGTTGAGTGACACCCCGCCGTAGACCCAGCACGAGGAGTCGCGGGTGAAGAGCGAGTTCGGCAACGGGGGCAGGACGAAGTCCTTGTCCGTGTACATGAGGCCCGGGAGCGACCGCGACAGGTCCACGTCCGGGATCTCACTCTTCGCGAGCCCGCCGATGAGGTGCCGAGCCAGCAGGCGGGAGTCCATCTCCATCAGGTAGTGCTTCAGCTCCTCGGTCAAGGCGGCGCCCACCGTGAGCTCGTGGACCACCGAGTCCAGAATCTCGTGACGGGCCGCGACGGAATGCTCGAGCGTCTCCGCCAGCAGCTCCTCCAGATGGAGGACTTCGACCTCGTGGTCGCGCAGGAGCTGGACGAACTCGTCGTGTTGCTCGCCGGCTCTTCGCACCCAGACAACGTCGTCGAACAACAACTCGTTGACGTTGGACGGCGTGAGCCGCTGGAGGCTGAGTCCCGGACGGTGTACGAGGACCTTCCGGAGCCGACCGACCTCGGAGCCGACGTAGAATCCGCTCATGGGAGGAGCTACATGCGCTCCAGGGCCATCCGGACCGCCTCGTAGGCGTTCACCACACCACCCGTCACGGAGAGCGTGCCGAATGGCACCATCTGGGGTGGGCCGCCGGCCGCGCCGGGCCGCGGAACCTCCCGTTCCCCGTACCGGACCGCCGAGTCGAGCAGAATCCGCTTCACTTCGGCCCCGTCGAACTCCGGAAAATACGCCATGAGCAGGGCGGCCACACCGGTCACCACGGGGGCCGCCATGCTCGTGCCGTCCTCACGCTTGAACTCGTCACCGGGCACGGTCGACAGGATGTCGACCCCCGGGGCGAAGGCGTCGACCGAGCTCTGACCGTAGTTGGAGAACGGAGCCGCGAGGGTGTCTACCTGCCAGTTGGCCGCACCGACCTCGATCCACAGCGAGGCCTCGCTGCCGTCGTCGAAGGTGGCCGTAGGAAAATTCGCCTCGACGTCGATGTCCTCACCGTCGTTGCCGGCCGCATGCACCATGAGGACGCCTCGCTCGTCCGCGTAGCGGACGGCGTCGTCGACTAGGTGCTTCCTGGGCGAGTAGCCCTTGCCGAAGCTCATGTTGATGATGTGTGCGCCATTGTCGACCGCGTAACGGATCGCGTTGGCGATGTCCTTGTCGCGCTCGTCGCCGTCCGGCACCGCCCGGATCGTCATGAGCCTCACGTTCTCGGCCACCCCGTCGATCCCGATGTCGTTGCCGCGAACGGCTCCGATGATCCCTGCCACGTGCGTGCCGTGGGAGGCGTCCGGTCCCATCACGTCCGGGTTGCCATAGCCGCGCTCGGTGCCGTTCTCCAGATCGTCGCCGACGATCTCGCGGGGCCGAAACTCTGGATCGAGGCCGTACTGCTGCAGACCCTCATAGGCCTCCCGGGCTTCGGGGAGGTCCTCCGGGAGAATCCCCGCATCCGCAAGTTGCAGGAAGAGGCTCTGCGCCTGTAGCACGTCCTGACGGAGCGAGCTCACCGCCCTCACACCCTCGACCGTCGGGGGATCACCGGCCCCGGCGGAGGTCAGGAGCGGGAGAGCGAACGCGTACGCGGCCTCGATCTGGTCGAGGACCTGTAGGGTCTGCTCCACCTCCGACCGCTCCGCATCGTAGTCCGCGGCGACCCCCGCGCACGTCAATCCGGCCGGGGCCTCCGCACCTGCCTGACAGGCCGCGTGCAACCGGGTGACCTCGAGCGTCTCGTGGCCGACGTTTCGGCCATCGGCACCCCCGATGAAGTTCCAGCCGAACACGTCGTCCACGTACCCGTTGCCGTCGTCGTCCACGCCGTTTCCTGCCGTCTCCCCCGGGTTGATCCAGAGGTTCTCCCGCAGATCGACGTGGGCGGTGTCGACACCGCCATCGATCACGGCAACAACCACGGTCCGACCCGGCGTGCGGCCGGCGAGCAGGTCTGCATAGGTGCGCGTCGCGCTCACACCGGGAACACCTTCGCCATCCACGTCGAGGAGCTGCCACGCGTCGGGCGCGCTCGTGAGCGCCGCCGCCCCGGCCTCGGTGTCCGCGGCCGAGGCACCCGTGGTCGCGCTCGTCGAACCGGAAGCCGACGGGGAGGGCTCGGCGACCGCGCTGCCCGATCCTGCGTCCGCGGACGGGGCGTTCGTCGTCGCCGGCTCGGGCTGCGACGGCGGCGCGGCCGTGCCCGAGGCACAGGCCGCGAGGAAGATGGCGAGGGGCAGCAGTCCGGCGCGTCGAATCATGATGGTGCCTTGGCGGGATTCAGGGTCTCGAAGTCGAAAAGTACACCGACGTGGCCCCGGGTGCCGCGTTTCCGTTCTCTCGGTCGCGACCCCGGTACGCCCGACGTAGGTTGCCACCCCGCGTTTCGAGGAGCGAGAGGATGAGACCAGACCGCACGGCTTTCTTCCGGGCCGCCGCGAAGTGGGCGGCGCTCCTCATGGCGGTCGGGGGATGCACCTCGGAGACCTCGGACGGGTCCCGGCCCCGGGAGGCCCGCCCGGACGCCGCGCTCCCCGCGGAGCTCGAGGCACGGGTCGCCGCCCGGTTGGACGCCCTGGAAGCCGTGTCGACCCTCTACGCGAGGCACCTACCCTCGGGGCGAGACATCGCCATTCGGGCGGATCGACCCATGAACACGCTGAGCGTGATCAAGATCCCCGTCATGATGCAGGCCTTCCTCGACGACCGGGCCGGGCGCCTCGATCTCGACGAGCGCTACACCGTCGAACCCGAGGACCTGCGCCGGGGGAGCGGCCTGATCCAGACGTTCGCCTCGGGCCTCGACCCGACGCTTCGGGGGCTGGTCACGCAGATGATCATCACGTCCGACAACACGGCGACCGACATGGTGATCGAGGCCGTCGGCCTGGGTCGCGTCAACGAACTGTTGGAGCGAACGGGGTACCGCGAGACCCGACTCCGCATGACCACGGGCGATCTCTTCCGCGAGGTCTGGGTCCGGGCGGACCCGGCCAACTCTACGCTCTCTCACCGCGAGGTGTTCGAGCGCGGCTTCCCCTCGGACCCGGGGGCGCCCGAGCGCTCTTTCGCCTTCGAGGGCGACTCGACCGTCTGGCTCGGGCGCACCACCGCGCGCGAGATGGGGCGGTTGCTCCAGCAGATCCTCGAGGCAGAGATCGTCGATCGAGAGGCCAGCGACGAGATGATCGGGATTCTCCGGAGGCAATTCTACACCAGCCGACTGCCTCAGCGCGTGCGGTGGCAGGGCGTGGGGGTCGCACACAAGACCGGCGACTGGCCGCCCATCGCGGGCAACGACGTCGGCATCCTCTTCTACGAGGGTGGCCCCGCGATCGTCGCGGTCTTCACGAACCAGAACCAGGGCGACTTCTTCGAGCTCGAGGCAACGCTCGGGCGCATCGCCGAGGACATCGTCCGCGCCTGGCGGTAGCCCGTTCGGCGACACTCAGATCCGGACGAGCTCGAGACCTCCGCGGAGGGTGCCCGTCGGTCAGCTCCAGCTCCACCCGATCGTGAAGCCGTACTGGAAGTCACGATCGGTCGCGCTCGCCGGGGGCTGGCTGTCGAACTTCTCGATCAGGTTGAGACCGATGAAGAAGTCGGAGAAGACCTCCCAAGAGATCCGCCCGTCGATGTCGATGCGGACCCGTCCGTCGGACGGGTTCGTGTACGAGTTCACCGCGGTGTAGACGTTCAGGTCCCCGATGTCGAACGCGTCGAAGCCGGCGTTCACGTTGATCTCGCCCGACTCCGACCGTTCCTCACCCGCGTACTGCTCGCTGTTGAGCACGGCGCCGAGACCGAACGAGAGCTCCATCGACTGGTTGCGAATCAAGAGATACTCGCCGCCGAGGGCCGTGAGGATCCGTCGATCGAGGTTGAGCTCTTCGTTCTGCTCGATCTGCTCTGCGAGCGTCGCCGCGAACTTGCCGCCGAAGTACCGCTTCCCCGTCAAAGCCGCCGATGAGCGACTCGTCTCCTGCTCGAACGTCTCGCCGAGATCGTCCGTCGCCTCCTGGCTCTGTCGATACCCCTCGGCCTGCACCGAGCCGAACCACTTGGGCCCGCTGTAGGCCGCGCGGCCTCGCACGAGGATCGAGAAGAGGTTGTTCGCCCGAGCGAGGTTCGTGCCGACGTCAAGGAAGCCGCTCGTCCTCGCGAGGAAGCCCTGAGATATGGAGAGGATCTCCACGACGTCGGCGTAATCGAGCGTGACGGTTACACCGTTCTCGGAGACCACGAGCGTGCGAGGCTGTGCCGGGGCCACGAGCGTCCCGAAATAGACCTCACCCTCGACGTCCGTGACCTCGAACCGCCCCGGGCTCGTCAGGGCCGAGATCTCGTCCCAGTCCGCCCCGACCACGTCCATCTCCTCCGTGTCGAAGTCGAGCGTGCCCCTCTGCAGCTGCTTGATCTCCCCCTCGAGCGTAACGCCGCTGAGGAACGTCACGCGGTCGAGCTCTTGCGCCTCGAGGCTGACGGTGGAGGTGCCGCAAGCGATCGCGAGCAGCACGCCGAGAAGGGACGAACACGGTGAGAACAAACGCATGGGGATCGATCCGCGGTGCGTGACTTCGAGGAACGAGCGGCCGGGTCCGGCCCGATGGAGGCCGGAAGCTAGCCGGGGAGTCGGCGGTGTGGAATGGTCGCTTCTCGGGTGCTCAAAACCTTCGCCAGATGCCGAGCTGGACGCGGGCCCCCGTCAGGTTCTCGCCCCACTGGTACTGCCCGCGCGCAGTCACCTGATAGAGGCGTGCGAAGGCGAGGCTCGCGACTGCGTCGGCGGCGTGCGACTCGAGGCGTCCCCCGAAGCCGTCCGTCCGGTAGAATCGGTAGCCCACGCTGGAGCGCACGGCTCCCAACGGGAACGAGAGGCCCGGCGACGCGCTCGAGGACGTCATCTCCCCGCGCTGCCAGTGTCGTCCCGAGAGTCGGAGAAGGCCGCTGCCGAGACGTATCCCGGCGCTCCCGGCCAGCGACCAGCCGACCTCGTCGCCCTCCCACTCCACGCGTCCCGCGTCGATCGTCGCGGACCCGGCTCGGCCGTAGAGCGCAAGCCCGCCGGAGAGCTCGTCCCGCCTCGGACCGATCGCGGTACCGAAGGGCGAGAGGAGCCCCGAGTCGATTCGTCCGAAGCCGGCCCGCACCCTCAAGGGCCCCGCGATCCGCACGGTTCCGCGCAGCCGCAGCTGACTGATCGACCACGCACCTCCCGACTCCGGCCGATCCACCCGGAGCCGCTGGTCGAGGCTGACGGGACCCAGCCCGAGCCGCTGACTCCATCCCGCATACACGCGGTCGTCGCGCCCTTCGGCGCGGAGCAGGTGGACGGATGCGTCCGTGTCGTAGCGCCAGCCTCGGCCCCGGACGCCGTAGTCGACGAATCCGGTGAGCTTCGGAAGCTCGGTCGATACCCACTCGTTCGCGCGCTCCGGCTCCAGCCCGGCCACAACGCCCACGCCAAGGCCACCGGGGCGGCCCACACGCAGGAGCGCGCCGTCGAAGTACGTGCTGTACGACTCGTAGGGGTTGTGGAAGCGCCCGAAACGAAGCTCGACCGGTGCCCCCTCGAACGTCTTGATGGCCGCCAGCTCGTAGGCGCGCACGGAGGTGGGCGGCGGTCCCGAGGACAGCTCCGAATATCGGTACGAAGCCCTGAGGTTGCTCCGGATCGACCATCCCCCCGGCAGATCGGAGATCGTCAGCGACAGCCGGGTGGTCGGAGTCGCGAACCGGCGCCGAGTCTCCCCGCTCAGGTCACCCGTCCACGACGTACGGGTCTCCCGAGCCTCGAAGTCCAGGGCAATCCGGCCGTCGAAGCGGGGGCCCCGCCGCTGCGCTCGGCTCGCGACGTCACGGGCTGCCACACCAAGCGGGTCGGTGGGATCGGGGCCCGGCGGCCCGAGCGTCGCTTCGCCGGACTCCGGCGTGTCCGCACGCGCCGCCAGCGCGAGGTACAGCACCTCCCCGCGCGCGTGAGCTCGGGCCGGGTCGACCGGCTGCGCCACCGATCGCCGTCGTGTCACCGTACGCAGCACGAGCCGCCCGGTCGGAGACGTGGAGGTCGAGTCGGCGAAGACGTCGATCGTGTCTCCCGCCGTCAGCCCCTGCTCTGCGCCGACGGCCAGGTAGACGCCCTCCACACCCACGTAGTCGATCGTGACGGCCACCCGCTCCTGGGCCTCGAGCGGCCCGGAGAGTCCCAGGAGAATCACGACCGCCCGCGAGGCCACGCTTCCCCACGGCGGTCGCGCCGGCATTCGTCGCCACCGCTCGGACGGCCCGCGGGGGGTCCACGCGTCGCGCGCACGCATCAGCTGTCCCGTCCCGTGGGGTGACAGGAGAGGCACGTCGGCGAGTCGTACGAGTACCCGGCCTCCTCGCTGTGTTTGTCGTCCATGCGCGGCTGGTCGTGGCACGTCAGGCACGTGAAGAAGCCGAAGTCGCCGGGCACCGCATGGCATTCCTCGCACCCACGATTGTGGGGCCCGGTGTCGATGACGAAGGCGTGCTCGAAGGTGGCGCCCTCCCACGTCGTCGCCTGGTGACAGGCCCTGCAGTCCGTGGAGAAGCCCGTTCCCGCGTGCCGAACCTCGTAATCCTCGACGTGGCAGGCGTAGCAGTCTTCGGGGTTCGACGGCGAGAAGTACGTCTCGGAGGACGACCCGACGTGACACTCGATGCAGAGGAGCTGGTCATGGCCCTCGATCAGAGCGAAACCGGTCGCCGAAGCGTGCTCGAAGTCGGCATCGTCCCAGTCGAACGGGGTATGGCAGTCGAGGCAGTCGGTCGGAAAGCCGGAACCGCCATGCTCGTCCTCGTAGTCGTCGAGGTGGCACGCGATGCAGTCCTCCGGCCCCGACGGCGATTCGGGGATGCCGCCGTCCGGCAGGCTATGGCAGGCGGTGCACTCGATCGCGGAGTGTCGCCCGATCAGCTCGAAGCCCCCCGAGACCGTGAAGTGGTCGAACGCGACGTCCCGGAAGTCGAGCGTCGAGTGACACTCGGTGCAGTCCGTCGAGAAGCCCAACTCCTCGTGGTCCACGAGAGGCACCGACAGGTACTCGTCTAGGTGACACGTGGCACACTCCCGGTCCAGAGGCGCGTACGCGCCGCCGAGGTCATCCGTGTGACAGCTCTCGCACGAGGTCTGCAGGTGTGCGCCTTCCAGCGGGTAGTCGGCCGGGTGCACGACGCCGGGATCCAGATCCGTGAACGAGCTCACGGAGTGACACGCGCTACAGGGGCGCGCAATCGTGCCCTGATGCACGTCCAGATGGCAGCTGGTGCATTCTTCCTGGGCGCCGCTGGCGCGATCGAAGACGAGCCCCTCGTGACACATGGCGCAGCTCACGTCCGCGTGCCGCCCCTCGAGTACGAATCCGCCGAAGTCAGCGTGGTCGAACGCCATGTCCTCTGCGAGCGGTGACCACGCCTCCTGCGTGTGGCAGTCGAGGCAGGTGAGCCCTTCCGCGAGGGCGCCGTGGAGGCTGCGCGTCGGCTCCTGGGCCGCGGCCCCGTCCGGCCCGGGCACAGCCGTCGAAACGACACACGCCGCGAGCGCGAGGCCACGGATCCACGAGCGGGTCATGTCACCTCCTGATGGCAGTCCGTGCATTCGACGCCCAGAGGCCGGTAGCGGACGAATGACGGCTCATCACCAGCCTCCGCGGCATGGCAGACGGCACAGCTGGCCCGTTCGTGCGCGCCATCGAGCGGGAAGCGGGTCCGACCGTGGTCGAAGCCTTCGACCAAGAACGACTCGACCGCGTGACAGTCGGCGCAGTCACGCCCCTCGAACTGCCCCCGGTGAGGGTCGTCGACCTGGTGGCAGCTCGCACAGGTGCGGGTCACGAGCTCCGGCGCCGGATGGGTGTATCCGACCTCGTCGAACGACTCGGTCCCGTGACACGCCTCGCACGCGAGGTCACCATACCTCCCCTCGTGCGGGTCGTCCGATTCGTGGCACGCGCGACAGTCCGTGGGGCCCAGCGCCAGCGTGAATCGCTCGTGCCCGCGGCTCGCGTCCTCATGGCAGGCGACACAGGGCACCGCGAGGTGCGAGCCGGTCAGAGCGAACGTTGCCTCCGCGCCGTGCCGCTCCAATCCGAAGCCGGTAGGTGACCAACCCGCCTCCGCGTGGCAGTCCGCACAGCCCGCCCAGCGGCCCCCGGCGTCCGGCCATGCGTGTCGATCCACGTGGCACGACGCGCACGTCTCGCCGACCGGAACGGGGTAGGTCCGGTCCGCCGTGCCGGCCCGGTAGGTCATATGGAGCACCTCCCCGCGAGGAGGCCGTCCTCGCTGATGGCACGCCTCGCACGCGGCCGTCGCATGGGCTCCCACGAGGGGGAACGTCGTCCTCCCGTGGTCGAAGCCCGCGTCCACCGCCGCCGTGGTAAGGCGTGCCCAGCCCACAGTCCGGTGACACGAAGCGCACTCGCCCCTCATCGCCCCCACATGCGGGTCCTGGTGGCAGTCGGCACAGGAGACGAACGGAAGAGGGCGGTAGCGCGCATCGGGTCCCGAGTCGTGACACTCGGCGCAGTCCACATCGAGATGAAGCCCGTCGAGTGCGAAGCGCGCGCTCGAGTGGTCGAACGCCGGCGCTTCCAGCCACTCGCCCTCGTCGTGACACTCGCTGCACGTGCGGTCCGCGAGCTCGTCCTCGTGGGGGCTCTCCACCGCGTGGCACGATGCACAGTCGGGCGCCAGCCCGAGGAAGGTCCGGTCGAGCGCTCCTCGCTCCGACTTGAGGCGTCGCACGTCCGGGGCGACCACGTGGCCCGAGCTGTGACAGTCGCGACAGGACACCTCCGCGTGACTCAGAACGAGCGGGTACCCCGTGTCCTCGTGGGGGAACGAGGCTTCGTCGATCCGCAGGAGGTCGAGGTCGCGCCCGAGATGATCCTGATGGCAGTCTGCGCACGCTTCGGC
>JBDHDM010000167.1:0-9216 GCA_039591515.1 Gemmatimonadota bacterium | reverse complement strand
TCTCGTCCTGATCGGTCGGGACTACGTTTCGGACGGCGGGTCGTTCACGCTCACGACGGGCGTGCTCGACCGCGAGCCGATCGTGCAGGGCACGTCGGCCTCGATGGTGAACGGGGCCATCAACGCGTTCGTCATGGCAGCGGCGATCGAGATGCCACGCGGGCAGCGCATCAACGTCGTGAGTCCCGGGGTCATCGAAGAGGCGATGGAGGCGTACGCCCCGTTCTTCCGTGGCTTCGAACCGGTCCCGGCGGCTCGCGCCGCGTTCGCGTATGCCAAGAGTGTCGAAGGTGCTCAGACGGGCAACGCCTATCGTGTGGATTAGCGTGCAGGCGGGGCGAGCACCATGAGCGACGCTCGCCCGGGCGGCGTCCGAGCCAGGTTCCGCTAGATCGAAGCCTGACGTCCTCTCGTGGCCAGGTGCACCGCGTCCCTGAGCATGGACGCCGACGTGGGCACGGGCTCACGCTCCCTCAGCTTGTGGAACGTCCTGCCGTAGATGTCGCTCTCGATCTCGACGGCCATCTCCCACCCGGTACAGCTTCCGAGGAAGCTCTCCATCGGTACCGGTGTGGGTTCGACTCGGTAGCGCCATCCCGGGCCCGTGCGCTCCGCGGTCGCCACGAGCTTGAGTACCTCGTCGTCCCGGCGGCACTGCTGCAGGCGCTCGGGATGCACGTCCTCGATGCCACGCACATCCACGTCCGAGAGCGTGATCCAACCTTCCCTCATCGTATTCGCAGCGATGACGAGCTTGGCGGCGGTGTCCCAACCCTCCACGTCGAGGCTCGGATCGGCCTCCGCGATGCCTCTCTCCTGCGCCTCGCGAAGCGCATCGGCGAAGGCACGGCCTTCCAGCATCTCGTTGAGAATGAAGTTGGTCGTCCCGTTGAAGATGCCGCGGAAGGTGAGGACCTCGCCGCAGACCATGTCGCGCCGGATGATGTTGAGCACGGGCAACCCGCCGCAGAACGTGGCGCTGTAGAGCATGCCCACGCCCTTTTCCGAGGCGAGCCGATCGAGCTCCTCGTGGCCGACCACCAACGGCCCTTTGTTGGCCAACACGAGGTGCATCCCGCGCTGCAACGCCTCGCGACAGTTCGAGAGGCCTGGATCACCGGTGTCCAGATCGACGGGCGAGGCCTCCAGCAAGATCTGACAGTCGGTCCTGTCGAGGGCCCCCGCGAGCGTGAGGCCTTCGACGAACTCGGGAAGCTCGGACAGCTTCGATCCGTGCAGCTTGTGCTCCGCCAGTCGTGCGAGATCGAAGCCGTCGTCGCTCACCGCGACGCCACTACTGTCCACGACACAATGGACGCTGAAGTCGAGGTCGTACCGGCTTCGGAGGGCATCGCGGCGCTCGTAGAAGTGCGTCAGCACCCGACGTCCGACGCTACCGACGCCGACGAGGCCCAGCCGGACTCGCGTCACCTGGTGACCCTCCGCGGAAGCGCGCTCGAACATCGCCGAGGCACGATCGGCGGATGTCGGTTCATGATGGGGGAGAGCCGGTCACCGGATGATCTCCTTGAAGACGTCCAGGTCGATGTTCCGCCCGCAGACGACGGCGACGACCTTCTTGCCTCGGAACTGCTCCTTCCGCTCGAGGAGACCTCCGACGGCCAGAGCCCCGGAGCCCTCCACCACGAGACGGTGTTGCTCGAAGAGGAGGCGGACGGATGCCCGGATCTGCGCCTCGGTGAGCAGGACGATCTCGTCCACGTGGCGCCGGCACAGCTGCAGGGTGATGCTGTCCAGATCCACACCGCCGGCGCAGGTGTCGGCGAGCGTCGGATACGTCTCCATCTCGAGCATCTCGTTGGCCCGCATGGATTCATACATGACGGGCGAGTTCTCCGGCGAGACACCGAAGGCCTCGAAGTCCGGGTTGTGGGACTCGAGCCAGCCGGCCGACCCGGTGAGCAACCCGCCGGCTCCGCAGGCGAAGAAGCCCGCGTCCACGTCGGGAAGCTGCTGAGAGATCTCGTAACCACAGGTTCCCTGGCCGCCGACTACGAGGGGGTCATTGTAGGGCGAGACATAGACTTTGCCCTCTTCTTCGCCGACCCGTCGGGCTTCCCGCTCGGCGTCCCACGCCAGGGCGCCGTGGATCACCAGCTCGAGTCCGTGGTCCCGCAGCAGCTCGAGCCGGGACGACTCCATGTCCTCGGCGACATAGATGGTCGCTCGGTGCCCTCTGATCCTCGTGGCCTCCGCAACGGCGAGCGCGAAGTTCCCGGTGGACGCGGAGACCACACCCCGCTCGAGCTCCGATTCCGTGAGGGAGAGGACCTTGTTGATCGCACCGCGGAACTTGAACGACGACGTGCGCTGCATCGAGTCCAGCTTGAGCCAGACCTCTGCGTCGATCTGACGGCTGAGATACATCGAGTACTCGAGCGGCGTGGGGGAAAGATGGTGCCGGCACCGCTCGCTGGCCTCGCGGACCAAACGAGGCACATCCAACGCCTGCTGCTGAGCCACCGTTGTCATCCGTGGGCCTCGGGTGTGCGCGTCCGCCGCCTGCTGCCGTCGACCATCTTGGCGATCTGGATGTCCTGGATGGCGACTCCGGTCAGATCCGCGACGGTGATCTGGTCGTCGCTGGTGCGCCCCTTCGCCGGGTCCTTGATCACCTGGCCCAGCTCCAGAATCGAGCTCTCGTCGATCAGGCCGCCCTGGATGGCATGAACGCACTCGCCGTATTGGCTACACTGCGAGACGCTGTCCGCCACGACACGATCCGCCTTGGCCAGGAGCGCGGCCTCCAGCTCCTGCTTGCCATCGTCGTCCGAGCCCATCGCGGTGACGTGGGTCCCGCTTCTCACCTGAGCGGCGCGGATCAGAGGGTCCCTCGCCGAGGTCGTCGTGACGATGAGATTGCACTGCGAAACGAGGTCGTCCACGGTTTCCGCCGCCTCGATCTGTAGGCCCCAGGCCTGGATGCTCCGGCTGGCCCGGAGATCATCGATCATCGCCTGCACCTTCCCGGCGTCTCGGCCCCAGACGATACAGCTCCCGCAGTCCACGACGGTACGGAGCATCTCGAGCTGCATTCTCGCCTGCACACCGGTCCCGACGATCCCGATGTGATGGACGCTCGTCGGGGCCAGGTGCTTGGCCGCCACCGCCCCGGCCGCTGCGGTGCGCATGTCGGTGAGCCAGCACTCGTCGTGAAGAACCAGCTCGAGCGCTCCGGTCTTCTGGCTGAAGACCAGGATGACCCCGTCCGCGACCGGCAGGTTCAGCTTCGGATTGTCATAGAAGCCCGACGCCATCTTCAGCACGTAGTAGTCGCCACCGACGACGAATCCGTACTTGATGTGCACGTCGCCCGGAGGGTCGTCGAAGTGGAGGAACCCGACCGGCGGGACGGTCACCTTGCCCTCGGAGTAGAGGACGAAGCCGGCTTCGATTTCTTCGATCAGCTGCGCGGGGTCGACGAGGGGTTTGATCTGCTCCAGCTCGAGTACGGTGGTCACGGGTGGCCTCGTCATGGGAAGTCGCAATTGAAGGAGTCGACGAACGCCCCCTCCACCGGAGGGGGCGCCAATCGAACCGCGGTTGGCTGCCGATCGAGGCGCGAGAGGTCAGTGGCCTCCGCTACGGACGTTTCCCGGCCTCGACTCGTACAGCTGCGTGTTGCCCTGCTCATCGAAAGTCACGACGTCGAAGGGCACCCGCTCCGCGCCCTCCATTCCGGGCGGCCCAACGACCATTCCGGGCACCGAGATGCCTGCCTGGTCCCCGTCCTCCGCCAGGTATCTCCTGAGCAGGTCCGCCGGAACGTGCCCCTCGACCATGTGGCCGGCGGCCGTCGCCGAGTGGCAACCCCGGACCCCGCTCGGGACGCCCCGTTCTTCCTGGAGCGCCGTGATGTTGTCGACCTCGATCAGATCGACTTCGAATCCGTTCTCACGTAGGTGACCCACCCACCGCATGCAGCATCCTCAGGTCGGGCTGTGCCACACCGTCACCGTCGGGATCTGCTGCGTCGGAGGGGATACGAACCCGATGCCCGCGGTCGCGACCAGCGCGACGGCGGCACCACCGAGCCCCATCCGCATTCTACCGAACGTCATTCCACACCTCCTGTCTGCTGGATCGGGCAAGTGCTTCCAAACTATCGCGTGGTCCGCTCCCTGGCGATCGGGGCATCCGACCACACGTGGAGGAGCGCTCGGCTTCCGGCCGTCAGCCTTCGAGGGCCCGAAGCCGCTCCGCGACTCGGTCACGAATCACCACGAGCTCCGGATCACAGTCCGCCCACAGCCTCACGAGGCGGCCGCAGTACCGAGCGGCACCGAGGACGAGGACGTGGCGCGGGCCATCGTGGCCGTTACACGACGCCTGCGTCGATCGGCCGAGTGGCGCACGTCAGCCCCGCCGGTATCTTCAGGTGGTCCTCGAAAGAGTCGTACGATGCTCGAACACGGTTCATGGTCCGTGAAGGACGTCGCGAGGGGTGGGGCGATCCTGCTGGTCGGGCTCACCGCTTCCGCGTGTGCGCAGGTATTCGGAGCCGCGGTGGGTGCCGCCGTGGGGGAAGCGGCGGGCGCGGATGCCGGAAGAGTGGCCGGTGAGGTGGTCGAGGCCGTGCTGGAGGAGCCTGACCCCGCCGTTGTGACGAGCGTGTACCGCGCGCATCCTTCCGCCGCGTGGGAAGACGATCTGCGGGTGACGCCGAGCGCACTCCGCCCCGAGGTTTTCGAGGCATCGTTCTTTCATGGGGAGTGCCCGGGCGTCCGCCTCTTCGGAGGTGGTGACCGAGCGGTCTTCGGTCCGCTGGACAGGGGTGACGGGGGCATGCTCGGACTCCTGGGCGTGACGACGTCGCATACCGCGCAGGGCTTCCGAAGACCGCTCGGGAATGTCCCTCTCGGCGGCCCCACGCCCGCGGCGAACCTCTGGGCCGCCGGAGGCACGCATGGGTTGGTGGGAGCCGGGTGCTCGACCCCGGGGATTCCCCTCTTCGTGCTCGGCCCACGCACCGAGGCAATCGTTGTTCGCTGACCACCCAGACCAGGACGCCGAACGTCTTCTCTCCGCGATGAACGGCGGCAGGAGCTAACCATGGCCAAAACCCATCGCGTGATCGCGCTGATCGTCCCCATCGTCGTCGCAGCCTCGGACGGAGTGGCGCAGACCCCGGGCGCCTACCTCGGCGACCTGAGCTGGCCCGAGGCCGAGCAGCGGCTCAGAACCACGCCGGTGGTCGTGATCCCCTTCGGGGCCGGGGCCAAGGAGCATGGTCCCCACCTGCCCATGAACGCCGATGCCGTCGTGATGGAATACCTGTCCCGACAGGCTGTGGACTCGATCGACGTGATCGTGGCCCCGCCGATCCTGCACGGTTGGTTTCCGGCCTTCCGCGCGTACCCGGGCACGGAGGTGGAGAGCGACGTGTTCACGGATTACGTCTTCCAGGTGGCCAACTCGCTGGTGCGGAACGGAGCGCAGCGCATCGTCTTCCTGAATACCGGCATTTCCCGTGCGACGGGCCTGCCGATCTCGGTCGCCGCCCGTGAGCTGCGCGTGCAGACGGGCACCCCGACGCTCGTGGTCTCGTGGGACGATCTGGAGACCCAGGAAGCGGACGCGTTGGCGGAGGAGACCGTCGGCGGTCACGCGGGCGAGATGGAGACGTCGATCCACCTGCTCCTCCAGCCCGATCTGGTCGACATGGAACAGGCGATACGGGACTACCGCTCTCCCGGCGGCGACCATCCCGGCTACGCGCCTGGCTTGTTCTCACGGGATCCCGCCGACCCGGCCTACTCCGACACCGGTCTCTTCGGGGACCCGACCCTCGCCGCCGCGGAGAAGGGCGCAGCGCTCCTTCGCATCATGACGCATGAGTGGCTGGACGCCCTACGGGGATTCTCCGAGGCGCCGGTGCCGTCGAGGTGAGGTGCCGTCGACGTGAGGTGCCGTCGAGGGAGCCCGCAGTCGGGGACGAGGCCCCTTCTGGCGATCAAAGCGTCATGAGGGCGATGACGAGCAGCAGCATGACCGTGGCGCCGCCGAGCATACCGTACGCGATGGACACGACCGCCCCTTTCGCGATCGTGCGGACCCAGCCCTCTCCATAGAATCGCCTGAGCGCCAGGGCGAAGTAGACGGGCACGACCAGGAGCAGGGCATCGGTCCAGCCACTGAGCGCGACGAACCCAAAGACTTCCGGGAGCGCGCCGATCGCCACGACCAGGAACACGAAGCAGTGGAGGTAGATCGCGAAGACGCCGTGATGCAGGTAGGGCCGCCTCCAGTACACGGCCTTGAGGAGTAGGGCGAAGGCCGGCAGCAGGAAGAACATGGACTGCGCGAGCCGGCTGAAGAACAGACGGCTGAACGCCTCACGGTCCTCGGCGATCTTCGCGAAGCCAGCTGCGAGACGGCCGCCCAGCTGCTCCTCGAGACTCCGAGCGCCGGACGGCGGCTCATTCATCGTCTCCTCGGGCTCCTCCGTAACGTCTGCAACGCCGAGCGACTCGCCGGCCTCCGTCGCCTCGACCACGACCGGCTCTCCGTTCACGCGCACGTTTTCCACGTTCACGCCGGCCTGTGAGAGCACCAGAAACATCACGAAGCTCGCCAGGAGGTAGAGTCGGATCGGTGGGACGAAGCGTGCGCGCCGGCCTTCGACGTAGTCTTTGGCCACGGCGCCCGGTCGGAAGAGCAGGGGAGGGAGGGTGAGCCGGACGCGGGAGTCGAGGCCGAGCGCTTCGCTGGCGAACTCCCGGGTGAACGTGCCGAGCGGGACGTCGAGCCCACCCGAACGCTGGCCACACGACGGGCAATAGACTCCATCGTACGGAGTGGCGCAGTTGGTGCAGTGGTCGTGCACGGGGCTTCCTGCCTGCGGTCGAAGTGAGCGTGCGTTCTGATCAGCGCCCGCGTCGCAGCTCCTCGAACCGGGCCACCACGTCGTCCATGCCCAGCCGGCGGGCCGAGGCGAGCCCGTCCTCGATCATCGCCTCGGCTCTGGGTTCGCTCCCCGATGCCAACAAGAGCTCTGCGAGGTCGGCTTCCAAGCGTACGGCCGAGGAGGTCAGTCCGAGCTCGCGATAAAGGAGTCGGGCGCGGGCAAGGACCGTCGTGGCTTCGTCGCGATCTCCCAGGGCCGCGAGCGCTCGGCCCTCGAGCTGAAGCCCCATCGCAGTGCCCCACCAGTCTCCGAGTGGCTCCGCGAGAGAGCGGCAGAGGCGCCCTTGTTCGAGCGCGGTCTGCTCGTCTCCGTCACCTCGTGCCTCCCGGCCGCTCCGAAACGCCTGCTGCCCCGCGCGGAAGGTCGCCTTCTGCTCGGCATCCCAACCGGCGAAGCTGGTCACGTAGTCGAGGATGCGCCGCCGCCCGGTTGCCTCGGTCGCCGCTCGAGCTCCGACGAGGGCCCGGGCGATGAGTAGGTCGATCTCCGCCCGCTTGGCCTCGCCCTCCTCCTCCCATAGAGCGAGGCTCTGCTCCAGATCGCGATCGATCACCGGGATCGGCGATTCCGGATACTCTCTCCAGAGCTCGACGAGCCCGGCGTAGTATCCATCGGAGCTGAGCGATTCGTATCGCTCGGCCGGTGCCTGTTCGGTAGGTGAGCTCGCTTGGGCCGAGAGGAGGCTCGGCGCGACGGCCGTGGTTGCGAGCACGGAGATGAGGAAGCGTTTCACGCAGGACTCCAGCGGGAGGGCACGCTTCCTCAACATAGCCGTGCACAGAAACATGTGTCCCATCGAAAAGCCCCTTCGCATCGACGATCCCGGGCCAGTCGACATGGCACCTCCGGACACGGCACCTCTAGCTGACCAACCGCCTCCAGTTCGTGATGATCTTCGGCGCATCTTCGAGCAGGTCGTTGAGATCCGCGATCACGCCATCGACAATCTCGCTCAGCTCCTGCGCCCGTAGGGCCGCTCCGGCTTCGATCTCGTCGAGGACTTCGATCTGTCCCACGGTGGGTCGGGCCTGGGGGCCCTGCATCCCCCGCGATAGGCGCGTGAGCTGCTCGATGAGCCTCGGCCAATCTCGGTAGTTCAGCGATCCCGGTGGGCGCCGCACCTCGTTGCTCACCGTGGTGAGTTGGTCCTTCGCGCTCCCGGCCGTGGCCCGCACCTGTGCCTCGTTCGAGAGGTCCTTGCCTTCGATCGAACTGAGGAGCCCGTCGATCTGGGTGTCGAGATCGACGATCGTTCCGATCATCCGGTTGAGTTGGGTCTCGAGGTCGCGGGCGCGCATGGCTGCGGTGAAGCGTTCCGTGTAGACCGCCTGCGACGCCGCCACGTTCGGGTCGCCCCGGAGCGTGAAGTTCTTCGAAAGCTGTTCCGTCCCGAGATCGACGGTCGCCGTGTACGTGCCCGGGACCGCCGGCGGGCCCACCGGCCCGAAGAAGAAGAAACCGCCGCCGCCGGCGCTCTCACCAGGGATCGGCTCGGCGCCGCTCCAGCGCAGGTCCCAAATCGCCCGGTTCACGCCGGCCCTTACGCCACGGTGGGTGAACTCGCGCACGAGGGTCCCGCTCGCGTCCGTGACGCGCACCGGCACGCCGTCGCCCACGAGGTCCGCGGTCTCTTCGGACAGGTAGAAGTGGATCCAGGCGCCAGGGTCGGGATTGTCTCCGGTGAAGACACTCTGACCCAGGTTGCTCCCTCGTCCCCACATCTCCCACTCGGTTGCCTCGCGGATGTCGAAGATGTGAGCCGGTGCCATGACGGCCTCGGAGAGCTCGACCATCGGTTGGACGTCGTCGAGGATCCATGCGCCACGCCCATGCGTCCCGATCACCAGGTCGTTGTACTGCCGCTGGATCTTGAGGCCGCGCACGGAGACGCGCGGGAGGTTGCCACGGATGTCGACCCAGGTGTCGCCCCGGTCCCACGACCCGAAGATCCCTCGCTCCATCCCCACGAACAGAAGGTTCGGGTTCGACGGGTGCTGTCGCACGACCTTCACGTAGTCGTCCTGCGGAAGGCCTCCGGAGATGTCGCGCCACGACTGCCCGTAGTCCCGCGTCTCGTACAGATGCGGCGTGAAGTCGTCGAGTCGATGGTTGTCGACCGCCATGAACGCCACACCCGCCTCGGTCGGCGAGGCTTCGATGTTTCCGATCCAGGTCTCCGCTGGAAGGCCGGGCACGCGCTCGCGGACGTTGGTCCAGGTCGCTCCGTCGTCGCGGGTGATCTGGACGTTACCGTCGTCCGTGCCGACCCAGATCACACCGGCCTCGAC
>JBDHDM010000166.1:0-9225 GCA_039591515.1 Gemmatimonadota bacterium | reverse complement strand
GGTGAGCTGCTCTGGGAGGCCGAGCTTCCGGCCGGCGGCCAGGCTGCTCCGATGGCCTACCGGTACGAGGATAGGCAGTACGTCGTGATCGCGGCCGGCGGTCGCAGCGGGATCGGAACGGCAGGTGACTACATCGTGGCTTTCGCGTTACCGAAGTGAGCGCCGGCGCCGCTCAGCGTAGCTGCAACGAATCGATCTGGGCGAGAAGGTCCAGGACCTGCGGATCGTCGGGCGCGAACTCCAGAGCGGCGAGGAGCGAGGCCTGCGCCTCGTCGATCCGCCCCAGCTGAAGAAGGGCCACACCCTTGTACAGGTGGGCGAGCGGCATCGACGGCGTGTGTCGGACCGCCAGATCATACCGTGCGATGGCACTCGTGTAGTCCGACCTTCGCAGGAGGATGTTCCCGAGGTTCATGTGCGCCAGCGATTCGCCCGGCCGCACATCCAGGGCCTGGAGGTACAACGACTCGGCCTCCGCCTCTTGTCCTGACGTCTCGAGGAGCAGGCCGAGGTTGACCATGGCAACCGAGTTGCCCGGGTCGAGCTGTACGGAGCGTATGTAGTGCTGTACCGCCTCGTCCGTACGGCCCGTCTCTGCGTACGCTGCGGCCAGGTTCAGGAGAGCTTCGGGGTCGTCGGGCGTGACGGTGGAGGCTGCCTCCAGCGCCGAGACGTACGCCTCCAGCGCCCCGCCTCGCCTGTAGAGGTCGGCCACGAGGCTGAGCACGAGAGACCATCGCGTACGCAGTTTGTCCGCGCGAGCGGGCTCGCCACGAAGCGCTTCGTCGAGAAAGGCGCGCACGAAGAGATCGTCACCGGCCGAGATGTTGAGCGCGGCGAGCGCTGTCGCCGCCAGATCGTGGTCATCGTGCTGCGCGAGCGTGCGGAGCCGTTCCACCACGACGTCCGGCGGCATCCGGCCGGGCCGGAAGTACTCCTCGAAGAGGTGATTGAGCGCGGCAACCTGGACGATCGGCTCGGTTCCCGGGGCGAGGAGCCTCAACGCCTCGTCATCCGTGGCCGAGGCCGGATCGAGCTCCGCGGCTCGCAGTGCCTCGACGACAGGGGGCAGCGGCTTGGTCGGTCCCCAGCGTGCGACGATCTCCGCCTGAAGCTCCTCGGGAGACCGGTCGGCATGACATTGACGGCACGCACCGGTGATCCCGAACTCGGCGTCGAGAAGAGGTCTCGGAATCGAGATCGAGTGATCGGATCGGCCGTAGCTCACGGCCGCCCCGAGGACCGGCTGCTGCAGATACGGCATGTGACACGAGACGCACCGGGCTCCGTCCGTGCCTGCGGGATGGTACGTGTGCGCTTCCGACGTCTTGCTCGCGTGGCACCCCGTGCACTGGCCGTCGTCGAACGGGCCGGAGAGCGGGGTTCCGGTCTGGTCTCGGTAGCTCTGCCCGTGCGGCTCGTGACAGTCGACACACGTCATCGAGCCGGCGTAGTAGCACGACGAGTAGTAGTGGGTCTGCTGATAGGCAAAGGTGCGAACGCGCCCGTCCGGTGTGTACGGTCGGTCTCCGATGAGCGGTGCCTTCAGAGAGAAGTGACGCTCGAGGTCGTCACCCGGCAGGTAACCGGGCTCCAGACGTCGTTTGAGTGCGTGGCACTGCATGCACACTTCGATCGAGGCGTCTTTGTCGAGCGTGGCGAGCGACTCGAGCCCGACGCTTCCGTCGGGGAAGCCCCGCGTGGCCGCAGTTACGTGCTCATCTGCCGGACCGTGACACGACTCGCAGTTGATGTCGAGACCGGTATACGTCGTCTCGTAACGGCCGCCGGCCTCGTCGTATGCGACGTCGATCTGGCTGCCGTGACAGCTCTGGCAGTTCGCGAACCGATCGTCGGTTCCGAGGATGCGGACGGGTGGCCAGTCGCCGCAGTCGGTGAGCTTCATGGAGGAGCCGACCGGAACCCATCCGTTGTCCGGTCTGAGCGAAGCGAGCCCTCCTCCGAAGATCCACCATCCTGCAACGGGGGCCGTATTGCAGAACCACGTCCCGTCGGTGACCGAGTAGTCGAAGGGTAGGAAGCGCACGGTCCCGTCGTCGAAGTCCGACACGAACCCCTGGGTGCCGCCCCCGATCATGTGACCCCGGCCGATCACGCCGTCCACGGTGAAGCGCTCCGTCGGCCGCCCGGCGCGCTGCACGGTGAACACGTACGCGCCCGAGGGCTCCACGGACGGGATCACTCGTGCATCGGAGAAGACGATGGGTGTCCCGTCGAACGGTGCGAGAACCGTCTCGGGAGTCGGCACGCCGCCGGCACGTCCATGTGTCGACGAGGCCCACGCGTCGTGCTGCTCCGCATGGCAGTCGACGCAGGCCGTCGAGCCGGCGAATCCTTCGGCTACGGGAATCCCGTTCCGCTCGGCGAGCCCTGAGCCCGAAGGCGGTCCGGGGACGTCGGCGCACGCGGCCATGACGGCCACGCAGAGCGCGGCCAGCGCGGGGGCTGCGCTGGGTCGTCCTCGACGCGTTCGGGTCACCGGCTGCTCCGCCTCGTCCTCGACCTCAGCGAGGGTCGAAGCTCGAGAGCTCTTGCACCGTGCCCGCGTCGAGCCTGCGGAGCACTTGGATGAGGAGCTCGACCGCCTCGTCGAAGTCGGACCGCTGGATGATCCCCGTGTGGGCGTGGAGGTAGCGGGTGGGCACGGTCATGTTCACCGCTGGTCGACCGGTGTCGTAGCGCTGGATCTCCGCTCCGTCCTCGCCGTACCCGGTGAGGACGTCGGGCTGCAAGGGGATGCCGGCCTCCTCCGCGACGCGGAAGAAGAAGTCGCGGAATCTGCGGTTGGGGATCATCGAGCTGTCGAGCAGGAAGATCCCGGGCCCTCCGCCCAGCCGCTCCTGTGCCTGCGTGGGCCGGATGCCCGGGTAGTCGGCGGAGACACCGGCCTCGATGGAGATTCCGATGTCCGGTTGGGCCAGATCGACTGCGGTCTGCGCCCCGCGAAGGCCGATCTCCTCCTGGGTGGTGGCGACCCACACCACGTCGCCCGGCAAGTCGATCCCCTCTGCCTCGATCCGACGGGCCGCGGCGATCATGACCGCGACGCCCACCCGATCGTCCCAGCCCTTGGCAGCGTACCGGCCGTTCGGCATCACCAGGAACGGGCTCCAAGGCGCGACCCCGTCGCCCGGACGCACCCCCATCGCCTCGACCTCTTCGCGAGAGGTCGCCCCGAGGTCGAGGAAGACCTGGTCCACGGACCAGACCTGCCCACGCTGCGAGGCGGGCGTGACGTGCACGGTCGGAAGCCCGCTGATCGCCATCACCGGTCCGTCTCTTCCGAGGATCGTCCAACGTTGGTCCGGATAGGCATGACCGAGGAAGCCACCGAGGTTCTTTACTCGCACGAAGCCGTCGGAGGTGACGTGCTGAACCATCAGACCCACCTCGTCGAGGTGCGCAGTGACCATTACGCGTGGGCCGCTACCGCCCCGTGGGAGCTCGGCGTGAACGGATCCGAGTCCGTCGAAGGCGAGCTCGGCACCGAGCGCGTCCATCTCGGCGACGAAGATCCGACGCACCTCTTCCTCGAAGGCGGAGGGCCCCGGGGCCTCGGTGAGACGCTTCATGAGGTCGGCGGTCGGGTCGAGCTGTTGGGCGGCGATCGGGGTGTTCATGAGCGACGCCAGCGCGACCATCCCCAGTCCCGACACGAGATGACGTCGCATGGTCCCACCGGGTGCGCGATTCGGGAAAGGTGTGCTCATGAGTCTACCTCCGCGTGACGGGTCGGCGCGCCGGATTTCGTGGGCAGGACGTGTATCGACCCATCGGCGCTCCGGCTGCCGGTCTCGTTCCGGTCGTCAAACTCCCCGATCCCGGGCGTCCCCGCCAGCCGCGAGGTGATCGCGCCACGGACGCATGGCTCGCATGTTGGGCTCTGACGGACCGGTTCAGGGAGGAGTGTCATGAGGAAGTCACTGTTCGCCGTGGTCGGCACGCTGCTCGCTGCGTGCGCAGCCCCCGCCGTCGACATGGACGCCGAACGTGCGTCACTGCGGGCGGCCGCGGAGGCCTACCAAGCGGCGGCCTCGGGCAAGGATGCCCAGGCGGTGGTGGCCATGTACGACGCCTCGGCGTTGATGATTCCCCCCGGCGCGGAGCTCGTCGAAGGCCTCGACGCCGTTCGCGGGTACCGGTTCGGCTTCATCGAGACGCCCGGCGTTTCGCTCGACTTCGAGTTGATCCACGTAGAGGTCGCGGCGTCCGGAGACATCGGTTGGAGCTTTGCCGTCGGCGACATCACGATCGATCGAGGGGACGAGCCCCCGGGCCGAGACGTCGTCCGTGACTTCCACACCTGGCGTAAGCAGCCGGACGGCTCGTGGAAGGTCGTGGTCGACATGTGGAACTCGGGAGTCGTGCCCGAACCCTGAGACCGGCCCTTACGACCCGTCGATGGGATCCGCGAGCTCGCGCTGGATCGCCCTGAGCCGCCGCTGCTCCTTCCACATGCGGTACACCTGCACGCCCGCTCCGAGGCCGACGAACGGCCAGATCAAATCGGGCCGTCCTGACAGGAGCGCCAGGCCGATCGCGCCGAGGGTCGCGGGGCCGAAGCCGAAGAGCATGAGCCAGCCAGTATTCCTGCCCTGCCGCTTCATCGCATCTCTGCGCTCGCGGAGCAGACTCTGGCGTGCGGTGATCTCGTTCCTCTCGAGAGCGGCGAGCTCGGAGCCGTGGGGCGACGCTCCCTGATCGTTCGGTCCGGACATGCGTGGAATACCCCGCTCGCGAGACGAGGGTTGCGCCGCGGCGTCAGATCGTGGCGAGCTTCCGCGCGCTGACCGGCTCGAACCGCTGGCCCGGCGACCAGCTCGTCACGCACCCCACGACCGCGCTGGCGGCCACCGAGTACGGTGAGCCCAGGTACAAGTTCCCGGGGCCCGAGCGGCCCGGAAAGTTGCGATTCTGGGACGAGATCGAGACCTCGTCGGGCGAGCGGGTCACCCCCGGTCCGGCGGCGATGCACGCCCCACATCCCGGCTCGATGAACTCGACGCCCATCCGCTCGAAGAGCTCGAGATATCCCTGTTCACGACAATACTCACGCACCTCGATCGAGCCACACTGGATGTACGCCTTCACGTCAGGGTGGATCGAGAGCCCCTGCGCGTCCGCTTCGGCGAAGACACGCGCGTACATGTCCATGTCGTCCTTCTTGCCCGCCGTACACGACCCGGCGTACGCGATGTCGATCCTGATCGGCTCGTCGCCGAGCTCGTCGATGTAGACTCCGTTGCCTGGATCGTTGGGGAGCGCGGCCATGGGCCGGATCGCGGACGCGTCGATCTCGATGACCTTCACGTATTCCGCGTCGGGGTCGGACTGCATCCCCTCGACGAGCGCTTCGGCCCGCTCACGGTCCATTCCGCGCTCGTTCACCATGAACGCCACGGACTTCCCGTCCGCGGCGATGATGCCGGTGAAGGCCCCGACCTCAGCCGCCATGTTCGTCATCGTGGCCCGCTCATCCACGCTGAGCGCTTCCACGGACGGGCCGGCGTACTCGATGATCTGGCCGATTGCCTCGCCGTCACGGATGTACGGATGGCGCAGGATCTCCAGCATGTAGTCCTTGGCCGTGACGTTCGTGGCCGGCTCGCCGGTGATCACGACCTTGAACGACGGGGGGACGGTCACGCGGACGTCCTTGGTGATCCACGAGTTGAAGATCGCCGTGGTCCCGACCCCGAAGGCCACCGCTCCGATCGCGCCCGCGTGCGGCGTATGCGAGTCGGTGCCGATGATGAGCATGCCTGGCTCGGCGTATTCCTCGAGGATCTTCGAGTGGCAGATCGCCTGCGACCCGAGACGATGACCCATCTGCTCACCATACAGCTTCACGCCCTGCTTCTCGGCGAAGGTACGCTGCTTGACCTCGAGCTCGTTGGCGACGTCGAGCAGGCCCTGCTCGATGCGCTCCTGGCTCATGACCTTGTCCAGGAAGGTCAGGTGGTCGCGAAAGAAGAGGATCGAGTCCGCGTCCACCACCTTCGCGTCGGCGCCGACCTTGTCCTCGAAGAAGATCGAGGCCATGGGCGTCACGTACTCGTGACTGAAGCGGACATCGGTCCGGAAGAAGCCTGCGTCCCCCGGGCGTACCCACGGCACCCCGGTTTCGCCCCTGGCTGCGTCCGTCACGAGATGCCTCGCGAAGACCTTCTCGGCGAGCGTCATCGGACGCCGGTCCGCGGCTCCGTCGTGGAACGCCGCGGTCACGGGGATCGTCACCTTGCCTTGCAGTCGCGCGACGTTGAACTCGAAGAGCCCGCCGTATTCGATGATCTGCCGGGTGATCTCGTCCTTGCCCTCCGTGAACTCCGAGAGCTGGATCTCCTCCCCCGCCTCGATACGCTCGATCATCCCGAAGTCGTGCGTGGTGAGGACACCGAGGTTCTGGCAGTTCTCGTTGTAGATGCGCTCGATGCTCTCGGCGACCACGATCCGGATGCCGGCGTGCAGCTCGGCGTAGGGAGAGGCCTCCCGGCTGCTCCCCTTCCCGCGCCGCTTCCCGGCGACCGAGCAAACAAAACCACCATTCCGAACTGCGTTCCGCTCCACCGGGTAGTCCGTCGACCCGCTGGCCTGGTTCGTGGTGCGTAGCCCCAGATACGGGAAATCGCCCAGCGTCTCGTCGTGGAAGAAGCAGATGTAGGCGGGCGTGATCTCGTCCGTGGAGATCTGGTCACGCAGGCTGGCCTTCAGCTCGTCCGTCAGCTCGATGTCCGCCCCCTCGTAGAGCTGCGCTCTCACACGCTCCGTGTCGTCGAGGAGGTAGAGGATTCGACCCTCGAACTTCAGGGTCGTGGGTCGCTTCTGAATCGGTCGGTCGAGGAGGTCCTTGATCATGCGCGTCGTCAGGAGGGCTCGCCGTCTTCGCGGGAATCGCGATCAGGCTTTTTCAGGATACGACCAGACGGACGTCGATTCCACAGGGGGATTCGAAAGGTGAGGGGCGGGGCCGAGGTGGCAAGCCCTGTCGAGCGACCCGAGTCGTGCGGACGCCTCGCGCTCCCCGGGGTGTCGAACGTGGTGGAGCCGTCACACTTTCCGCTGGAGTGCCACCCCTCGCGCCGGAGATTGCCATGAAGCCGTGGTGGAGCCGCATGGAGCAACCGTCCCGAGCGTCCGTTGTCGGGGCTCTCGCCCTCCTGTTCCTCGTCGGGACGCAATCTCCGGCCTCCGGGCAGAGCTACACGATCGACGACTGGCTGACCGTGTCGACCGTGGGGGACTACGTGTGGGCGCCCGACGGGAGCACGATCTACTACACGAGCAATGCCGCCCCGACGGGAACCGCTGCGGTCTTTCGGGTCGACGCGGGGGGTGGTACCCCGGTGCTGCTCAGTCGGACGCCGGAGGGCGAGCGACCGGAGCCGGTGCAGCAGCTCGCGATCTCTCCGGATGGCGCGATGCTCTACTTCACCCAGGCGCGCTACTTCCAGGCCTACACGAACGTCTATCGGATGCCGGTGACGGGCGGCGTGCCGGAGGCCCTGACCTTCCACGATGCGGTGATTCAGACCGGCCCGGCCCCGGCTCCGGATGGACGGACGCTGGCGTTTTGGGAGCGGACGGGTGGGGGGACCAAGATCCACCTTCTCGATCTGGACCGGCCGAGCTGGACCCGGCTGCTCTTCCCGGATGGTGGCCAGGAACGAGGGCCTCGCTGGTCTTCGGACGGGAAGCTGGCGTTCGGCCGCGGGGGCCGGATCTGGGTCCTGGAGCAGTCGGACGCCGAGCCCCGTGACGTGCTCCGGGACGATGTCGCGGGTGGAGTCGGAGGCGGTGTCTGGTCGCCGGACGGGACGCGCCTGGCGGTGACGAATCGTGCCAGCGGGTTCTCGCAGATCGGCGTGCTCGACGTCGCCTCCGGCGGAGTGACGCCGACCACGTACGAGCCTCGGGAGCACTCGGCGCCCAGCTGGTCACCGGACGGGACCCGGATCGTGTTCGTACGCTCGGATGACGGGGGCATGAGCAACGACGTGGTCGTCACCGACGCCGACGGCTCCGGCGGCCCCCGGGTGATCACCTCGGGGAAGGGCTGGCGGTCGTCGCCTTCCTTCTCACCGGACGGATCGCGGGTCGTGTACCTGGAGAGCACCTCGGTTCGCACGTCGGATCTCTGGTCGGTTGAGCCGGACGGCTCCGGGCGGCGGCAGATCACCAACTCGATGGGGCGCATCGACCCTGCGGCGCTGCGCGAGGCAGAGGAGATCTCTTATGCCGCGTCGGACAACATCCCGGTTCCCGGCATGCTCTGGCTCCCGCCGGACTTCGATCCGGCGCGGCGCTACCCGGTGCTCGTTCGGCTGCACGGCCATCCCGGACAGTGGAACCACTCGTTTCGTCTTCTTACCCAGTACTTCGTGAGCCGGGGCTTCGTCGCCGTGGCGCCCAACCCTCGGGGGAGCCGAGGCTTCGGAGACGGCTTTCACGATCTGCACATCGCCGACTACGGGGGCGTCGAGTTCGACGACGTGATGCGCGTGCTGCCGTTTCTCGACTCCCTCGGCTACGTCGACATGGACCGGAAGGCGACGTGGGGTGGAAGCGGCGGCGGCTATATGAGCTTCGTCATCGCGACGGAGGCACCCGACGCCTTCGAGGCGCAGGTGATCCGAGCGCCCGTGAGCGACTGGGATCTCCTCGCCATCGACCGCTTTGGCGCGGAAGGGAGAGCCTGGACTGCGAACCGTACGCCGGCTCGAGTCCGAGCCGAGTTCGGCGGAGGCCCCGACGAGATCCCGGAGGAGTACGAGCGTCGGTCCCCGATCAACTTCGTGGAGGCGGTGACCGTCCCGCAGCTCCTCATCCAGGGGCTTCGTGACGGCTCCGTGCCGCCGCGTCAGTCGCAGGTCTGGGCCGCCCGCATGAGGGAGCTCGGCAAGGGCGATCTCCTCGACTACGTGGAGCTCCCCGACGAGGACCACGGCCTTCGGCGGTACAAGAAGACGACTCGACTCCGCATGGAGCTCATGGACGCGTTCTTCCGCGACCACCTCGGGTGGCCGGACGGCGAGAGCATGCCGCCGCCCGAGGGTCGGTGACGGGTCGGCTCCGCGGCGGCTCCGGTTAGGTGAAGTCCACCCCGAAGAAGAGCACCGCGACGATGATCGCTGCCACGGCGAGCGGCGAGACGAAGCGGATGAAGAACCGCCAGAGGTCGTACCGGAACCACTCGGGCGCCGTCTC
>JBDHDM010000165.1:0-9957 GCA_039591515.1 Gemmatimonadota bacterium | reverse complement strand
TCGATGCGCGGGCGCAAATGCTCCCTCCGGCCGAGAGCGTCTACATGGTGGAAGACGGTTACCGAGGCGCGCACTTCGACCACTTCATGAACTTCTTCCGTGGTGTCCGTGAGGGCACTCCGGTCACGGAGGACGCGGTGTTCGGCCTCCGCGCCGCGGCGCCGGCGCTCGCGTGCAACGACAGCTACTTCGAGGAGAAGGTCGTCACATGGGACCCCGAGAAGATGGAGCTCCTGTGAACGGAGCCACACGCGGCGCTCGACTGATCGTGTCCGGGTTCTTGCTGAGCATGGGCGGGCTGGTCGCCTGCGGCGACGTCGAGGAGACCGCGTCCGACGCGAGGCAGGCCGACGGCACGGAGCAGGCCGTGGAGCACAACAGCCTCACGGCGGCCGAGGAGGCTGAGGGCTGGCTGCTCCTCTTCGATGGCAACTCCGTAGAGGGCTGGCGTCGCTACGGAGGGGACGGCTTCCCCGAGGGCCGGTGGGTGGTCGAGAATGGAGAGCTCATCAGCCGCTCCACCGGTGGTGACATGGAGGGAGGTGACATCGTCACGGAGGCGGAGTTCACGGACTTCGACCTCGTCTTCGACTTCAAGGTCGGCCCCGAGGGCAACAGTGGCGTCTTCTATCGTGTGCAGGAGCCCGAGGGAGCCGCTCTGTGGCAGGTCGCCGCCGAGTACCAGGTGCTCGACGACCCGGCCTACATCGCCATGGGCACGATGGACATGCACACGCACCTCACCGGTGACAATTACGACCTGCACGCCACACCCGAGAAGACGATGCACCCGACCGGCGAGTGGAACTCGGGGCGCATCCTGGTGCAGGGCAACCAGGTGGAGCATTGGCTCAACGGTCGGATGACCGTCTCCTTCGAGATGTACACCGACGACTGGGAAGCGCGGGTGGCCGCGAGCAAGTTCGGGCCCGAGGAGCACTACGCACGTGCGCCCTCCGGATCCATCGCGCTCCAGGACCACGGCACGCCGGTTTGGTTCCGCAACATCAAGATCCGGCCGATCACGAGTGGGCACTGAGGTGCGCGGCCGTCGATCACCGGGGGCGAGCGCCCAGTTGGCGACAAGCGTGCTCGTCGCAGCCGCGCTCCTTTCGGCCAGTCCGTCGTTCCTCACGGCACAGGAGGCCGTGTCCATCTTCAACGGGGCGAATCTCGACGGTTGGACGATCCACGGGACCGAGCTCTGGTACGTCGAGAACGGGGAGCTCGTCTGTGAGAGTGGCCCGGACGCCCAGTACGGGTACCTACGCTCCGACGCGACCTACCGCGACTTCGAGCTGACCCTCGAGTTCCGACAGGAGGCCGACGGGAACAGCGGTGTCTTCTTCCGCTCCACACTCGACGGCGTCGTCGTTTCGGGGTGGCAGGCGGAGGTGGCGCCGCCGGGGCTCCATTCCGGCGGGATCTACGAGTCGTACGGACGCGGGTGGCTGGTCCGCCCCGAGCCGGAGCTGGACGGCGCGCTGCGCATGGGTGAGTGGAACGAGATGACGATACGCGTCGTGGGTCCGCGCGTGCGCACGTGGATCAACGGCACGCCGATGATCGACCTGGTGGACGAGAAGATCGGCGAGGCGACGGGGCACATCGCTCTGCAGATCCACGACGGGGGCGGCATCAAGGTCCGTTGGCGGAACCTCCGGATTAGGGTGCTGGAGGACTAGAGCGAGCGACGCCCAGGTAGGAGACGCCCGCGGAGCGGCGCTCCCCCTTGCGGATCGATTATCGATCGTCGATTATCGATCGTCGATTATCGATGATCGATAATGCATACTCTGCTCGATGAGCGGTCACACCGGAGCCTTCACGATGGCCGACGAGGTATCCCCTCCGCGCCCGCTGACGCCGGCGACGTTCCATATCCTGGTGACGCTCGCACAGGAGCCGTCCCACGGATACCAGATCAAGCGAATGGTCGAGGACCGTACCGCCGGCGCGGTCCGGCTGGGTGCCGGCACGTTGTACTCCGGGATCCGGCGGATGGAGAAGGACGGGTTGATCGAAGAGACGCAGCCACCCGCCGAGCGCCAAGTCGAGCCGGGAGCGAGGTGGCGCTTCTACGCGATCACGGAACGGGGCACCGAAGCGCTCGAGCGTGAGATCGAGAGGCTCGAAGCGGATCTCGCGGCAGCCCGGGCCGTGACACCGAGGCCCGCGTGAACAGCCCCCGGGCCTCCGTGAGGCCGTGGGTCTCTCGGCTCCTCCTGGCGCCCTACCCGAGCTGGTTCCGGGAGGAGTTCGGCGCAGAGATCGAGAGGCATCTGGAACGCCAGCGCAGCGAGACGCGATACGCACGGGGGGTATCGGGAGCGCTGCGGTTCCTTTGGGACACGCTGCGCGACGCGCTGGCGGCCGGTGTGCGCCTTCGGTTGGAGCCGGGATGGGAGTGGTTTCGAGACTGTGGATTGAGGAAGGGAAGGGAGGAGATGACGGCGATGATGGGTGCGATGACGAGGGATCTGAAGCAAGCAGTCCGTAGTCTCGGGCGTAGCCCCGGGTTCGCTGCGGTCTTCGTGTTGACGCTCGGTCTCGGGATCGGCGCGAACACGGCGATGTTCAGCGCCGTGAATGCGGTCTTGCTGCGGCCGCTACCGCACGAAGAGGGCGACCGGCTGGTCTACCTGCGCCACAAGGCACAGCTCGCCGGGATCGAGAACGCCCTGTTCTCCGTGCCGGAGATCGAGGACTACCGGAGCGGCGTGCCGTCGCTCACCTCGGTGGCCGAGTTCTCGGCCATGGACTTCACGATGCTCGGCTACGACACGCCGCGCCGCGTGCGGGCCGGGATCGTCACGGGCAACTACTTCGACGTGATGGGTCTCGCCGCGACGATGGGACGCACGATCGGGGTCGAAGACGATGGCGAGGAGGCACCGGCGGTCGTCGTGCTCTCCGACGCATATTGGCGGCGAGTCTTCGGAGGAGACCCCGGCGTCACGGGCACGACTCTCGAGATCAACGGGCGCTCGGCGACGATCGTGGGCGTGCTGGAGCCCGCGCCTCCGTATCCCGAGCGCACGGACATCTACGTGAACATGACCACGAGTCCTCACCATCTCGATGCGGCGATGACCCACGATCGTGCCCACAGGATGACGGAGGTCTTCGCCAAGCTCGCCACCGAGTCGACCGTGGAGTCGGCGCGCTCCGAGATCGGTGGCGTGACCGCCCGGATCCACGGTGACCACCCCGAGGCGTACGATGCCGGCTCGGGATACGAGGTCACGGTGACCCCACTCAAGTCGCAGCTCACGGCCCGTGCCCGCCCCACGCTGCTGCTGCTGCTCGGAACGGCCGTGCTGGTCCTGGTGATCGCGTGCGCAAACCTGGCCAACCTCACGCTGACGCGTGTCCTGAGAAGGGAGCACGAGCTGGCGATCCGGGTTTCTCTCGGCGGGAGCACCGCGGCGCTGCGACGGCAGCTACTCGCCGAGAGCCTGATTCTGGCGACGGTCGGTGCCGGAATCGGGATTCTCATGGCCTTCGCGAGTCTCGATCTGATCATCGCCTTCGCCGAGCGCTTCACCTCGCGCGCCGGGGAGATCACGTTGGACGCGACGGTGTTCGGATATGCGCTCCTGGCGGGTGTCGTGGCCTCGGTCTTCTTCACGCTCGTGCCGACACTCCCGGACGGGGCCAGCGTCGGCTCCACGCTGGTCCGAGCGGGCACCCGGGCGACGGGCGATTCGGCCGGCAAGCGCACGCAGCGGGCGCTGGTCGTGGCGCAGATCGGCGCGTCGTTCGTCCTTCTGATCGGTGCGGGTCTCCTCGTCCGGACCATGATGCATCTCGATCGGGTCGATCCCGGCTTCGACACGGGAGAGGTTCTCGCGATCGACATTCCCGCCAACAGCGCGGGCCGGACGGGTGACGAGATCCGGAATCATTACCTGGCGGTGCTCGAGGACGCCCGCGCGCTGCCAGGAGTGACGCAGGCCGCCCTGACGAACATCGTGCCGCTCTCGGGCGGGCTCGGCGGCTTCACCACGCAGTTCGAGATCGGCGTCGAGGGGTTCGAGCCGGCGTCAGGCGCGCCGGCGCCGCGCGCCGACTTCCGGGTCGTCTCGCCCGACTTCTTCGCGGCGATGGGGATCGAGCTCCTGCGGGGTCGGACGTTCACCACCACGGACCTCGAGGAGAGCCAGCCGGTGGTGGTCATCAACGAATCGATGGCACGTGCCTACTTCGGTGATCGGGATCCGATCGGACAGCGCGTCGCCTGGACCGACGAGGTCATGAAGTTCCTCGGGGTCACGCCCGAGTGGCGCACGGTCGTGGGTGTCGTTGCGGACACGCGTGATTACGGGGTCGACGAGCGTGTCGTGCACACGATGTACAACCCCTACCCGCAGGTACGCTGGACGGAGTCCCTGCTGCTGCGTGTGTCCGGCGACCCGGAAGCCATCGTGCCGGCCCTGCGCCAGACGATCCTCTCCCACGATCCGAATCAGCCGGTGGACAACGTCGCCACCCTCGCTCAGCTCGGCGAGCGGTCCGTCGCCCCGAGACGCCTCAATACGATTCTGCTCGCCGGCTTCGCCGGGCTCGCCATGCTGATCGCGGCGGTGGGTCTGGGCGGTGTCCTCGCGTTCTCGGTCGGGAGTCGCGTGCGCGAGTTCGGAATCCGGAGCGCTCTCGGCGCTGCGCAACATCAGGTCTGGTCGCGCGTCCTCGGAGAGGGAGCGGTGCTGGCCGGTCTGGGCTTGGGTTTCGGACTCCTGGCGGCAACTCTGCTCACGGGGTTCTTGGCGAGCCAGCTGGTGGGTGTGCCCACGTTCGACCCCCTCACCTATCTGGTCGTCGCGGCCGTGCTGGCGTGTGTCGTGCTGGGAGCCTGCTGGATTCCGGCGTGGCGTGCGTCGAAGGTCAGCCCTATGGAGGCGCTCAGCGAGGACTGAGTCGGCGTGCTCCGCGGCCCCGGCTTCCTTCGTTGGGGTCGTCGGTCGGGTACCGCGGCTCGGTGATGGGGCCTTCGTCACTCACGAGCGGCGCGAGCCGCGGGTCGCGGAGCACGTCAACCAGGTCGGCGGGCGTCCCGTCGATCCAGACGGTGCGGTGCACCAGACGGACGCCGTGGCTGTAGTCGACCCAGTCGTCGGTGTGGCCCGTGTAGAGCGGTTGGATCGGTCGACCGTCGGGCCGGTGCCATCCGTAGATGGCCACGTGCCCCCACTGCTCCGAGAGCCGTGAGGAAAGGACGATGTCCTTCTTGTGTCCGGCGACGAGCGCACCGAGCGGAACCCCGCTCCGGATTCTGCGCGTGCGGATCAAGCGGTCGTGCCGAGCGAACACGGGAACCGTGATCATGTCCGGCCCGGGGGGCAGGGAGTCCGGTCCCAGCCTCGCCTCCGCCCCTCGCCACACCGCGTCCACGATGGGAGGCGTGGGGAGGGACGCGCCGGCGCGGTCGGCGATCGCCTGTGCGGTCCGAGGGGACAGCGGGACGAGGAAGTAGTCGAGGTCCGAACCCACCGCGAGATAGTCGGCCGTCACCCACACCCGCACGGTGTGACTCGATCCGTCGAGCTCACGGGCGAGGTCCACGGGCCGGAGCTCACGCAGCCATCCGGGGACGTTTCCCTGTTGGATCTCCTCCAGGACCGTCGCTTCACGCGCTGCGAGGTCGAGATCCGCGAGCCGTCGGGCGATCTGGCTGCCGGAAGACGCCCCCGGGGCTCGAGGTGGCAGGTCGAGGAGCTGGGCTGCGATGCCCAAAGGTGCGATGCCCAAAGGAAGCATCGCGCCCGCGAGCCCGGCCGCGGCCAGGGCAGGCGCACGCCTTCGCGCAGGCCGTCGCAGCTCTCCTCCTCGCACGCCACGAGCAGATCTTTCTCGTCCGGTGAGGGTCGTCACGCCGATCTGGTGGCCTTCGTCACCCGGCGAAACGTCACCGTCGCCCCGAATCCGATGGCCCCGAACGCTGCAACCGTGGCGAACACGTGCTGGTGCCCCAGGACACCCGGAGAGTTGTCCAGGAGTACGCCCATGAGCGGACCCATGAAGACATCGGGCGTGAAGCCGAGGAACGAAACGACGCCGATCGCGCTCCCGGTGATCGGCAGCGGCACGGCCCCTTCCGCCAAGAGGGCGAAGTACACACCTCGCAAGGCGTAGATACCGACGCTCGTCGCGATCATCGTCGTGATCAGCATCCACGGCACGCCCGGTGGCAGCGTGCCGGAGGCGATCAGCAGGCTTCCTGCGCTGAGGCCGGCGAATCCCCACAGGATGACCCTCGACGCGTCGATGCGGTCGCCGAGGTAGCCCGCGCCGACAGCCGAGATCGCTCGGACCCAGAAGGACAGCGTGCCGATGGTCGACGCCTGCACGTCGTCGAAGCCGAGGGCGTCACGGGCGAGGAGGGAGAAGTCGTCGGTTGCCTTGTAGCCGACGTACGCACAGACGACGATCACGGCCTGCAGCCATACGGAGGGCATCCCGCACGCCTTCCGAACTCCAGCGGCCGTCAGCTTCGGGCGCCCATCCCCGTCTCCCTGCGGGGCCGTCTCCGGCACGACGAGCCAGACGAGGACGCCGATGAGCAGCGTCATGCCCGTGAAGACCCAGATCACGGCCCGGAAGGCGTCGGCTTGTTGCTCAGGGGTCGCAGAGGCTGCGTCGGCCGGCAGCAGCGCCGCGAACACGACCACGGTGCCCGACGCGATCATCGCGGCGAGTAGTCCGCGGCCACCGTCCAGCAGCCCGTACGCACGGCCCTGCGCGGACACACCGCCCCACTCCCGCGTCGCGCGGATCATCGCCGCCCAGAATAGCAGGATCGTGGTCAGGCCCCACACGGCCCAGAGGACGTTCATGACTCCGGTCGTGGGGATTCCGGCGAGGATGATGCCCCCTGCTCCGGTCCCGATGAGCGCCGTCGACATGAGACGTCGAGCCGAGAACCGATCGGCGAGCGGACCCCCTGCGAAGTAGGCCGCCATCGCGACCACCCCATAAAGCGAGAACGCGGTGCCGAGCTCGAGGTTCGTGATGCCGAACACGTCGAGGAACGTCGGCCGAAAGACGCGAGCCAGGACGAACGGTAGCAGGAAGACCGCCTCCCCCGCAGCGATGAGGGCTGCGAGGACGAGGCCCCGATGGAGACCAGGCCTCACCCTTCGATCGATGCCAGCACGAGCCGCAGGAACTCGTTCACGTGCTCCGCCCCGTCGACCCACCGGGTCACGGTGACGAGGTCATGCTCGCGATCGACGAAGATGATGTTGGTAGACCCGGCACCGTTCGCGTAGAACGCGGCGGCGGGTGCCGCCGGGAGCTGGGCGCGGTCCGTGTTCAGCCACCACATGTACCCGTACACGGGGCGGATCTCGGTCGGCGTCGTGGCGCGCGTGAACCACTCGCTCGACACGAGACGGCGGTCGCCCCACATCCCGTCTCGGAGCGCGAGCAGGCCGAACCGGGCATGGTCGCGGGTGTCGATGATGAGGCCTCCCCCCCAGTGGCCACCCCCGCTCACGGACTGCATGCGCTCCCCGTCGACCTCGGTCCACGAAGTGGAGTATCCGTGCCACCTCCAGTCCGGGGACGCCCCGATCGGATCCATGATCCGCTCCTTCAACACCTCCGGAAGCGGCCGACGAAACAGGTGAAGGAGGGAGTAGGCCATGAGATTGACCCGGACGTCGTTGTACTCCCAGAACGAGCCGGGCTCGTGGAGCTCGCGATCGATCCCCTCACGGCGGTCGGCGAGGTCCGGCTTGCCCCACAGTGTGCCCTCCCACTCGCTCCTCTGCTGGAGCAACTGGTGCCAGGTGATGGCAGAGTTATGGGCGGAAGCGAACGTCCCGTCCGTCACGAGCTCCCCCATGGGCGCATCGAGGTCTCCGATCAGCCCATCGTCCCAGGCCAGGCCGGCGACCGTCGCCAGATAGGACTTGGTGACGGAGAAGGTCATGTCCTCCCGATCGGTGTCTCCCCACTCCGCGACGATGTACCCGTCCTTGACCACGATGCCGTTCACGCCGCCGCGCTCCGCCGTGGGGCCCACGATGTCCTGATGCGGCAGGCCTTCGAAGCGGGCACGCAGGTAAGCTCCGGGGTCGGACGGGATCTGTGTGGTCTCGTGCGCCTGTGCGTACTCGACCGCCTGACCCAGCAGGGCCGGGTCCATGCCCACCTCCGCGGGGGCGCGCGTCTCCCACGCCGTTCCGGGCTGAGGCACGTACGGGGCTGCCGCAGTGGGCTCTGCCTGTCCGCCGCCGCAGGAGGCCAAGGCGGTCCACGCGAACAAGGCGGCGCCCCGCACTGGCGCGGACGCGCGCGAGGTGTGTCCGTTCCCGCGGGGCCGGTGACCTGGCCGTGCCCTTTCTCGATCCTGCATCGACGTCTCCGCTCTCGGGTGCGGTCCCATAGAGTAGGGACTCGGGCCCCACCCGTCACTCGCCCGGGTCGTGCATCGACCCGTCACTGCAACGGTCATGCTCGTCGGACTGTCTGACCGAACGTTCCCCACTCTGGAGGGCGCCATGGATCGCGGATGGAGCACCGACTTCCGATACGTTCTCCGCGTGCTTCGACGGAGCCCGGGCTTCGTGAGTGTGGCCGTGCTGTCGTTGGCGGTCGGCATCGGAGCGAACGCCTCCATGTTCGGGACCGTCCGCACGCTGCTCCTGGCCCCGATGGCGGTCGGCGAGCCCGAGGAGCTCCACATCGTGGCGTGGCGGAGGGAGGGGCCGCTGGGGATCAGCCAGATCAGCTCCACGAACTATCCCGATCCGAGGGGAGGGCCCGACTACCGGAGCAACTTCAGCCACCCCATGTACGTCGGGATGAGGGAGGTGGCGCCGACCGGCGTACGCCTGTTCGGCTTCCACTTCCTCCGCGGCGTGAGCGTCGCGCTCGACGATCGACCCGCCGCTCTCGCCGGTGGGCTTCTCGCCGACGGTGATTACTTCTCGGCCGTGGGTGTCGGCATGCACGTCGGGAGACCCATCGGTGCCGCAGACGACCTCCCGGATGCCCCCTTGGTGTCCGTGCTCAGCCACTCGTTCTGGACGCGGGCCTTCGGAGGCGACCCCGACATCGTGGGGCGGACCATCCGTGTGAACGGCCTCTCCACGGAAGTCGTGGGGGTCACCGCCGAGGGCTTCGTCGGACTGTCACGCGGGGGCTTCTTCCCGCAGACGGACATCACACTTCCGTCCCAGTCCGGTGAGCCGCTGACCTCTGCTCCCGACACGTATTGGGTCCGGCTCATGGCGCGGGTGGCGCCCGGGCTATCGCAGGAGTCGTTGGCCCAGGTGCTCACCAGCGCGTTCCGGGGTCAATCGACGTCCGCGAACGAGGGAGACGATCCGCCGGCCGAGATCGCCGTGCTGTCCGGGGCGCGCGGGGCCCAGCCCGTGCAGGCCGAGCGTGCGCGTATGCTCTACATTCTGCTGGGCGTCTCTGGTATCGTGCTCGTGATCGCGTGCGTCAACCTCGCCGGGCTCTTGCTGGCGCGTGGGATCGTGCGCCAACGGGAGATGGCGGTCCGACGCGCACTGGGCGGTGGGCGGGCGCGCCTCGTGCGCCAGACACTCATGGAGAGCCTGTTGCTCGCCACCGCGGGGACCGCAGCCGGGGTGGCGCTCGCGTTCCTGACCCGCGGCTTCCTGAGCCGAATGGTGGCCACCAGTGCGGGATCGGCCGCGTTCGGGCGGCTGGCCTTCGAGAACGCCTTGGATCCGAGGGTTCTCGGGTTCGCGACAGCGCTCGGGTTCGCGGCGACGCTGTTGTGCGGGGTGCTGCCGGCCGTGCGGCTCTCGGACGTGGATCCGATGGCGTGGCTGAAGCAGCGCGCCTCGGGTGGGGCGCCGCGTCTGAAGCTGAGTCGGGCGCTGCTGGTGCTTCAAATCGGCGTCTCGGTACCCCTTCTCGTGGGGGCGGCGCTCTTCCTGCGCACGATGGCCAATCTCGGATCGCTCGATCTCGGCT
>JBDHDM010000164.1:0-13210 GCA_039591515.1 Gemmatimonadota bacterium | reverse complement strand
GGGCCCGACCGCTTCCTGGTGGAGATCCGTACGACGGCCAACCTGCAGCACCCGAACATCCTCCCCCTCTTCGACTCCGGCGAAGCGGACGGCTTCCTCTTCTATGTGATGCCGTACGTGGAAGGTATGACGCTGCAGCAGCGGATCGACCAGGATAAGCAGCTGCCGGTCGACGAGGCGGTGACGCTCGTGACAGAGGTCGCGGACGCCCTCGACCACGCCCATCGGCAAGGCATCGTCCACCGCGACATCAAGCCCGCCAACATCCTCCTGCGCGAAGGCCGGCCGGTGATCACCGACTTCGGGATCGCGATCGCGGTGGGCGCCGCCGCGAGCGCGCGCCTGACCGAGACCGGGCTCTCGTTGGGCACCCCGTTCTACATGAGCCCGGAGCAGGCGACTGGGGACAGGGACATCGGGCCGGCCAGCGACATGTACTCGCTCGCGGCGGTCCTCTACGAGGCGCTCGCCGGCGATCCGCCCCATGTGGGGGGGACGGCGCAGGCCGTGTTGGGCAAGATCGTGTCCGGCACCCCCGTGTCGGTCCGGAGCGTACGACGCACGATTCCGGCCAACGTGGACCATGCCATACAAAAGGCGCTCGAGAAGCTCCCTGCCGATCGGTTCGAGACGTGTGGCGACTTCGCACGCGCCCTGCGCGATCCCACGTTCCGGCACGGTGCCATCGGCGAGACCACGGAGGTGGTGCCCGCGGCCCCGGGGAGTGTGCGTCCGACCGCCGCCCGCGCCGACTGGTGGAATCCGGTCACGATCGTCATGACGCTCCTCACCGTACTGCTTTCGTTGGGGCTGGCCATCTCGCTGTCCGCCAACCGCGAATCGGGTCGTCCAGAGACGGTGCACTTCACGCTGCTGCCGCGGGGCGGAGGCGCAGAGTTCGTGGGCGCCGATTTCCCCGGGATTTCACAGGACGGTCGGCTCATCGCCTTCCCCGTGCGTCAGGCCGACACGACCCGCATCCAGATCCGCGACCTGGACGGATTCGGTGCGCGGTGGGTGGCGGGCACCGAGGAGGGGTTCTCGCCGTTCTTTTCGCCCGACGGCCGCTGGTTGGGCTTCTTCACGGTCAACGAGATCCGGAAGGTCCCGATCGAGGGCGGGCAGCCCACGACCATCGCGTCGGTCCCGTTCCTCATGGAGGCCTTCGCCGTCTGGCTCCCGAGCGACACGATCGTCTTCCACCACGCCAACGCCCCGGGGCTCAATGCGGTGGACGCGAACGGCTCCGAGGTCTGGGCGGTCACCCTGCCCGACTCGACCCGAGGGGAGCAGCGCCACGCCGTGCCGCGGGCACTTCCAGACGGACGCGTGCTCTTCCAGATCCGAGGCACAGAGCCGATCCGCGAGCACTGGCTCGATGGACACTCCGCCGGAATCGTGTCGCTCGACGACGGTGAGGTCGCGCGCCTCGCGGTGGCGGGCACGCCGTGGGCCTACCTACCCGGCGATCAGCTGCTCGTGTGGAACAGTGGCGCCTTCCGGGCCTACCCGTTCGACCTCGCGAGCAACGAGGCCACGGACGCGGCGCATACGCTGCATACGGACCTGCGGGGCGGCGACTCGTGCGACTTCCTCCGCGTATCCAACTCCGGCACGGCCGTGTGCACCGATCGGAGCGCGATTACGTCGCGCACGCTGGTATGGGTCGATCAAGAGGGAGAGGCCGAGGCGATGGGCTTTCCCCCGGCCGAATACCGCTGGCCGCGGGTGTCGCCCGAGGGCGATGCGATCGCGGGCTTCGCCGCGGGGCGGCTCGCGGTCGTGGATGCCCGAACCAACGCGGTCACCGAGATCGCCACGGCTCCGGCCGGAGAGCCCACATGGACCCCCGACGGGTCCGCGATCGTCTTTTGGGCGACGGAGGTGATCGGCACGTCGCACCTCTGGATCCGCGATCGGAACGCCTCCGAGCCGGCGCGACAGCTGACGCAGGATTCGTCCCGTCGGGATTGGCCGACGTCCGTGTCTCCCGACGGTACCACGGTCCTCTTCTACGACCAGTCGGACCTCTGGACCGTTCCGATCCAGGGCGGCCCGGCGAGCCGGCTCATCAACCAACCGAACTCGTGGCAGCGCGACGGAGTCTTCTCGCCGAACGGGGACTTCGTGGCCTACTCGAGCGACGAGCTCGGCCCGTGGGAGGTCTTCATCGTGGCTGCGGACGGGAGCGGAGGGCGCACCCGGGTCTCGACCGGAGGCGGCCGGGGCCCCAAGTGGTCACCGGACGGGAGTGAGCTCTATTACGTCGAAGGGAAACGGATGATGGCGGCGGAGGTGGAGCTCCAGCCGCAGCTCCGAATCGGCGCCGCACGGGAGCTGTTCAGGGGAGGCTTCTGGGTGGATCCCTCCGGTGACCAGTTCTATGACGTGGGCCCCGACGGACGCTTCCTCATGGTCGAGGGAGACGACGTAGTGGACATCCGGGTCGTCACCGGACTCACGGGTGCCGTCGCCGCCACGGGCGGGCGGTGAGTCCGACGCCGGCACGCCGACTCCTCGGGGGGACGCTGGTCCTCTTCTCCTTGGCCCCGATCTTCCGGCTTCTCGACGCGGAAGACGACAACTTCCGCAGAGCCGGCGTCGAGGCGGCGGAAGCGACACTGGCATACGTACAGGCGGCGGCGATCACCGTGCTGCTCCTCGGCGTCGTGGCGGCATTCATCGTGCCGCGAGCTCGGCTGCTGGGGATCGCGGAGCGGGGCGGCTCGCGAATCGGGTCGGTCACGCCGAGGCTCTGGGCGGCCCTGACAGCTGGGCTCGGCTTCGTGCTCGCGGTGTCGGTGAACCGGAGGCTCTACCAAGGCCTCTTCACGACCGTCGACGAGATGGCGTCGTTCGTCCACGCGCGCTACCTCGCTTCAGGCGACTTGGCGGGCACCCTGCCGTCCTCGCCCGACGCGTGGCTGATTCCCAACATGCTCGTCGTCGAGTCGGGCTGGGTGTCGCAGTTTCCACCGTCTCACCTGGTGCTGCTGGCAACCTTCGCCCGGACGGGCGTTCCGACTCTGGTGGGGCCAGCCCTCTTCGCCACGATGGTCGGATTCGCGACGCTCTCGCTCGTGAGGCTGATGCCGGATCACCCCCGGGCGACGCGACTCGCCGGAGTTCTCGTCGCTTGCAGTCCGTTTCTTGTGTTCCTCGGAGCGGGTGGTCTCAGCCACGTGTCGGCCGGAGCCTTCCTCTGGCTGGCGCTCTACGCTGCCCTCCGGGCGAGAGACGACTCCTGGCACTGGTCGTTCGTGGCTGGAGCCGCGATCGGGGTGGCCGTGACCTCACGGCCGTGGGTCGGCGTGCTTCTGGGGACGCTGGGCACGCTCGGCGTGTGGCTACCACACCTGCGAGAACGCGCTGCGCCGGGTTCGGCGATCTACTGGCTCGCTCGCCGTTGCGTCGGCACCGTACTCGCGGGAATCCCGTTCGCGCTCGGGCTGGGATGGTACAACCAGGTTCTGTTCGGCGGACCCGCCAACCTGGGCTACCTCGCCGCCTTCGGAGAACGCCACAAGCTGGGGTTCCATGCCGACCCCTGGGGAAACCCCTACACGCCGCTCGACGCGGTCGGCTTCACCTCCACCGACCTGGTCGCGTTCGGGACGCAGCTCCTGGAAACGCCGATCCCCGTCGGCGTCGCGATCGGACTGTGGCTGATCTTCGCCCGCACGCTTCCCCGCGGCGCCGCCTTCCTCCTGTCGTTCGCGTTGGTCCCGGTGGTCGGCAACATGCTGTACTGGTTCCACGGTACCCGCATGCTATACGAGGCGGCCCCCGCGTGGCTCGCCCTCGGCTGCCTTGCACTCGCGCCCCTCTTCCACGACAGCTCCTCGAGCCGGCATCGAAGCGCCCCGAGAGCTCCGGAGCTCGGGAACGCCTCTACGCCCCCGGACGCTCCGGATCCGCCCGACGCGGTGGAACCATCCGCAGGCCGTCGAAGGCTCGACATCCTCGGCGTCGCCACTTGGACCGCTTTGAGCGCGCTGGGGATGGCGGCGGTCCTGGGTATCCCCGATCGGGTGGCGAGCTACGCGTGGGACGAAGACCTCGTCGCCAGGCTCAGCGTGCCCGAGCTTCCTGGCGGGGCGCCTTCCTTGGTGTTCGTGCACACGTCCTGGGACGAGCGACTGAGCGCGAGGCTCCAAGGCACGGCCGGCATGCGTCAGGACTCGGTCAACAGTGCACTCCGGCGAAACACGAACTGCGGCCTCCACGAATACACGGACGCGCGCGCGGCCGGGGAGGTCCGCGTCGCGGCCGCGCTGCCCCGGATCGACCTCCGGCAATTACCGGGCGCTCCGGCCGATCTGCTCCGCCCTCCGTCGCCAGACGGAACGACGCTCCGCACGCGTGAGGGGGAGCGCTTCTCCCCGGAATGCACTCGCGAGCTGCGGGCGGACCGCTTCGGTGCCGTGGCGCTCGCCCCCCTCCTTTGGCAGGGTGACCTCCCCGGGCTCGAGAGCGGCGCCCCCCTCTTCGTTCGTGACCTCGGCCCGGAGGCGAACGCCGTCGTGGTCGAGCACTACGCGGATCGCCAGCCGTGGGTGTTCGTGCCGACGCAGCCGGGTGGTCCGCCGGAGCTGGTGCCCTACAGCGAGGCCATGCAGGTCCTCTGGGGAAGCTGAGTCCACGACAGCCGTCGTCCGACACCCTCGGGCCGGCACCCTCAGCCTATGGCCGCGGCCCCTCGGCGGCCCGCCCGTCCGAGCGTCTCCGCCCGGGGTTGCCTCATCTACACAACTACATTACCATCTGGTCATGCAGTTACTTAGCACCGTGGATCTCCGCCGAGTACGTCGGCGATGATCTCCATGTGCAACTCCCTTCCGACAGTCGACCACCACGGGATCCTGATGCCTCATTCCCTCCCCCCCGAGATTCTCGATCAGATCGCCGAGCGCTTCCGCGTCCTGGCCGAACCGGCCCGGCTGCGGATCCTGAACGTCCTCCTCGCAGGAGAGCGTACGGTCTCGGAGCTCGTCGAAGAAACAGGCCTCAACCAGGCGAACGTCTCCAAGCACCTCGGACTCCTGCGAAACTCGAGCTTCGTCGATCGCCGCAAAGAAGGGCTGTACGCCTACTACAGCGTTTCCGACCCGTCGGTCGGCGTGCTCTGCGAGATCATGTGCGGCCGACTCGAGGAGCAGGCAGCAGAGCAGGCCGCGCTTCTCGGCACAGGCAGCTGATCCCGATCCACCTCCACCACACCCGACCCTCCTGAGCGAATCCATGGACTTCTTGACGCAACCGTGGCCCTGGTACGTGGCCGGCCCTCTCATCGGACTCACGGTCCCGCTGGTGTACCTGTATGCGGGACGAAAGTGGGGCATTTCCTCTACCTTCCGGGACGTCTGCGCAGCCACCTTCCCGCGCGACATCGAGTACTTCCGATACTCGTGGCGCAACCGCGGCGCCTGGCGCCTCACCATGGCGTTGGGCCTCGTCCTCGGTGGCTTCGTCGCCGCCATGACGGGGCCGGGTGAAGTCGCCATTTCCGCCGCGACCCGGGCCGACCTGACCGGGCTCGGGCTGACCGACCTCACCGGCGTCGTGCCGGTAGAGGTCTTCTCCTGGAGTGCTCTCGCCACGCTGCCCGGCATCATCATGGTCGTGGGCGGCGGGTTCCTCGTCGGGTTCGGAACGCGCTACGCGAACGGGTGCACCTCCGGCCACGCCATCTCGGGCCTCTCGGCGATGCGGGTCACGTCGCTGGTCGCCGTCATCGGCTTCTTCGTGGGTGGCCTCATCTCCACGCACCTGATCCTCCCCCTGATCCTCGGCGGAGGCTCGTGATGAAGACGCGCGACGAAATTCCGGGGAACACCCCGATCGAGTCCGGCACGCACGCGACAACCGGCGCGGGCGCGTCGATGGCCACGAAGCCGGAGCGGCTCTGGCCCTACCTGCTGCTGGGTGTCGCCCTCGGCATCGTGTTCACCCGGGCCGAGGTGGTGTCCTGGTTCCGGATCCAGGAGATGTTCCGTTTCCAGGCCTTCCACATGTACGGCATCATCGGTTCCGCCGTCGCCGTCGGTGCGCTGGGCGTCCAGCTGATCAAGCGCCTCGAGGCGCGGTCCGTCACGAACCGTCCCATGGAGATTCCGCAGGACCGGTTCCAGGCGCCGGGCTGGCAGTACTGGCTCGGCGGGACGGCCTTCGGCCTCGGGTGGGGACTCCTCGGGGCCTGCCCGGGCCCGATCTACGTGCTTTTCGGCAACGGCGTCACGGTGATGGCCGTCGCCTTCCTGAGCGCCCTGCTGGGCGTTTGGACCTACGGCGCGTTGCGCCAGCGTCTGCCTCACTCGTGAGGCCCACCCCGGTCCGCCTCCTCCGCTGCGAGGCGTGAACCTCTGAACGAAATCGCAACAACACACGGAGACCCACATGTTCTTTCGCCAGATATTTGATGCCGAGCTCGCACAGTACGCATACATCGTCGGCTGTCAGGCGACCGGTGAGGCCCTGGTCATCGATCCCGAGCGGGACATCGACCGCTACGTGCGGATCGCGGCCGAAGAAGGCTTGCGCATCGTCGCCGCCACGGAGACACACATCCACGCCGACTTCCTGTCGGGCCTTCGCGAGTTCGCCGAGCAGCACGATGTGAAGCTGTACGTCTCGGACGAGGGCGACGCGGACTGGAAGTACAACTGGGCCAAGGGCTCGGACTACGACGTCACCTTCCTGAACGACGAAGACGAGTTCATGATCGGCAACATCAGGATCAAGGCGCTGCACACGCCCGGGCATACACCCGAGCACATGAGCTACCTGATCACCGACCTCGGCGGAGGCGCCAGTGAGCCGATGGGGATCGCCTCGGGCGACTTCGTCTTCGTCGGCGACCTCGGTCGCCCCGACCTCCTCGAGACCGCCGCCGGCATCGCGGGCGTGCGTGAGCCGTCGGCACGCCGGCTGTACGAGTCCACGAAGCGCTTCCTCGCCCTGGACGACCACGTTCAGGTGTGGCCGGGCCACGGCGCCGGCAGCGCCTGCGGGAAGGCGCTCGGCTCGATTCCGCAGTCGACCGTCGGGTACGAGCGGCGCTTCAACGCGTCTCTCGCCTTCGACACCGAAGACGGCTTCGTGAACGCGATCCTAGAGGGACAGCCCGAGCCGCCTCTCTACTTCGCGAGGATGAAGGACCTCAACAAGAACGGGGTCCCGGTCCTCGGGGACCTCCCTGCGCCGAAGCTCTACTCGATCGAGGAGCTCGCAGAGAGGGGATCGCTGGAGGGAGCCGTCATCGTCGACACGCGCTCCGATCGGAAGGGCTTCATGGCGGGTCACGTTCCGGGCTCGTTGCACGCGCCGCTCGGAATCAACTTCCCGATGATCGTCGGCTCCTACGTCGACCCATCGGACGACATCTACCTGATCGTCGAGTCCTCGGAAGTCGACGAGGCCGTTCGGACCCTCGTACGCATCGGCTACGACAACATCGCCGGCTTCGTCCCGCCTTCGGCCTTGGTCGAGTGTGGGCTCTCCGAGGAGATCATCAAGCGGGTGGACTTCCACGATCTCGATACCGGCATGGACGCCGAGATGTACACGATTCTCGACGTGCGTGGCGCGGCCGAGTTCGCCGTCCACGTTCCGGGGGCGATCAACATCGCCCACACGCGGCTCGCCAACCGGCTGGCCGAGATCCCGAAGGACAAGCCGGTGCTCACCTATTGCCGGACCGGAAACCGCGCGTCCGCGGCAGCCGCGCTCCTCGCGCGCGAGGGGTACGACGTGACGCTGATCGACGGCGAGTTCGCTGCCTGGCCGGGGCTGCGTGACGCTGGCGTTTCGGCGGGGGTCGCTTGACGACCACCAGCCAGATGGTACGGGCGTGGGGGGGGCGACTCCCCCTCGCCCGCTCCCTCGGGTCCTACGGGCGCGAGGGGTTTTCGACGGACCTCGCCGCCGGGCTGACGGTCGGGGTCGTCCTCATCCCCCAGGGGATGGCGTACGCGCTGATCGCCGGCCTCCCACCGGTGTACGGCCTGTACGCGGCGGTCGTGCCGATGGCCGCCTATGCGCTGCTCGGCACCTCGCGGCACATGTCGGTCGGCCCGGTGGCCATGGCCGCGTTGCTGGTCGCGAGCGGTGTGGCCCCGTTGGCGGACGGCGATCCCGGCCGGTACATCACGCTCGCGATTCTCCTTTCGGGGCTCATCGGGGTCATCCAGCTCCTCATGGGCATGCTGCGGGCCGGGTTCCTCGTGAACCTCCTGTCCCATCCGGTGCTGGCCGGGTTCACGTCGGCCGCCGCCATCATGATCGCGACCAGCCAGCTCGGAGGGCTGACCGGGCTGGACATCGGCAAGGGCCACGTTCACGAAATGGTCCTCGCGCTGGCGGCCGGATGGCGTTCCGTGCACCCGCTCACGCTGGGCGTGGGGATCACCGCGATCGTCGCCGGCGTCGGGCTTCGCCGACTCTTCCCCAGGCTACCGGTGCCGATGACGGTCGTCATCGTCGGCACCGTGGTCTCCTGGATCTTCGGGTTCGGTGCGCGCGGTGTGCAGATCGTCGGAGCCGTGCCCTCCGGGCTGCCCATCCCGGCGCTGCCGGGCTTCGAGATCCCCGGGCTCGGTACCCTCGGTGCCACCCTCGCACCGTCCGACGCCGTCGCCCTCCTCCCCGCGGCATTCGCGATCTCTTTGGTGGGCTTCATGGAGTCGATCGCGGTGGCGAAGGTGTACGCATCGCGCTTCCGCTACGACATCGACCCCGACCAGGAGCTCAGGGCACTCGGAGCCGCCAACCTCGCGGGTGCGCTCTTCCAGTCGTTCCCGGTCACCGGCGGCTTCTCGCGCACGGCCGTGAACGTCGACGCCGGCGCCAGGACCCAGGTCTCGGCTCTCGTCAGCGTCGGAGTCATCGCGTTGACGTTGCTCTTTCTGACGCCGCTCTTCCACCACCTCCCCAAGGCGATTCTCGCGGCCATCATCGTCGTGGCGGTGGCCGGGCTCGTGGACGTGAAGGGGGCGCGCGCGCTCTGGCGCATCGACCAGAAGGACTTCGCACTCATGCTGGCGACCTTCGTGGCCACCCTCGCCCTCGGAATCGAGGAGGGCATCCTCGTCGGGGTGGCGCTTTCGGTGGCCGTCGTGCTCCATCAGATCACCCGCCCGCACATCGCAGTGCTGGGCAGGATCCCCGGCACCGATCACTATCGCGACGTTCGCGATCGTGGAGCCCGGAGTGGCCGTGCTCCGCCTCGACGCCTCCCTCTTCTACGGTAACGCCGAGGCTTTCCGGGACGCTGCCCGAGCCTGTGTCGCGCAGGCCGAGGCGTCCGCCGCGACGCCCCGGGAGCCCACCGGGAAGGACACGCCCGCCCCAGCCTCACGACGCATCGTGCTCGTCATCGACGCGTACCCGATCAACCGCACGGACTCCACCGGTCTGCACATGCTCCAGGAGATCGTCTACGAGGTGTTCGGGCGCGGGGGACGCGTCTTCATGAGCGGCGTCAAGGGACCGTTGCACCAGAAGCTGGTAGCCGGAGGAATCACCGACCTGATCGGACCGGAGCACCTCTTTCCAGCGCTCCGTCCCGCCGTGGACGCCGCGGCCGCGTGGACGTGCGGGAACGAGCTCCGGTCGGGGGCGGACCTCAGAACGCGAACAGCTTCGTGACCTTCAGGGTGATTCCCCGTTCCACAACGGGGTCCACCACGAGGTCGGCGAGGCTGCGTCGTTCGGTATAGACGAGGAAGACGTCGGAGAGCGGCGCGTGGATCAGGTTGAAGCGAGCGTTCGTGATGAGCTCGTCCGTTGACTCGTTGTATTGCACGAAGGTGAAGAAGAAGACCCGCGTATTGAGGGCGAGGCGGACCCCGGCGCTGTAGAGGTCCGCGGTGAACGCCTCACTCCCGAGCTCCAGGTCGTTGCGCTGCAGGCCCACCTCGACGGAGACGTGGGGGTTGGGGCGAAAGGTGAGCTCCCCGGTGAGTGAGGACCGGGTCCCGTCGTAGAAATCGCCCCACCGAAACGAGCCCGATAGGAAGAGCGGGAGATTCCCCGGAGTGGAAAGCCCCACCGACGGCTCGACCCACTCGTACGTGCCCGGCGAGACCGGCACGCCGGCGATCGGCGTCTCCTCGAAGAGCCGCTCGTACCGGTTCGCGACGGTGGCCGTCACCCGCCCGCCCATCATGAGCGACACGATCGTCCCGGCCTCGAGCGATCGGGTCTCCACCGCGTCCGACAGGTTGGTGTACGTGTCGAAGTCCACGTACGGGTTGACCTCGCGGATACCCAGGCGGAGCACCCGGGGGTGAACACCCACGGTCGCGAAGTACCGACGCACGGCGGTCCGATCGATGAAGCCGGTCTCGGGGGCGAAACCGTCGCCGACGTGCTTGAACAGACCCGAGATGTCCCAGAATGCGTCCCGATACGCGGCCTGGAACATGCCGATGTTCCCGTCGGAGCCGACGGGTGACGAGTCGTCGGTCCGCGCCCAGTAGCTGGACAGGAGGAGATTCTGCGCGAGCTGGACGTTGGCGTCGACGCCGTACGATCGATTGTAGGCGGACGGATTCGATCCACCCGTCTCCTGACGGTTGACGAACATCGCGCCCACCGTGCTCCCGCCGTCGAGATGGAACTTCGCGCGTGCGACGGCGAAGTTCTCCGCGGCGTAGCTCGATCCGTCGGACAGACCGTCGAGCGAGCGTGTCTGCATGTTCAAGAACCCGACCTCGAAGCGGTCGCCCATGCGGCCCGTGAGCCGCGCGCCTCCCCCGATCGGCAGAGGCTCGCGGGTGTCCGAAAGCCCGATCTGCCTCGAGTTGAAGAGCCGGAACCGGCTCGGGTTGCTCCCTGTGCGGTAGTTGCGGATCGAGATGTCCTGAAAAGCGAACGTGCCTTCGTTTTCCAGGAAGAAGTCCCGGCGCTCAGGGAAGAAGAGCGAGAAGCGCGTGAGGTTGACCTGCTCCCGATCGACCTCGACCTGGCTGAAGTCGGTATTCGCCGTGAGGTCGAGGGTCATGCGCGGGGTCAGTCCCCATTTCACGTCGAGCCCGATGTCTCCGTCGGTGGTCTGCTCATCGAATCGGCTCCCGGACAGCGTATTGCCGAGCGCATACGGCTTCATCCACAGGTTCCGTCCGCTCGGCAGGTCGGAGAGCCCTTCCATCGTGCCGGCCATGGAGAACTTGTAGACACGATACTGCAGCGGAAGCGGTGCCCAGAGCGCGTCCTCGTTCCGACGCCGGATGCGCCGTGAGAAGTTCACGCCCCAGACCTGCTCTCCCTCGACCGGTCGGAAGCGCAGCGTCGAAAACGGGATGGCCATCTCGACGACCCAGGTGGAGTCGTTGATCGACGTGCGCGCCTCCACGATGCCTTCCCACGCCGGCGCCATGTCCCTCTGGTCGTTGAACGCCTGCGCGTCCCACAGGGCGCCCGCCGGATTCACCGCGAAGAGGAAGCCGTTTTGCTTGTCGAGGTACGTGTCCAGGGCAATGCCGAACATGTCCGAGTTGGGCGTGTCGAAGTCCTGCTCCAAGCCCGGTATGCTCAAGCTGCGGGGATCCTCGTCGAAGAGGATCGCGCCGACGTAGAGCTTCTCGTCGTCGTACACGATGCGGAGGATCGTCTCCTGGGACGCCGGCATGCCGAGGTCCGGAACCGTCTGGATCCACGTGTCGCGAGATGGCACCGCTCTCGACCAAGCCGCCTCGTCGAGCAAGCCGTCGATGAGGATCGGCTCCGAGACAGGGGTCGCGGTGATGGTCGGTCGCGGCACCGTGATGGGGTCGACCGGATACGACGGAGGCGCGTTCCCCGCGCTCTGCCCGGCGGCCGGCCGTGCGATGACCGCCGTGGCCGCGACGACCATGATCGCCACGACCCGCGGCCTCGGGGTGGTCACGCCTCGACGTCCCCGCCCGGATCCCGCTCCTGCAGCCGACGCAGCACCTCCTCGGCCTCCGCCCGGCGTACGTCCTCCTGTTCCGGATCGCGCTCCGCCTGGCTCCAAACGGGCTCCCCGACGGCGCCCAACGGGACGACGAGCACGGCACCCTCGACGGCGTGTGGGCCCAGCTCGCCTGCGGCGACCTCCGCCACGAGCTCACCCTGATCTTCGATGAGGACCACCACTCCATCCACCACGCGGTCCACGACCCAGACCTCGTGCTCCGGATCGCTCATGCAGCTAGTAGACGTAGCGGAGCACCATGACGCCCCACTCGTCGAAGAGCGTCGCCTCGTCTCCGTCGTTGTTCCACACCGCCCGGTCGTTGTTCATGAAGAATGACAGCCCGTCGCTCGTGCCGTAGCCCGTGTAGACCCGCACCTGACCGCCGCCCACGATGCGCGCGCCGGGTGGAAAGCGAAAGCACCGGCTCCGAAGGTCGCAGAGGCGCCACCCTCCGATCGGCACGTCTTCGACCGAGCTGTTGACCAATACCGCGTACTCACCGTTCAGATGCAGGAGGCGCCCGGCCCACACCCCGGTCGCGTTCGTCGCCCCGACCGTCGCCGGGTCCGGCCCGAGGGCGCGCGCATCGGGTCCGGTCACGACCTCGAAGCTGCCGTCCGCGTGACCCAGCACAGTCACGTGCCCGCTGCGGTCGGTTCGAAGCACTCGCGCGCCGACCGCCGCATAGGCCGTCAGTGCCTCGGGCCGCGGGTGCCCGTAGGCGTTGTCCGCACCCACCGACACGACCACCACATCGGGTCGGGCGGCGGCCAAGAAGTCTCTCGTGAAGCCGTTCACGCTCCCGTGGTGGGGCGCCTTGAGCAGCACCACGTCGGGCACGTCGCCCCGGCTCGTCCACTCGTTCAACTGGTGCGCCTCCGAGTCCCCGCTCAGGAACGCGGTGAAGTCACCGAAGCGAAGAACCAAGCCCACGGACCGATCGTTGAGCCGCGCATCGGCGGCGGGGATCGGAAGGACCTCGAGCGTCACGCTTCCCAGCGTGATCGTCCGGGGCGTCGCGCGCAGATAGGTCACCTCTTCGAGACGGTCGAGTGTCGCCATGAGACGGGCATACGTGGCCGTCGAGTGCGGCACCCCGTTGTCCATGAAGAAGCGGACGGGCCGCGCGGTGAGGACGTCGTCCAGCCCACCGATATGGTCCGTGTGGGGGTGGGTTGCCACGAGCAGGTCGATGGAGTCGACGCTCATCTGCTGCAGGTAACGCAGCGGTGCGTCGGCGCCCCCGTCGATCATCGCGGTCCGCCCCTCGGG